>JBBRSC010000226.1:0-5592 GCA_038245795.1 Acidimicrobiales bacterium
TCACGATTCCCGACTCGAAGCGGAGCTCCACCGTGGCGGCCCGCGTCCTTCGTTGGGCACGCGCTCGGCGCGACACAGCGATCGCCGCCAGGACTCCGCAGAGCAGCAGGATCAGCAGCCAGCCCACTTGTCGGCCTCCTGGTGATCCATCACCCAATCGTAGGGGAGTTCTCTCCCCTGCCTCTGGCCACTCACTGGGTGTTTCGCGTTGTAGTGTGCGCCTTCCATGTGCCGACAGTCACAGCCTGCGGCGCTGGGGGAATGACGAAACAGCGGGTCCGCTCCGGCGGCCCACAATGAACCGCCACGCGGTGACAAGAAAGAGGGACCATGATTCGAGGACGCGGGAAGTTGATCGACGGCGGAGCAAAGATCTTCGCGGCCGTTCTGGTCGTATCGCTGGCGGCGGTTGCTTGTGGAGGCAGCAAGGCCGGAACCAAGACCGATGCCGGCAACACCACGATCCCTGCCAATCAAAAGGCGCCGGGCGAGAAGTCAGAGCCGGGCACCATCAAACGCGGCGGTGTGATGACCGTCGGCCTCGAGTCCGAGAGCACTGGCGGCTGGTGTCTGGCCTCGGGCCAACTTGCGGTCTCGGGCATACAGGTGCACAACGCCATTTACGATCCACTCGCCATCTTCGACGAGAACTACGTGGCCAAGCCTTACCTTGCCGAGTCGCTGACACCCAATGCCGATGCAACGCTCTGGACGATCAAACTCCGACCGGGCATCTTGTTCCACGACGGCACCAAGCTCGACTCCGCGGTTGTCAAGGACAACATCGATCTCTGGTGGGGTGAGCCAACGATCACCAAGGCCACCAACGTCTCTCCGGTGCTCTTCCGGCTGGTGTACAAGCAGATCCAGAAGGTCACCGTCGTCGACGATCTGACGCTCACCGTCTCCATGTCGAGCCCGTGGCCGCAATGGGCATCGTTCCTGGCCAGTGGTCGCAACGGCATGATGGCCGAAAAGCAGCTCCGCGCGGATTCCGATGGCGCCGGTGACCCGGCGAAGGACGGCACCTGCGCCGACACCCTCGTCGGCACGGGCCCGTTCAAGCTCAACAGCCCAGCGGACTGGGAGCGGAACCAACAGATGAAGCTTGTGAAGAACGAGAATTACTGGCGCATGGGAGCCGACGACAAGCCGTTGCCCTACCTCGATGGCATTACCTTCAAGCCCGTCGAGAACTCCGAGAACCGTTTCAATGCGCTGAAGTCTGGCGCTGTCGATGCCACGCACTTCTCGACGCAGAGCATCTTCGACGACATCGCCGCCGCACCCGACAAGTTCAATCTGGTCAAGGAACCGAAGGGGCATCGCGAGGTCGCCTACGGGTTGGTTGATCTCGCGGCGCCGCCGTTCAACGACAAGGCGACCCGTCTCGCCATTGGTCAGGCAATCGACCGTACGGCGTTGAATCGGATCTCCAACAAGGGCAAGTTCGACATCGCCGACCAGCCCTTCGACACCGAGACCCTCGGCTACGTCGAGGGTCTCAAGTTGGGGGCCTATGACCCGGCGACCGCCAAGGCGTTCCTCCAGGGCAAGAACATCTCGATGAACCTCACGTACGCCACCGACCCGACCACGAAGCTGCTGGCCGAGGAGATCAAGCGTCAACTGGGCGAGGTCGGTGTGGCCGTGAACATCGCGGAGACCGATCAGTCGTCGCTCATCACCAAGGCATTGGGCGGTGGGTTCGGGGTACTCCTGTGGCGCAACCATCCCGGTGCCGATCCTGACACCCAGTTGGTCTGGTGGCGCTCCGGTTACCTGACCAACTTCTCGAAGATCAACGATCCGCAAATGGACAAGCTGCTCGACGAGGGCCGGGTCGAAACTGATCCCGCCAAGCGCAAGGAGATCTACCAGAACATCTCCAAGCTCTTCGTCTCCGAGGGCTACGCACTCTGGAACTGGTACACCGAGTGGGCTGAGGGTACCAACAAGAAGGTCCAGCAGTTCGGCTACAACACCCTTCCTGACGGCTCCAAAGGGACCGGCATCAACTGGGGCTGGACCTACCTGACCGAAGCCTGGATGGACCCGAGCAAGTAGTTCCCTGATGGTCGGGGGGTGCCTGTGGGGCGCCCCCCGACCATCGAGAACCCGACCGTCTTCACCCCGGGGTATTTCGTGAACCTTCTGTCCAAATTTGTTCGGCTCGCCCTCGTGATCATCTGCGTCACGTTGTTTGCGTTCTCGTTGGTGTCGCTCCTGCCGGGAGACGCGGCGCGAACGTTCAACCCGTTCGCGAGCGACGAGCAGATCGCGCAGATCCGCGCCGATCTGCGCGTCGATGACGCGTTCCCGGTCCGTTACGGGCGCTGGCTCGGGGACTTCGTTCGCGGCGACCTCGGCCAGTACTACGGGGTGGCCGGGGAAACCGTCGCCGACAAGTTCGGTAAGGACTTCCCGAAGACGCTGCTGCTCGTGCTGTACACGCAGATCTTCGTGCTGCTGCTCGCCATACCACTCGGTGTGTTCACCGGGGCTCGCGCCGGTTCCGCCTTCGACAAATCGATGAACCTGCTGTTTTTTTTGGCGTTGTCGATACCAGCGTTCGTGCTGGCGTTCTTCTTCAAGAAGTACCTGACGATCGATCGAGAAGTGTTACCCGAGCGGGGCTGGGTGGATTTCAGCGTCGACCCAGTCGAGCACTTCCGCCATCTGATCCTGCCTGTGCTGTGCCTCGGTCTGTCGCAAATTGCGGTGTACGCACGTCTCCTCCGGAGCGACATGGTCGCCACCCTGCAGGAGGACTACATCACCATGGCCAAGGCCAAGGGCATCAAGCCGAACCGGATTCTGTTCCGCCATGCGCTGCGGCCCTCAAGCCTCACACTCCTGACGGTCATCGGCCTCAATGTCGGCACGCTCATCGGCGGCGCCGTCATCATCGAGCGGATCTTCGGCCTCCCCGGCATCGGCACCGATACCGTCGAGGCCCTCCAAGCCCGACAAATAGTGGCAGTTCAGAGTTTCGTGGCGATCATCGGGATCTCGTTCGTGTTGGTCAACTTCGTGGTCGATCTGTTGTACTCCGTGCTCGACCCGAGGATCCGACGTGGCTGACACATTTCTGGAATCCGAGGCATCGCTGCCCGCTCCACCGATCGAGGACCGTCAGGGACCAAAGACCGGCACGAAGATGCCCATCACCGGTTGGATCTCCGGCATCTATCTGCTGTTCCTCATCTTGGTCGCCGTCTTCGCGCCATTGTTCGTGGCATCGCCGGTCGTTGGCGCCGACGGGTTCACGCAAAAGTGCGGCGACGGCTCGGGCTTTGCGCTCTACGACCCGATCGACTGCGTGGACCCCGGAGCACTCGACGTCGCCAACGGTGTCGAGGGCGCCGAGATCGGTTTCGACCACATTCTGGGGATCGATGGTTCTGGGCGAGACATCTTCAGCGGGCTGGTCATCGGTACTCGTACGTCGCTGATCATCGCTACGGCAGCCGTCGGGGGCGCCATGCTGATCGGCGGCACGCTCGGGATTCTCGCTGGCTACTTCCGAGGCAAGGTGGACACTGTCTGCAGCTTCATCTTCGACGTACTTTTGGCCTTCCCTGCGCTCATACTCGCTATCGCGTTGGTCGGTGTGCTGAGCGGCCCCGACGAGACGAGCGGGATCAAGCGGATCGGTGTGCTCATCTTCACGATCGGCGTCGTGGCGGTACCGCTGCTGGGCCGAATATCGAGAGCTTCGACGCTGACCTGGTCAGAGCGAGAGTTCGTGACGGCGTCGAAGGCGTTGGGCGCGAAGAACGGTCGCATCATCCTTCGCGACATATTCCCCAACGTGCTCCCGGCAATGTCATCCATTGCGTTCCTGGCCGTCGGGGTCGTCATTGTGACGGAGGGCAGCCTCTCGCTCCTCGGATTGGGCGTGAAAGAGGACTCCATCTCTTGGGGAAAGATCCTCGGCTTGGGCAACGATCGGCTCCGTCAAGACCCGACGATGGCCTTTGCGGCGGCCATTGTGATCACCCTGGCCGTGATGTCGCTCAACATGTTCGGCGATGCCCTCCGACAGAAGTTCGATGTGCGGGAGAGCGCGCTGTGACCGATCCCATGTCCACACCAACGCACTTGACCGGCGCTCCCGGCGGCGAACTCCTGCGGGTCGAGAACTTGCAGGTCAGCTTCGGGACGTCACGCGGACGGGTCCATGCCGTCTCCGGTCTGTCGTTCAGCCTGGAGCGGGGCAAGACCATCGGCATCGTGGGCGAATCCGGCTCAGGCAAGTCGGTGACGTCCAAAGCCATCATGGGGCTCCTCCCCCGCAAGGGCGTCGAGAAGTCCGGCACGATCATCTACGCCGGCAAGGACATCTCCAATTTCTCGGGCAAGCAATACCGGGACCTGTGGGGCACCGAGATGGCCATGGTGTTCCAGGATCCGATGACATCGCTGAACCCAGTGATGAAGATCGGCAACCAGATCACCGAATCGCTCCGAGTGAAGCTGGGAATGGACAAGGCCGAAGCAAAAGCGACCGCCATCAAGCTCCTCGAAGCCGTGCGAATTCCTGCTCCCGAGCAACGCTACGGCGTGTATCCCGGCAAGATGTCCGGCGGCATGCGCCAGCGAGTGGTCATCGCCATGGCACTGGCATGCGGCCCCAAGCTGTTGTTCGCCGATGAACCCACCACAGCACTCGACGTGACTGTGCAGGCACAGATCCTCGATCTGCTCGCAGAACAACAACGCGATCGGTTCATGGGCATGGTGCTCGTGACGCACGACCTCGGTGTGGTTGCCGGACGCGCCGACGAGATCGCCGTGATGTACGCCGGGCGAATCATCGAGAAGGCACCGGTGAAGTCGTTGTTCGCCAACATGGCACACCCGTACACCGAGGCCCTCATGAACTCGATTCCGAAGGTCGAGTACCCGAGCCATACCCGCCTTCAGGCAATCGGCGGACGGCCACCGGACCTCGTCTCCCCCCCGCCGGGTTGTCCCTTCGCTCCCCGCTGTGTGTACCGAACCGACATCTGCGACAAGGAACGACCAGAGTTGACCTCATTGCCAGGCCACCCCGACCATCTGTTTGCGTGCCATCATCCCGTCAGTGGTGCTCCGGTTCCAGTCGACCTGATCTCCGGCCGGGTCCGCTGATGGCCGGGAGCGGAACGGCGCACCTTCGCGAGGGAGCGCTCGTCAGCGTCGAGAATCTGGTGGTCGAGTTCCCCGCTGGGCGGGGTCGGACCGTCAACGCCGTCACCAACATCAGCTTCGACATCGCCGAGGGGGAAACCCTGGGTCTGGTCGGCGAGTCCGGTTGCGGCAAGTCAACGACGGGTCGCGCCATCATCCAACTGCCGCCCCCGACGAGCGGAAAGGTGCGCTTCGACGGAATCGAACTCACGTCGCTCCACGGCGAAGCACTTCGGGAGCGACGGCCGCAGATGCAGATGATCTTCCAGGATCCGATCTCGTCGCTGAACCCCCGGCGAACCGTCTTCGACATCGTGGCCGAACCGCTGCGGGTGTGGAAGATCGGCAACCAGTCCGAGCAGGACACACGGGTACGCGAGGTGTTGGATGCCGTCGGCGTTGATCCCGACATGGCCA
>JBBRSC010000227.1:0-5575 GCA_038245795.1 Acidimicrobiales bacterium
CCCTAGGACAGGCTGGCCTGGCGATCGGTGGAGACAGGCTGGCCTGGCGGTCAGGAGAGCCACAGGCTGGCCTGGCGGTCAGGAGAGCCACATCAGCGAGTTCGTTGGTCCGAGGGGATGAGCGAGACTGGCCCATCCGACGAGGATGCTCCGCAGCATCCGACGGGACCGTCGTCGTGGCTACCGGTTCCTCCCGTTCCCGCTGCACCACTCCCGCCGATCGACTTGGCGTCGGTACTGTCCGGTCCAGGCGTTGGCAGCCACCCGCTCCTCCGGTCGTTCCGCCTCCTCCAACCATCGAGCAGCCGAGCTACACCATGGCGCCGCCCGCGCCGACGGCGCCGTTGGTGTCGGATTCGGCTCCGACTGTTCCTGCTCGTTCGTTGGCCCGCGAGCCACGAGGTCGGGTGCTGGGAGTGATCGGTGGAGTACTGGCCATCGGGGTCCTCGCTCCCTGGACCGTTGTGCCCTCCCCCCTGTCGACCGAGGTCAGCCAGGCAGGCTCGACACCGGCGCCGCGTCGGGTTACGGGGTCGCGCTCCGGCCGTTCCTCTCCGCTGCAGCCGACGGCGGCGCCTTGCCAAAGGGTGCTCGGTTCCGATTGGTAGACCCACTTCGCCAGAACGACGGATCGCCCATCGAGACGGGTTTCGCGGCGCAGCTTCGCAGCTCGGTGTGGGATGTCGAAGATCAGTTCACACCTGGTCTCGGTGGCGCTGCACACCTCGACCTCTACATCGGCGAGCAGGATCGGGCTGATTTCACCACGAGTGGCCGATACGTCGAGCTGGTCAACGCCACGATCATCCGGATCAGCTGATCCGGCGACGCGTGTCAGCGCGTCGCAGCGAGCGGTACATCGCGCCTAACGTCGGCTGGGTCGCGACCACCGCCTGTCGCACGCCTCCCCTCATGTCTGCTGTTGCCCCCACCTCGTTTCCAAGCGCTGGACAGTTCGCTGCCCGCGCCTACGACATCTCGAAGATGTACGGAACCGCTCTTGACCCTGTCTGGGCGTTGGCGAATGTCTCCGTTGGCTTCGAACGAGCCAGATTCACTGCCGTGATGGGTCCGTCGGGTTCCGGCAAGAGCACGCTCCTGCAATCAATCGCTGGATTGGATTGGATCACCTCAGGTCGCATCTTCATCGGTGACACCGAGATTCAACAGCTCGACCCAACCGCGATGACATTGCTCCGCCGCGAGCGCATGGGCTTCATTTTTCAGTCGTACAACCTGGTGCCAGCGCTCACGGCGGAGAAGAACATTCTGCTTCCGATGAAGCTCGCGAAGCGACAGGTCGATCCGGCAGTCTTCGATGAGGTCGTCTCCACGCTCGGCATTCGCGATCGGCTATCCCATCGCCCCAAGGAACTGTCTGGCGGACAACAGCAGCGGGTCGCGGTCGCCCGCGCGCTGGTCTCACGGCCCGAGTTGTTGTTCGCCGACGAGCCGACCGGAAACCTCGACTCGACGACGGCAGCGGAGATCCTGCGCTACTTGCGGGGTGCGGTCGACCAGCACGGCCAAACGATCGTCATGGTGACCCACGATCCCCGAGCAGCGGCGATGGCGGATCGTGTTGTGTTTCTGGCGGACGGACGAATCGTCGGTGATCTCCCCGATCCGACGGTCGACAGCATTCTCGATCACATGTTGCTCGCTCGATCTCAGCCAGCTGGAACGCCCCGACCTGAGTCGCTGCCAGACGTGGCAACCTGATGTTCGAACTCGCCATCCAGACCATCCGCACCAACCTCGGACGCTTGGTCGCCACAGTGACCGCCATCGTTGTCGGGGTCGCTTTCCTCAGCGCTGGCCTCATGTTCACCGACGCCATCAAATCGTCGCTCGGCGGAACCATCGAGCAGCGCTACGCCAACGTCGAAGGCCAGGTGAAGGCGAGCGAAGACCGCTCCGGGCCACCCGCGAAGATTCCTTCGACGCTGGTCGCAACGGTCGGTGCGGTGCCCGGAGTAGCGAACGCTGTGGGAGAACTCCAGGGCAATATCAACGTCTTCCACTCCGGTCGCACCAAGCCGGACAGTGTCACCGGTCGACGGTGGGTGAATGAGGGCGGCGTTGCACCACTCCAGGTCGTCGAGGGTTCCGCTCCGGCTGAGCCCGGCCAGATGACCCTCGATCGCGATTCGGCCGCGGAGTTCAACCTGTCGGTGGGCGACTCGGTCCGGATTGCGACCGCTGTGGGCGAACAGCAGGTCACGCTCGTTGGCCTCACGATCTTCGGTCCTGAGTCAGCCCAGGACGGCAGCGGCACCGCATCGTTCGTCGACGCCGACGCCTTCCAGTTCCTGCTCGCCGGCACCAAGGAATTTGATCGGATCCTGCTGACCTTCGATGAGAGCGCCGACCCCGCAACCGTTCTCGTCGCGGTCCGGGCGGTTGTGCCCCAGGGTGTCGTCGCCACCGACCGGGCGCAGTTCATCAAAGATGCTCAAGGCGGCGCGGCGCAGTTCGCGACCTTCCTCCAGCCCGTGCTGCAAGGATTCGGCTTCCTGGCGCTCTTCGTGTGCGGATTTGTGATCGCCAATACGTTCGCTGTCATTGTTGCGCAACGCACTCGGGAACTTGCGTTGTTGCGCGCCATAGGCGCCACACCGAGACAGGTTCGCCGATCACTTCGCCTCGAGGCGCTTGCCATCGGGTTCGTGTCGAGCCTCGTCGGGCTGGTGATCGGGTACGGCTTGGCGCTGTTGACCGTCGCCATCCTGAGGTCGTTCGACATCAAGCTGCTTGGCGCCGGGGCCCGACTCACGCCGTACACCGCGTTGTGGTGTGTGTTCTGGGGAACCTTCATCACCGTGGCATCGGTCTTTCTTGCCTCGCGACGTGCGGCCAAGGTCGCTCCGGTCGAGGCAATGCGATCCTCGGCCGTGGAGCGGATCCCCAAGAAGCGTTCGTTCATCTGGCTCATCGTGTTGGCCCTCGGCGGAGTGCTCGTCGCCGTGGGCGGCTTTGCGGGAAACGCATATCTCATCGTTCCCGGCGCGTTGTTGTTCGTCTTCGGCATTCTGTTCAGTGCGCCGATTGTGTTGAACTCCCTCGCACGACTGCTACGAGGACTCTTCCGACGAAGCGGCCTCGCCATGCGCCTCGCCGGCGACAACATCGAACGCAGTCCGCGGCGGGCAGCATCGACGGCCAATGCGCTGATCATCGGTGTGCTGCTCATCACCTTGGTCACCACCGCTGGCGGTTCCCTCCGCACCGCACTCGTCGGTACGGTCAATGACCTGTCGTCGTCTGACATCTCCGTGCTGTCAGATCTGTCTGGTATTCAACCCGACCTCGTCGGGCAGATCAGATCGGTGAAGGGCGTCGGGCAACTCGCAGAGGTGCGGAGCCTCAGCGCCACCGTTGGCGGCACCGACGGCCAGGTCACCTCCGGCGACGTCGCCGCTTTGAGGGGGACCGTCGACCTAAAAGCCAGCCAAGGATCGTTGGATGACCTCGGACCCGGAACGATGGCTATCGTCGACTTCGGTGGTGGTGGTCGGAACGGGCAAGCACCACCTGCGCTCGGCGACCAAGTCCAGATCAACGCACCAAGCGGAGCATCGGCCAGCGTTCGGGTAGTCGCAGTTCTCGAGTTCAGTTTCGATGCCATCTTCCTGTCCAACCTCGTCGACCCGGCGACGTTCACCGAGCTCGCCGGTGAACGCCCCGCCACGCAGCTCTTCATCAAGGTCGACGGAGCCAGCGTGAGCGACGTGACGAATCAGATCAAGGGTCTGACGGACTCGTACAGCTCGGTCAATGTGCAACAGGGCAACTTCGTCGGCGACATCCTCAATTCGGTCCTCGGATGGGTCATTGCTGGTGTCAACGGCCTACTGGGAATGAGCGTGCTCATTGCGTTCATCGGCATCGTCAACACCATGACCCTGTCCATCGTCGAACGACGACGCGAACTCGGGCTGTTGCGCGCCGTTGGGATGATGCCCGCATCCGTGAGATCGATGATCCGCGGTGAGTCGCTCATCATCGCCATGTTTGGGACCCTCATCGGGTTGGCCGGTGGCGCCTTTCTGGGCTTCTGCCTCACGAGATCGTTGTCGCTGGCCAATGATGGCACCCAGATCGGCTTCAGCTTCGAGTGGGGACGACTGGCGATCGTTGCGGGCGTCGGGGTGCTGGTCGGATTGTTGGCTGCTGCGGTCCCAGCCCGGCGCGCGAGTCGAATGGATGTGCTCGACGCATTGGCGGAGTAGGGGTTGCTAGGTTCGAAAGCGATGTCGACGGAATCCGACGAAACCAATCGTCTCCCCGACGATCAGAATGAGCGGCGCTTCCGCTCGCTCGCCTTGGCCGTTCCGGTCGGCGTCTTCGAGACCGACGTCGACGGCCACTGCGTCTTTGTCAATCACCGCTGGATGGAGATCACTCAGATGTCCGCCGAGCAGGCAATGGGCGAGGGATGGTTGGACGCGCTGCACCCCGACGATCGCGGGTTCGCGCTCCGCGAGTGGTTCGACTCCATCAGCAACGAGCGCGAGTTCCGGCTCCACTTCCGATTCCGCCGCCCGAGCGGGATGGCTCGCTGGGTGATTGGCTCAGCCGTTGCGCTGCACGGCAACGACGGCGTGCTCGTCGGGTACATCGGCACGATCACCGACGTTACCGACTCTTATATGGCGCGCAGTGCCCTACGCGACCGCGAACAGGAACTTGACCTGGTGGCAGCCGAACGAGAGCGCGAGCGACTTCTGAGCGCCCTCGAACGGACGCCACGGATCGACAGCCTGGGACGGCTTGCCGGGGGTATGGCGCACGACTTCAACAACCTCCTCGGCGTCATCCTCAACTACTCCGCCGCCCTTGGTCGCGATCCGCGATTGTCCGATTCAGTGAAGGCCGATATCGGCCAGATCGAAGCCGCCGCGAAAAGCGGAGCCCACATTGCCCGCCAGTTGCTCCGATTCTCACGCCCCGAGATCGGATCGATCGCGCAGCCTGAACCGTGCGACCTTGTGGGCATCGCTAGCCGAGCCATCAGCCTGCTGCAGCGACCCCTCCAACCAGATGTCGAGTTGGAACTGTCGATGCCTGATGACCCGGTCATGGTCGTCGCCCACCGCAGCCAGATCGAGCAGTTGCTCGTGAACCTGATCCTGAATGCTCGCGACGCCAGTGTCCCGGGCGGCATCGTTCACGTCAGCGTCAAGGTTCGGGGGCGGTCGGCAATCCTCATGGTTACCGACACCGGTATCGGGATGGCTCCCGAGACGCTCGCCCAAGCCTTCGAGCCGTTTTTCACCACCAAGGAACGAGGCACCGGAACCGGGCTCGGGTTGTCGCTAGCTCACAACGTCGTTGAGCAGTCCCAGGGCGACATGCGCATCGAATCAACGCCCGGCGAGGGGACCTCGGTCATCGTGGAACTGCCGATCGCCGATGTCGACGAGGGTCACAACGTCAGCTGAGGATGCCGCGCTCACGCGCGATCACCACCGCCTCGAGCTTCGAACGAGCACCCAGTTTCGACAGCACCTTCTGCACGTGACTCCGCACGGTGTTGCGCGACACGAACAACCGCTCGGCGAGCTCCTCGGTC
>JBBRSC010000228.1:0-5519 GCA_038245795.1 Acidimicrobiales bacterium
GGCTGGCTCCTGCGGCTCTTGTCCGTCTCGCACAACGGAGATGACGTCGTCAGCTCCGGTGGATCAGGTTCATCGTCGAGGTCAGTACGGGCTCGCCCGCCTCGTCGGAATAGACGTCCTCGATGACCAGAAACGTCATGACCCGGTCTCCGGTGGGCTTCTGATAGATCTCTTTGACCTGACCGCGAAAGGTGAGCCGGTCACCGGCGATCATCGGACGGTGATAGATGAAGGACTGCTCGCCGTGCAGCACCAGTCCACCCTTGGACATGAGCCCACCCATGATCTCGATCATCGGATGTCGCTGATCAGGGTCTGCTGGCGGTTGCAGCTCTTCCCACTTGCCCCAGTTCTGGAGGCTGAACCCGAACGTGGGGGGCGCAGGGATGTTCGCGAACCCCTCGTCGGCTGCGACCGCAGCATTCCGATACGTCGGATTGTGGTCGCCGATCGCCTTGGCGAACTGCGTGATCGGGGCCCGCTCGACCACCAGCGAACCGCTGCTCGTCGGCATCCCGACGAAGCTCTCGAAATCAATCTCACTCACGTGCTGTCCCCTCGGCCGTTCTGGGTATGCTCTCGCCCGTACCTGACACGGGCGTCAGGTTCGACATTCAAGCACAGGGGGACAGTCATGGGCATCGTGGACGGAAAGATCGCGATCGTCACCGGGGGCGGACGCGGCGTCGGACGAGGCGAGGCACTCGAGTTGGCCGCACAAGGCGCCAAGGTCGTCGTCAACGACCCCGGCGGATCGTCGAAGGGCGACGGCACCGACGTCGCGCCTGCCGATCTCACGGTGCAGCTCATCACTGAACGCGGAGGTGAGGCGGTCGCCAACTACGACGACGTCTCGAGCTTCGACGGGGCGAAGTCCCTCCTCGACCAGGCCATCGGTGCCTACGGGGGCGTCGACATCGTCGTCAACAACGCCGGCATCCTCCGTGACGCCATGATCACCAAAATGACCGAAGCCGACTTCGACTCGGTGATTGCGGTGCACCTCAAGGGGACCTGGAACATGACGCACCATGCGTGCGTCTATTGGCAGAACCTCTCGAAGGCCGGCCAACAGCGCCGCGCCGCGATCGTGAATACCGTCTCCTCCGCTGGCCTGCAGGGCAACATCGGCCAGGCGAACTACGGCGCAGCGAAGGCCGGCATCGCAGCCCTCACCGTGATCACCTCGCTCGAAGGATCGCGCTACGGCGTGCGCGCCAACGCTGTGGCACCCGGCGGCGCTACCCGGATCGTCAACGAATCCATGCCTCAGATTCCGTTGCGGGAAGCCAACGATGTCCCCGACGGCGAGTACGAGAAACTGAACCCCGGCAACTCGGCGCCCATGGTGGTCTGGTTGGCGTCGGACGAATCGCTGATGGTGTCAGGCCAGGTGTTTCGCGCCGTCGGCAACGGCATCACCCGCTACCACGGCTGGTCCCTCGGCGCGAACGCCGAGAATGTCGTGAAGGGCGAGCCCCAGAAGTTCGATCCCGCTCGACTCACCGACGTCCTGGCCAAGAATCTCTTCGGCACACGGCCCGGTGGCCTCCAGATGAACCGGTAACACGGCCCCACCCGGCATCACCCCTACGATTGGACCGGGGGTTCACCATGACCGACTACGAGACCATCACCGAAGAGATCACCGACGGCGTGGCGTGGCTGACGCTCAACCGACCCGACGTCTACAACGCGTTCAATCGGCAGATGCAAAAGGAGCTCCGCGCCGCGTGGCGGAGCTATCGCCACAACGACGACGTTCGCTGCATCGTGCTCAGCGGCGCGGGCGACAAGGCGTTCTGTACCGGCATCGATCGGGCCGAACAGATGGGCGACGGCGCAGCCGCGATCAATGGTGCAGCAGCGATCAACGAACCTGCCCAAGATCCGTTGGCGCCTGAGGAGCCAATGGTGGGGTCGGGTTCCACACCGTTTCATTTCGATGATCCGGGCGATTGGATCGGGCCCAAATCCAACGATCTGTGGAAGCCCGTCATCGCGGCCGTCAACGGCATGGCGTGTGGAGGAGCGTTCTACATGTTGGGCGAGGTCGAGTTCATCATCGCCGCCGATCACGCCACCTTCTTCGATCCGCATGTGACGTACGGGATGTGCGCCACCTTCGAGCCCATTCACATGTTGACGAAAATGCCTTTTGCCGAGGTCATGCGAATGTCGCTCCTCGGGAACCACGAACGCCTCTCCGCTCAACGAGCTCACCAGATCGGCCTGGTATCCGAAGTGGTGACGGCCACCGAGCTCCACGCGACCGCCGGATGGGCGGCGACCGCCATTGCGTCGGCGCCACCACTGGCCATCGAGGGCACCGTGCGATCCATTTGGGCGGGCCTCGAACACAGCCGCAGCGAAGCGCTCTCATTGGGGTACGCCTACATCGGATTGGGGACCAGCCAGGAGTCCATCCGCGAGGGACAGGAGTTCTTTGCCTCTGGTCGACGAATCGAACATCGGACCCGCTGACGAGCCAGGCCGATCACACAGGACTGGAGAGGAACGCTCGATGCACGATCGTCGTCAGGGTGTTCAGCGCGACCTCGTCGGACGATCCCGTCATGTCGGAGCGGTGCAGCGAAGCCGTTCGTTCCACCAACGCGAGCAGCGCCGTGGCTCGCAGCTTCGCCGATTCCGCCTCCCGTGCAGGTGTCCGCTCGATGGCGTCGCTCAGTTGCGTCGTGATGTCCGCAAGGGCGTGGGCGCCGAGCGCCTTCAGCCGACGATCCCCGACCGTTCCCTCGGCCCAAGCACGGATCACGACACCGTGTTCGTCGGAGAGTCGCCAGAACTCTTCCAACCACCCCCGGATTTCTCCCCGGTCGGTGAAATCGAGGTCACCGAACGACACCGCCAACGCCGAGAGCTCACCGCTACAGCGCTCCGCAAGCGCGGCGAACAACTCCTCCTTGTTGGCGAAGTAGAGATAGAAGGTGCCGTGGGAAACTCCCGCTGCCTGAACGACATCATCGACGCGTGCCGCGTGATAGCCCCGGGAACCGAAGACCTCGACACCTGCATCGAGCAGCTTCATTGCCGTTTCGAGCCCCTGGCGGCGCAACGGCCGGCCCGACATGGCCGTCGAGACCGGTCGGGGTTCTGATGACACAGCGGTCATGTTAGGGCGAGCCATCCGGACCGCTGCGAACCGGTTCGGTGCTCGCCCGTGGATGGTCGCCCCCGATGGACGTGTCACGACCTACGCCCAACTCGACACTGACAGCGACCAGATTGCATCGGCACTTCTCGCTGACGGCGTCGGGCCCGGCCATCTCGTTGCCCTTCGCTTCGGTGCCCGACCCGAGTACTTCATGGCTCACGCGGCCTTGTCCAAGATCGGTGCCATCACCGCTGGAATCAATACGAAGTTGACCGACGACGAACAGCTTCGCGTCATCGAGCGGTGTTCACCCCGCGTGATCCTGGACCTCGACGATGTCATCGGCCTGCGAGCCACAGGTCATGGGTCGGCGCCCATCGCAGAGCTGGAGGAAGACCCGACCAGGGTGGTGGCGGTGATCTTCACCTCGGGGACGACCGGCACCCCAAAGGGAGCCGTGTTCTGCAATCGTCAACTCGAGTTCATCACCGCAGTCGACACCGGTGGCCGATGGGACGACGCCAGCGAGATCCCCACATCGAGTTCGCTCGCATCCACATCGTTTGCTCATCTCGGACCGATGACGAAATTCGCTGGATCACTCCACCGTGGCGGCACCACGTATCTGGTCGATCGCTGGACCGCAGGCACGGCCATCGACCTCTGCGAGCGGTATCGAATGGCACAACTGGCCGGCATCCCCACGCAGATTGCTCTGATCCTTCGCCATCCCCGCTGCGCCGAGGCCGATCTGAGCAGCGTCAGGATGATCATCATGGGTGGTGGCCCAGCGGCGCCGTCACTGATCCGTGCAGCGCGGGAGCGTTTCGAAGTTCCGGTCGTCACACGTTACGCATGCACAGAAGCCGGCATCGGTTTGGGAACTGGTCCAACCGACGATCCCGAGGATGCGGAATGCTCCGTCGGTCGGGCCCACGCCGGGGTGGAACTGTCGCTTCGGGACAGTTCGGGCAGCGACGTGGACTCGGGCGACATCGGCGAGGTGTGCCTCCGCTCCCCCGCCACCATGGCCGGGTACTGGAACGACGACGACGGCACATCAGACGCGTTCTGGCCCGACGGGTTCGTGCGTACTGGCGACCTGGGCCGCCTCGACTCCGTCGGTCGTCTGGTCCTCAGTGGTCGATCACGCGACATGTACGTGCGCGGCGGGTACAACGTGTGGCCCACCGAATCCGAGGCGGTCCTCGGGACCCACCCGACGGTCGCCGAGATCGCCATCGTCGAACGCAGCGACGACGTGATGGGCGAGATCGGCGTTGCAATCGTGGTGCCGACCGATGCCGATCATCCGCCCACGTTGGAGGCCCTCCGTATCTACGGGGCGACGACACTGGCGCAGTACAAGCTCCCCGAGGCCTTGATGATTGTTGAGCATCTGCCCCTGACCGCGATGGACAAGCTGGATCGGAACGCGTTGCGGCGGTTTGTGGCGGCCGACTGAGGCGGGTCGAGGGGAAACGGGCCAGCTGAGACAGTTCCAGGTTGCATCGGCCATCCGGACGTCCCGACACACAACGCAAACTCTTCAGCTGGACGTCGAATGCGCCGACGACATCAGCAGACCGACTTGAGGTGGTGTCATGCCCAGACGTGAATTGATCAAACGAACAGCGCTCGTTCTCGCGATCGCCGTCAGCGGCCTTTCCATCGAGGCACTGGTCGCCATACCGGCCTCGGCGGCCACGCCTCCACCTGGCTCCTACGTGGTGGACATGCCGTTGACCATGGCCACCTACGTCGATGCGTTCGCCCCGACCTCGTCGTTTTCGGCGTCCAGCGCGCTGATGGCGGGCCGGGACAGTCTCGGTGAAACCCAAACGCTGCTCCGTTTCGATGTGTCATCGATTCCCGTCGGATCAAGCATTGCCAAAGCGGAGCTGCGAATGACCGCATCCAGTCGAGGAAGCAGCGGGACCATCAACACGCTCTCGGTCTCACCGGCGACGGGCACCATGACCACCGCGACGACATGGAACTCGCGACCGCTCTTTTCGAGCGAGCAGGCTGGAGTCACCTTAGGGAGCCCCGACACAGCGCCGGTTGCACGATTTGTCGACGAGTGGGTCAACGATGGGTCCACCAACTTCGGACTGGTGATTCACTCCGCGGTGTCGTCGGACATTCAGAACTTCTACTTGGACGAAACGACCCCTACCGTTGCAATGTGGCCGACGCTGACCGTGACCGTGACCCCGGTAGATCCGTCGGCGGTCGAGCTCGCTGTGGCACCCATCAGTGGGCTGCTCGACGGGAGCTGCACGTCTGACGAGGCCTCGACCACTCGCTACTTCGCGAGCCGTCAGACCTTGACGGGAAATACCCTGACGACCGGCGCTATCAACCTGGGTCAGGACGGAACGACGCTCAACATCTGCATTTA
>JBBRSC010000229.1:0-5430 GCA_038245795.1 Acidimicrobiales bacterium
CGATTGAGCAGATTCACCAACGCCTCCACGCCGCCGATCTTTCGTTGGTCAGCGATCACGATGGTGGCGAACCGTCGCGCGAGATGCTCCTCGATCATCGTCAACACCTCGGGCGAGGTCTTGTCGATCACCGCAATGCGTATGGCGACGTCGGTTCGAAACGACGACGGAAACTCGCTGAGCAGTTCTGCTGCCAATCCCGAGGGCAGGTTCGACAACACCAGTGCGATCGTCCGGGGATCCTCATCGGCCAGGAACGACGATGACAGTCGGGGCTCCAAGGAGAAGAGGAACTCGAACGGTCGACGGCCCACGACTGAAGGGGATCGATCGAGCACTTCCTGGACGCGCTCGCTGCCGACGGTCGCGGCCAATAGGCGCGAGGCAACCACGGTTCCACCAGCGGTCATCCCCCGTTGATGATCCGCAACGTCCGCGAAATCGGCGATCACGTCGTCCACGACGCTTTCGTCGACACTCTCGAGCGCCGCGATCTCTTCGAGGATCTCGTTGGCTTCGTTCTCGGGCAGCCGTCGCAGTACCGCGGCGGCCTTTTCGGTACCGAGGCTGAGCAGGAGCACAGCGGCTTTGCGGACGCCGGACATGTCCGCAACCCCGCTGGAGGTCATGGTGCTCATCGGCGAACCGTGCGGCGGTCGGCCAGCCAACCGCGAAGCAGCTGAGCCACCTCGTCGGGTTGATTATCGATGAGTTCACCCAGAACCTCTCGGCGTGTGCCAGAACTGTCGACGGTCATCGTGGCGCCGGCGGAGCTGCTCGGCAGGCCGGCGTTGAAGCGACCGCCGAGTGCCGGGTTGGCCCGCGTGATGTCGATTCGCTGTTCGTCGGTGGTGAGTTGTTCTGCGGTCTCGGCGAGTTCGTCGAGCCGGGCGAGATCCTTCTTCCGCTTGCGCAGCACAATGAAGGTGGCGACGGCAATGAGGAGCGCCAGGCCACCGGCAGCTCCGTAGAGCGGAATCTGCGAGGGGGCATCGGCAGCGGTCGCCGTCTCGAGTGATTTCTGGAGTTGTTGTTGCGTGGTCTGATCGAACGGCATCCGGGAGACGACGATGGCATCGCCACGGGTCGTGTCGATGCCCGCAGCGTTCGACACGAGCTGTTGCATCTGCGCGATCTGCGCTTCGGAGACCGCCTGATCGTCGACGATGACCGCCACGGTGAGTTTGCGAACGGAGCCCGTGGCCTTATTGGTCGTCTCGACCGTCTTGTTCACGGCATTGGACTTCTGGGCTTCCTGCAGGCTGTAGCCAGAACCAGCAGCTCCCGGTGTACCGGGGGTCGCCGGGTTCGGCGAACCGAGCTGCCCTGCCGTCGAGGGTGCGGCACCACTGCCCCCGTAGGTTTCTGTCTTGGTTGATTCGTTGAGCGGGATGACACCCGTCGCACCCGGCGCAAGCGCTGTTGGTTCGTAGGTCTCTCGGGTCTGGCTGGTCTGATCCAGGTTGAGGTCGGCCGAGACGGTCGCCTTGACCTTGCCAGCACCAACCGTCGCCGACAGCAGGTTCTCGATCTGACTGGCGATGCGGGCCTCGTAGGTGCCGACCTGTTCCGAGCCGCTCGAGCCGCTCGAGCTCGCCGCGCCGGGGGCCGCCAACACGTGGCCGTCGGAGTCGGCCACGCTGACATCTCCGGGAGCGAGGCCTTCGATTCCAGAGGCCACGAGATTGCGGATGGCATCGACCTGCTCAGATCCCAGCGTCTTGCCACCGGTCTTCACCATGACCGATGCCGTCGCCTTCTGGGCATCGAGCGCGAAGACCTGGTCCTTCGGGATGGCCAGATGGACGACGGCGGTCTTCACGCCGTTGATCGCTTCGATCGTCTTGGCGAGTTCGCCTTCCATCGCCCGCTGGAAGCCGATCCGCTGTCCGAATTCTGAGGTCGTGAGACCCTGATCATCGAGCACGCCGTAGCCGACCTTGCCCGCCGAGGGCAGCACTGTCTCGGCCAGATCGGCACGCAGTTGATACACCTGATCCTTCGCCACGGACACCGTCGACCCGCCGTCGGTGATCTCATAGGCCACGCCTTGCGACGCCAGCTTCTTGGTGATGGTGCCCACGTCGTTGGCCGCGAGGCCCGTGTACAACGGCGCCATCTCAACGTTCGATCCGACCCAACTGACGCCGAGCACGAGCACGACCACAGCGCCCGCTGCGACAGCCAGTGTGGTCCGTTGGCCGCGAGAGAACCCGCCGACCAGACCAGTGACCCGTTCGCGCAGTTGGGACAGCGCTTGGCGGGGGTCGTTCGGGGTGGTGTCATTCGACATCAGATCTGCATCCTCATGATCTCATTGAAGGATTCGACGGCTTTGTTGCGCACGGCGACGGTGAGTTGGGTACTGAGCTGGGCATCGGACGCCGCGATCAGGTACTCCTCGATGTTCTTGAGCTTTCCGGTCGCCGCCTGTTGCGCGAGGCCGTCGGCCTTGTTCTGGCTGGCGGCAAGGTCATCGAGCGCCTTGCCAACGCTGCCGCCGAAGTCATTGCCGCGTTGAGTCGCTGCGGCCTGATCGGCTCCGGTGACACGCGGCGCAGTGACCTGCGGTGTCGTCGCGACCGTCGTGAGGCCAACGGGAGGAATGAGTGCCACGGCTATTTCCCGATCTCGAGCGCACGGAGGTAGGAATCACGAGCCCGTTCGAAGACGGTGACGTTCGCGGAGTAAGCGCGTTGGGCCACGATCAGCGATGTCATCTGCTCGACGAGGTCCACGTTGGGTCGACGGACCAGGCCGTCCTTGTCCGCCAGGGAGCTGTTCGGATCAAAGACCAGGGTGCCGTCACCACTGGCGAGCTGGATCGAGGCAACCCGCACTCCGGCACCGCCGGGGACCGACTCGGCGATCACGTTGCGCGCCTGGAACGCCGACTCGCTGGTGCGCTTGACGGTATTGGCGTTCGCAACATTGTCGGAAATGGCATCGATCCACGTCTTCATGGTGGTCATACCGGAAGCCGCGATGGAGAGGGAGCCGAACGGAGTGGTCACGGTCAGCCCACGATCACGGAACGCAGCAGTCGGAACTTGGCATTGACGGCCTCGACCAGCAGCTGTTGGCGAAGTGCGGTGTCGCTGAGCCCGGTGAGTTCCTGCTCGACCCGAACGTTGTTGCCGTTGGGCAGCGGCGTCTCTGTGGAGGACGAGACGCTGACGCCCGCTGAACCGGGCCTACCCGATGCGACGGCACGAGTGAGTTGATCCTCGAAGCTGACCCGCTTGGCGACGTAGCCGGGGGTCTCCATGTTGGCCACGGCGTCTTCGGCCGCCTCCTTGCGGAGGTTCAGGCCGTTCAAGCCGGCACGTAGCGTGTCGAGCGTGAGGTCGGATATCACGGAAGCAGCACCTTCAGAGCGAAGAGTTGGTCTCGCCAATCCTTGGCTGAGGTGTGAGCAATCCGTGCTCGCTACACCTGTCGGCTCGCCCCCACCAAAGATGAGGAATTTTCAGGCAGACACATCCACCGACGCCGACGCCGGCGCTGCGACCTGCATCGAGGAACGACGGGCCAACGTCGACAACTCCCGGCCGACCTCCACCCGGGTCGCGTCGAGATCTTCGACGAGCCGGTCCGTGCGTCCCAGAATCGATCGGGCCCGACCGACCAGCCGCACCGGCAACGGTCCAAGGTCCGAGGGCGGTGTCCACTCATCGAGGGTGTTGCTTACGTCGGATGCCTCCGCAGCAGACACCAAGCGGGCGTCGAGCGCGTCGAGGACCAAGTCCCACGACGTGGCCGTGTGGGGACGGGCGATGGTCACGACGAGTGGACCAACGACACCGCGGCGGTGTCCCAGGCGACGTGCAGGGGCTCAACAATGCGTCGGCAGCGTCGCACCGCATCGACGTTACGATCCACGTTGGCAGCAATGAGCTCGTCAGTGAGGTGGTCGTAGATTGCGCCGAGGCCCTCGGCCCCGCTCCACTGATCGCGATCGAGCGCCAGGTCCAGCGCATCGACGATCTCCTGGGCGTGCATCAGTGCTGGGTGCGCGTTGCCGCCGGCGAGCAACGCCCGTTCCGCCTCGTCGAGATCACGCAGCAGTCGCTCGTAGAGCAGCACGAGGATTCGCGCTGGCGACGCAATCACCTTGCCGTCCTGTTGATAGCGGGTCCGGGCTCCGGCAATTCGGCCAGATGTCTTCTGGCCAGGTGTCGTTTGGCCAGGTGTCATGTGCGAGGCGTCATCGCTTCTCGGCGGGGTGGTGAGAGACATCATTTCCTGTTGGGGTTGCTGGATCACCTGTTGCTCGAGCCGCTGTTCGCGCTGAGCGACCCGAGCTGGCCGGTGAGCCACGAGCTCTGGTTCTTGAGGTTCCCGAGGGTGACCTCGAGCGCCGCGTACGTCTTGCGGAGGGTGGCTTCACGTTGGACGAGCCGACGGTCATACGACGCGATCGACGCGTCGAGCTGATCCATGCGTGTCTGACGGTTGGCCTCGGCGATGGCGAGCGAGCCTCTGTTCGACGCCGTCGCCGCGGAGATGGCCACCGAGAGGCGCTGGGCAATGCCCGGCTCGTAGCTGATCGTGCCCACTGCACCCAGTGAGGTGCCGTCAGTCTGGACGGACAGGCCCCCGAACGTCGGCTGGGTCGCCGCGGCGGTCAGGACCGACCCGGTGGCGGTCGCCGCGACCCCGTCAATGGTGCCGACGGCGTCAGTACCGAGGGCGCTGGCGAACACGGCGCCGTCCCACGCCACCTCGAAGCTGCCTCCCGATCCGACGTTGCGTGAGGTGACAGCCAATCCCCCGCCCGCAGCGGTCACGTCGATGCCGAGCCCCGCGGTGTTGATCGCCGTCTGCAATCCGATCAGCGCGGTGGCAGCGGTGTCCAGGGGGGTCACGGCATACGTCGCAACGCGCGTCCCGATCCTCACGCTGACCGGTCCCGGGACGGCGAGCGGCCAGGTCCCAACCAGGCCAGTGGATGTGCCCTTGGTCGCACTCGCGGTCACCGCCACGGCCGCTGTTCCCGTGCGGGTGACGTCGGTGGCGCCGGCGAATTTCACCGTCCCGGTCACCGTCGCCCCTTGGACGAACAGTCGCTGCACGCCGGCCGGATCCCGGGTGAACGCATCGAGGAACTTCTGCTGGTCGAAGGTCGCCATCCCCTTGGCGTCGAGCGTGACGCCCGCCAACCCAGGGGAGTTCAAACTCGATTGGCCAACGGCATCAGCCAACGCACGGGTCAGCGCTGACGAGAGTTGGCGCACTGAGGGGTCGCCGTTGAGTGATGCCGCCGTTTTGGTCTTGGGGTCGTAGGCGGTCTTGGCTTTGATGTCCGCCAGCGCGCCGTTGACGGCATCAACCAACTTCCCGACCTTGTCAGCGAGCGCTGCAGCATCGGCGGAGACGTCGATCGAGACAACGGTTGCTGACGGTTGACGGGCCACCACGGTCACACCC
>JBBRSC010000230.1:0-5386 GCA_038245795.1 Acidimicrobiales bacterium
CGTCGAGGTGCCGTCGACGTCGATCGGTGAACGGTAGTGGGACTGCAGGCACAACATCCGGTACGAACGAGGATCGACCGTCTCCACGAGATCAAGCAGGTTGGTGAAATTACCGAGCGATTTCGACATCTTCTCATCGCCCACCACGACAAATCCGTTGTGGACCCAGTGGCCTGCGAACTCCCGCCCGAGCGCCACCGCCTGCGCCCGTTCGTTCTCGTGATGGGGGAAGGTCAGGTCCTGCCCGCCGCCATGAATATCAAACCGATCGCCGAGCAGATCAAGCGACATCACCACACACTCGGTATGCCATCCCGGTCGCCCGTCACCCCATGGCGACTCCCAACTGGGTTCACCCGGCTTCGAGAACTTCCACAACACGAAGTCGATCGCCGACTCCTTCGACGTGTCTGCTTGGACCCTGGCCCCCACCTGGAGCGACTCGATGCTCTGGCGCGCCAACAGCCCGTAATCGGCGACCACTGCTGTTCGGAAGTAGACGCCATCATCGGTGACATAGGCCGCGCCCGCTTCGAGCAGCTGGCCAATGAGCTTCACCATGTCATCGACGTAGGCCGTGGCGTGCGGATCATGATCCGGTCGCTTGACCCCAATCGCATCCATTGCCTGGTACCAGACCGCTTCGCAGCGCGTCGTGATGTCCTGCCATGGACGATCTTCCCTCGCGGCACGATTGATGATGTTGTCGTCGATATCGGTGATATTCGAGACATAGGTGACGTCCAGCCCCGACCACTCGAGGTAGCGCCGCAGCACGTCGAACACCAACGAGAACCGTCCGTGACCGAGGTGCGGCGGGCCGTACACGGTGGGACCACAGACGTACATCGACACCTTGCCGGGCTCACGCAGAATGAGTTCCCGTACTTCGCCGGTCGCGGAGTCATGAAGGTGCAGCACGGCCCTGACGATACTGTGCTCGGGATGGGGAGACGACCGGAACCGATCATGCCGAGCCCGCCGTATGAGGTCGGGGCGACCCTCCTCCGCGACGGTCGATCCATGGGTTGGGCCTGCTTCGGTGACCCGACCGGCGATCCGGTCTTCTGGTTCCATGGCAGTCCCGGCGCACGCGCGCAGATTCCTGGGGACGCCAATCATCTGGCCATTGAGCGACGGCTCAAGATCATCGGCGTGGAACGTCCCGGCACCGGGGACTCGACCTTCATCGCCTACCAACGGGTCATCGACTTCGTCGACGATGTCACGCAGGTGGCCGACGATCTCGAGGTGCAACATTTCGGAGCCATCGGGCTGTCAGGCGGCGGCCCCTTTGTCCTGGCGCTGGCCCACGAACACCCCGAACGCATGCGCGCCGGGGTGGTCATCGGTGGCGTGGGTCCGACACGCGGGCCCGACGCCATCATCAGCCACACCCTCCTCCTGGTCCCGGCAGCCGCTGTTCTCGAGCGGGTCAGACGACCTCTCGGCGCCGCTCTCGGTATCGTTGTCCGTGCCCTGGCGCCCTGGGGAGCGCCAGCGCTCAAGGCGTTCTTCGTGCTCGAGTGGGGTGATCGCGACGCCATGGGCGACTCCCCCGAGACGGCCCAACAGTTGCTCGCCGACATCATCGATGCCGCCCGTCGATCAGGTGTGCGGGCGCCGGTCGAGGACCTCATCCTCTTCGGTCGCCATTGGGGATTCGAGCTGGGCGACATCGACGTTCCGATCACATTCTGGGGTGGGACCTCAGACCCGATCGTTCCGTATGTGCACGCCGAACGGCAGTCCAAGCGAGTGCCGAATGCCCGCCTCCGCACCATCGAGCACCGCGGACATTTCGCGGGATACACCGAACCCCACGACATCTTCGACTCAATCCGCGAGAACTGGCCGATTGTTCGTCAGGTTCGTTCTTCTGAGGCCCGACGCGGTTCGCCGACAGGCTGATGTCGACGACCGGGAGGATACGGATCCAGGACCAGATCAATCCCGAGCGCCCCGATCTGCGCCAGGACGTCGTGAGAGAAGACCGCGCTGCGGCTCGAGCCGGTGCCCGGCGAATACGACAGCCAGATCTCGACGTTCGCCATGTCCACCAACTGCGCCAGCTCGGCAACCCGATCCGCCAGGCGTTCCATGAGGATGTACAGGTGATCCTCGATCGGCGACGACGGCTCCAGCCCGCCTTCCAGTAGCCAGACGGTGAACGAGGGTGCCCCCTCGGAATCACGGGTGCTGGTGGGCCGAAGCCCAAGCAGTTCGCTGATCGCCTCGGACCCGAGGGTGTCACTGGCCACGCGGAGCGACGCCATCGCCCACCCGCGTTCTCCGAGCAACTCATCGTGATCCATCACTCGTCCAAACTACTCCGGCAGCTCATGTCGGGCCCCGCGCGTGCCGACAGGACTGAGGTGTCTGACGAGTTCTCGCCCCTCCCAGCCTTCAGGATGGCGATCGGCGCCACCGCGGCCATCGTCGGTGCGTCCAGCTTCGCGGTCATCGAAACGACCTCCATGGGTCTGCCGTGGATCGGTCGCTTGATCGCAGCCCTGTGTGTCGGCGCATCAGGTGCGGCACTGGGCACGGTGTCCGCTCGTCCTTGGCGACATGAACTCCACGTGCTCCGCCAGCAGCTCCACGACGAACAGACGAGCAGCGACGAACGCCGCCATCGCAGCGAACTGCTGGCTCGTTGCGATCAGGCGCTCAGCGTCGCCGAGAACGAAGGTGAAGTGCTCAGTGCCGTCGCCCGAACCTTCGACGAACTCCTCGATGGGCGAACCAACTCGCTGTTGTTGTGTTCGACTGCCAACGGCGAGATCGCCTGGACCGTCGGGATCAGCCCCGACGGTGTCGACGTCCCCGTCACCTTCGCCGGGGACGGTCGATGCGTCGCGATCGCCACCGGTCGGGCCGCAGCCTCCATGAGCTCGACCGATCTCGATGCCTGCCCCCACAGCGATCCAACGCTGTTGACCTCAGCGGTCTGCATTCCCATCGCCATCACGGGCCAGCCGTTCGCGGTGCTCCACTCGGCCGGGCCGCTCGGCGAGTTGCCCAGTGCTGACGAACTCGAAATCGCCGATCGGATCGCTCTGAGGGCACGCGATCGGTTGGCTGGGTTCGCTCCCGACCTCACCGACGATCCCCCCGAGATCATCGACCCGCTCACCGGTCTCGCCAATCACCACACCGCGCGTCGTACCATCCGTGATCTCATCGGTGGACTCATCCCCTTCAGCATCGCTGTCTGCGACGTCGATGCCCTGGAGCGATACAACGAACACGCCGGTTACGGCGATGGCGACCGGGCGCTCCGCCAACTCGGCTTGGACCTCCGCACCGCCGTACGGCCCGGCGACGTGGTGGTCCGCTGGGGCGACGACGAATTCCTGGCCGTCTTCCCACGGTGCTCCTCGCTCAATGCGCTCTCGGCGATGGAACGAGTCCGGGAAACACTGGTCCTGACCCTCAGCGAATCTGGTCTGGCACCATTGACGTGTTCGGTCGGCGTGTCCGATTCCAACCAGGGTTCGTCGATCGAGGAGCTTCTCGAGACCGCCGATCTCGCGCTCAGCGTTGCGAAACATGAGGGTGGGAATCGGGTCCGCTTGGCAGTTTTCGAGGCCGACGGCTGCGCGGAACTACCCTCCCATGATGGCCTCCCCGTCTCCCCTCCCCCGCCGAACGGTTCCTGACAAGCCCACAGTCGATGGGCTCGAGGTCCGCTGGGGCGAGCGCTGGGAATCTGATCGCATCTATTCGTTCGACCGGAACGCCGTGCGGTCCAACGTGTTCTCGATCGACACACCACCCCCGACGGTGTCGGGGTCGCTCCATGTCGGCCACGTCTTCAGCTATACCCATACCGACACGATCGCCCGCTTCTGGCGTATGAGGGGCAAAGAGGTCTTCTACCCGATGGGGTGGGACGACAACGGACTCCCCACCGAACGACGGGTCGAGAACTACTTCGGTGTCCGGTGCGATCCGACCGTGCCCTACGCCGACGAACTGGCACTCCCCGAATCGCCACCCAAGGAACGCAACGACTTCATCCGCATCTCCCGGAGGAACTTCATCGAGTTGTGTCTGCAACTGACCACGACCGACGAGGTCGTGTTCGAGGAACTGTGGCGACGGATCGGCCTGTCCGTGGACTGGTCAATGACATACGCCACGATCGACGAACGCAGCCAACGCGCCAGCCAACGCGCCTTCATGCGCAACCTGGCACGGGGCGAGGCATACTCCGTCGAAGCACCGTGTCTGTGGGACATCACCTTCCAGACTGCCGTCGCGCAAGCCGAACTCGAAGACCGCGAACGGCCGGGCGCCTATCACGACATCGCCTTTGCGCGGCCCGATGGTGGCGATCCGATCGTCATCTCCACCACCCGCCCCGAGCTGATCGTGAGCTGCGTCGCGCTCGTTGCCCATCCCGACGACGAGCGCTATCAGGCGCTCTTCGGAACCACAGTGTTGTCACCCGTTTTCGGTGTCGAGGTGGCGATCCATGCGCACCGCCTCGCCGATCCTGACAAGGGTACGGGCGTGGCCATGATCTGCACGTTCGGCGACACCACCGACGTGACCTGGTGGCGCGAACTCGATCTTCCCACCCGATCAGCCATGGGAAAGGATGGCCGCTTCCTCCTCGATCAACCCGACTGGCTCGAATCCGACGCGGCTCGCGACGCCTACGGCCAGATGGCGGGAAAGGCGGCGGGCGGTGCCCGCAATGTGATGGTCGGACTCCTCCGGGAGTCGGGCACGTTGCTGGGGGAACCGAAGCCGATCAGCCATCCCGTGAAATTCTTCGAAAAGGGTGACAAGCCGCTCGAAATCATCACCACCCGACAGTGGTACCTCCGCAACGGCGGGCGCGACGAGCAACTTCGCGATCGCCTGCTCGGCCGCGGCGAGGAGCTGGTCTGGCATCCCGACTACATGAAGGTCCGCTACGACAATTGGGTCGGTGGCCTGACCGGCGACTGGCTCGTGAGCCGCCAGCGGTACTTCGGCGTTCCCTTCCCGCTCTGGTATCCCGTTCGCTCCGACGGCACCGTCGATATCGATCATCCTCTGACGCCGTCAGAGGATGATCTCCCCATTGATCCGCAGGCCGACGTCCCCAGCGGCTTCGTCGAAGGGCAACGCGGCGAGCCCGGCGGGTTCGTCGGCGATCCCGACGTGATGGACACTTGGGCGACGTCTTCGTTGACCCCCCAGATTGCCTGCGGTTGGGAAGATGACCCCGATCTCTTCGAGCGGACTTTCCCCATGGACCTCCGACCCCAGGCTCACGAGATCATCCGGACCTGGCTGTTCTCGACGGTCGTCCGCAGCCATCTGGAGCACGGCTCGTTGCCGTTCGCCAACGCCTCGCTCTCCGGGTGGATCCTTGACCCCGACCGCAAGA
>JBBRSC010000231.1:0-5356 GCA_038245795.1 Acidimicrobiales bacterium
GGTGCATCATCCTGACGAGGCCATGGCGTTGGCGACCCACATTCCTCCGGTCGTCGAGTTGGGTCGGCTCGCCGGATGGTCGCCATTGCCGCGGTCGGTGCGCGATGCCCGCCGGCTCGCATCGCCGCTCATCGACGAGTTGGCCACGGCCCTGGCCCACGTCGACGCGGTGATTCCCAGCAAGGCCGGGCCGCGTCGGTCGGTCCCCGATCGCAGAGCGATCGTGACCACCAGTCGCGTCTCACTCGCCCACGGGCGGCGACTGGTGCTCGATGACATCAGCGTCGCTCTCCCGCCGGGAGAGATCTGCGCGCTCATGGGTCGCAACGGTGCCGGCAAGACCACCCTGCTGCGCGCCATAGCGGGGCTGAGCTCACCGACCTCCGGACAGGTCCGCGTCGATGGTCGCGATCCCGTCAGGATCGACGGCGCCGAGCGGATCAGAACCGTGGGATACGTCCCCCAGGACCCGGTCCAACTCCTGTACAGCTCGACGGTGTTCGACGAGTGCCGGTCCGCCGACCACGACGGTGGGCTCACTCTGGGGACGACGCTCTCGCTGCTCCAACAACTGCACGGCGACGACAACATCGATCTTCGTCGTCATCCCCGTGACCTCTCGGCCGGCCAACAACTCCTTGTGGCACTGGCGATTGTCTTGGCGCCAGGCCCGAAGACGCTGCTCCTCGACGAACCCACCCGCGGACTCGACCACGGCGTCAAGCAACGCCTAGCCAGCCTGCTCCGAACTCGTGCCTCCTGCGACGACGTCACGATCCTTCTGGCCACCCACGACGTCGAATTCGCTGCCGCCGTGACTGATCGCGTCGTCATGCTTGCCAACCGCGAGGTCATCGCCGCTGGATCCACCGCCGAGGTACTGAGCCAATCGACGGTGTTCGCCCCTCAGGTCACGCGGATCCTGTCGCCATTGGCACTGCTCACCGTTGACGACGTTCGACGGGCACTCGCACGCAGCCGAGACGCCACTGAGAACGGCCGGGAAGGTGATCGTCCATGAGCGCCGCGCCCGAGGTCGCGTCGGCTCATGTCGATTCCGACAGTGCGAATGTCAATATCGTCCGTCTGCGTCCGTTGTCGTCGATTGCGTTGATGGTCACGACCCTGGTCGGTATCGGCGCCTTTGTCTGGCCGCTTCTCGCCCGCCCTGATCAGGTCGGGTCGGCCTCAGCCCACCAGACCGACGCGCCGTGGCTACTGATCGTGCTGTTGCCGCTCTTGGTCGTGACGATTCTCGGCGAGATGACCGCCGGTCGACTCGACGCCAAAGCCGTTGCGCTTCTCGGGGTCCTCGCCGCGGTCGGCACCGCGCTCCGATTGCCCACCGGTGGTGTGGCAGGGCTGGAGTTGGTCTTCTTCGTCTTCCTGCCTGGGGGCCGGGTCTTCGGGCGTGGGTTCGGCTTCGTCCTCGGCGCCACCACGATCTTCGCCAGTGCGTTGGTCGTCGGGGGCATCGGCCCGTGGTTGCCGTTCCAGATGTTCGCAGCCGGGTGGGTCGGTTTCGGCGCAGGTTGCCTGCCCCGCGCGAGCGGGCGGCGGGAACTGGTCCTGTTGGGCGCCTACGGCGTGGTCGCTGGTCTGCTCTATGGCGTGGCGCTCGACCTCTGGTTCTGGCCGTTCAGCTCGGCTGAGACCACCGTGTCGTTCGTGGCAGGCGACGGGGTGGTCAACAATCTTCGGCGATTCTGGGCGTTCCATCTCTCGACGGCCCTGGGTTTCGACCTGATGCGTGGAGTATCGATGGTGATGCTGATGGCCATCTTGGGTCGACCGACGCTCGCTGCCCTCCGTCGAGCGTCGCGCCGGGCACACTTCGACACGTCGCCCGCGGCAGACATTGCGATTGCGGAAGTGAACGCTGCCGCCCGCTTCACCCCAGCGTCGAGCGGGCCAGGGCCGGTCGATTCGTGACCACACCGTCAGCGCGCCACGAGGCCAACTGAACAAGTCGATCGGGATCGTCGACGGTCCAGACATTGCAGTCCAGACCGGCCTCGTGGCACTGGTCAACCACTACGGCATCGACGAAGGGGTCCCACGGGTGAACGGCATCGTGGCCCCCGTCGAGGCAACGGGCAATGGCATCGACCGGTTGACTCACGGCCATGACCAGGTAGCCGGTGCGGGTGCGAGGCGAGGTCGCCTTGATCATCTCGATGGTGGCGAAATCGAACGAGGACACAATCACCCGCGGCGGGTCGGTCATCTCATCGAGCAGGGCGAGCGTGTCGACCGCGAGGCGACGATCCGATTCGAAGCCCGGCTCGTCAGGTGTGTTCTTGATCTCGATGTTCACGATGAGTGAGCCGCAAGCGACGAGGGCCTCGAGCAGCGTCGGAACCAGTTCCGGGAGCTCCGTGCGCCGGATGTCACAGATCACCCGTCCATCAGGAAGCGCCGGGTCGTGGTGGACGACCAGAACGCCGTCGGATGTGCGCCGAACGTCCAGTTCTACGCCATCTGCGCCCTGCTTGATCGCCGCGAGGAAGGCGGGGATCGTGTTCTCAGCGTGGTCGAACGACGCTCCGCGGTGTCCAAAGATCATCATGGGCGCGAATTCCTGGCAACTTTTCCTTTACAGCGTTTGCTGCAACAGATAGCGTCTGCTTGTTCGGTTTTTCACAAGGTCCTGACCACTTCGGCAGGAATCAAGGAGAGCCGTGAACTGCAGAGGGTAACCCTCTCGGTTCCACCAACACCATTCGACTTTCATTCGCACGATTCCCCGGAGGAAAACCGTGGCCCTCACTTCGAGCCGCTCATTGTCCCTTGCCAACGATGATTGGCGTGATGTCGCCTCGTGCATGGACACCGACCCCGACCTGTTCTTCCCAGTCGGGACCACCGGCCCTGCCATCGAGCAGATCGAGAATGCCAAGACGGTGTGCAACAGCTGCGCCGCCAAAGAGCCGTGCCTCGAGTTCGCACTCACTACCAACCAGGATTCTGGCGTGTGGGGCGGAACCTCGGAGGAGGAGCGCCGCAAGCTTCGTCGTGCCTGGGTGGCACGCCAGCGCCGCGCCAGCTGAACCTGGCCGAATTCTGCGAGAGCAGGTTCGTTTCACGAGATCGACCCCGCTACGGCGGGGTCGATTCGCGTCCAGCGTCAGATCGATGCCGGGCGCGCCGCCAGCGGGACCACCATGGTGACGATGGTTCCAGGATGACCGGGCGGGCCGTCGCCATTGTTGAAGCGGATCGAACCACCCAACTCGGTGGTGACGAGGCCGTGGACGATCGAAAGTCCGAGGCTCGCGGTGGATCGCAGATCGAACCCGTCGGGCAGACCCTGACCATCATCCACCACGCGGATCTCGATCTCGGCTCCGTCGTTTTGAAATTCGAGCCGGACCTGGTGGGGATCGGTCATTTCCAGCTCCTCCGGATAGGCGTGCTCCATCACGTTCTGCAGCAACTCCGTGAGCACCACCGCCAGCGAGGTCGCCGTCGGCGATGCCATCACGCCCGGGTCCCCGGAGATCTTGAAACGCAGCGGCCGATCGGGTGACACCAGTCCTTCTTGGACGATCCGGACCAACGGTCGGATCACCTCGATGAACGCCACGTCATCGCCTGCCTCCCGCGAGAGGATCTCGTGCACCAAGGCGATCGATCGAATCCGTCGAACCGACTCCTCGATGGCGGTGACCGCTTCGGGCTCGGTGAGCCGACGGCCTTGGAGCCGGAGCAACGACGAGATCGTCTGCAGATTGTTCTTGACCCGATGGTGAATCTCGCGAATGGTTGCATCCTTCGAGATGAGCAGTCGGTCCCGCCGCCGCAGATCAGTGATGTCACGCACCAGCACCACCGTGCCGGTCACCGCCACCCCTGCCTCCGGATCAGCCAACGCGGGATCGAGCACGTCGATCAATGGCAACGAGCGAATCGACAACACGGCACCGGTCGCAGTCTCGAGTTCCTGGGCCACGGGTCGAGCGAGAAAGGTCACCTCAGCGACGAGCGCATGACCCAACCCCAGCTCGATCAGGGGTCGACCGCGGAGACGCCCGGAGATTCCCGCCCGGGTCAGCGCCGATGTGGCGTTGGGCGAGGCGTAACTCACCTCAGCTGAGCCGTCGAGCACGAGCACGCCGTCACCGACCCGGGGGCTGTCCGGCAGGGCATCGTCATCAGTGTCGTACGGGAACACCCCGGCGGCGATCATCGAGGCGAAACGTTCGAACACCTCGGAGTAGTTCGACTCGAGTTCGCCCGGTTCACGCAACATCGACAGCGCGGCTTCCTGCGCAAGCACTGCCACGATGCGTCCGCGGCGGCGGACCGGCAGCGCCAGCACCCGCACCCGCTCCCCCACCCAGGCGCTGTCGACTTCTGCGTACAGCCGGCACCCCGTCTCGAGCGCCTCGGTGATGATGGGGCGTTGCGGTCGGGTCCGCACCTCGCCCACCAGATCATCGCGATAGATCGTCTGGCTGGTAGCGGGCCGCATGTGGCCGAAGACCACGAGTTCGTCGCCGACCGGGACGTAGAGCACTAAATCGCTGAAGCAGAAGTCGGCCAGGACATTCCACGAGGCCATCAACCGGCGAAGATGGCGGCGCTCGTCTTCGTCCAACGACGCATCGGCACGAGCAAGATCGCTCAACGCCACAGGTGTTCACCGATCTCCATCAGCCCCCGCAGATCGGACACATCGTGCTCGAGCGCCGGGACCGAGGCGACCGTGTCCGGTAGGCGGGCCATCTCGGCTCGCTGTTCGGCCTCCCGCTTGGCCACCACTGCGAAGTTCGTGAAGTTCTCACCGATCACTCCGAGGACGCGGGCCAGGTTCGGGTCGGAGCCCACGAGACCATCGAGCGAAGCAGCCAGCTCATCGCTCCGTCGACTCAACGCCGATGCTGCGCTGGCCGCAGTGCGATCGAGCATCGTCGCCGGAAGGACCTTATTGAGCACCAACGCTCCCAGGTGCAGCTTGCGCTCGTCCAACAATTCCATGAACGCGGTGGCCTCGTGAGCCGGCGCTGCCTCGAGCGTCGACACCACGACAAAACTGGTCATCGACGATCCCAGAAGTTTCTCGACGGCGCGGGCCCGCTCGACGAACCCCTCGTACATCGACTGGAAAAGGATGAAGAATTCGGCGATGTCAGACAGGAACTGCGAACCGAGAATCCGGTCCGCCACCGTATAGAACGGCTTGGTGGCGAGCCCGACGACCCGGCTCCGGTACGGGGCGATCAGCCAGCGAAGCAACCGCGACGAGAAGAAGTCGGCCATCCGTTCCGGGGCGTCGAGAAAATCGATGGCGTTGCGAGTCGGCGGGGTATCCACGACGATCAGGTCGTAGCGACCAGACGAGTGGATCTCGTAC
>JBBRSC010000232.1:0-5340 GCA_038245795.1 Acidimicrobiales bacterium
ACTGACAGCCGCGATCTACGCGGCTCGTGCGGGCCTGAAACCCGTGGTACTCGAGGGTGAACCATCTTCAACGAGTGATCAGCCGGGCGGTCAACTGATGCTGACGACCGACGTCGAGAACTTCCCGGGCTTTCCAGAGGGCATCATGGGACCGGAGCTGATGAACTCGTTTCGTACCCAAGCAGCTCGTTTCGGTGCAGATATCCAGACCGTGAAGGCATCGAAGGTCAACCTCCTGGCAACTCCGTTCGAGGTCTGGGTGGGCAACGTCGACGCGCCGCCGACGTACCTCGCCCATTCCGTCATCGTCGCCACGGGCGCCCAATCGCTGATGCTGGGACTCGACTCCGAGTGGAAGCTGCTCGGACACGGGGTGTCCACGTGCGCAACATGCGACGGCTTTTTCTTCCGCGACCAGGACATCTGCGTGGTCGGCGGCGGTGATTCCGCTCTCGAGGAAGCCAATTTCCTCACCCGGTTTGCGCGGAGCGTGACCCTCATCCATCGTCGTGAGGGACTGCGGGCCTCCAAGATCATGCAGGAACGCGCATTCGCGAATCCGAAGATCAACTTCCTGTGGAACTCGACGGTCGTCGATATCCTCGGCGAGAACAAGGTCGAGGCGGTCGTGACCGAGAACGTGCACGACGGTGAGCGAACGACCCATGAGATGACTGGCGTCTTCGTCGCCATCGGCCATCGGCCCAACACCTCTCTGTTCGAGGGTCAGCTGGACCTTCACCCCAACGGCTATCTCAAGACGGTACCCGGCCGGGCCGCCACCAACATCGAGGGGGTCTTCGCTTGCGGGGACGTGCAGGACGACTTCTATCGGCAGGCGATCACTGCAGCTGGATCCGGTTGCGCTGCCGCGATCGAAGCTGAACGATGGCTCGAGGCACAGGCTGACTGAGCGTTCCCACGGGGTCACTGACCTACAAGCGGAATGCCTCGGAAGTGTCATGTGTTGAAAGAAGGGCTCGGGACAAGATGATTTCTCGAGCCTCACATTCCGAGTCGAACGCCGTTCGACTCTCAGCGATCGCAGGAGATCGACATGGGTGAACACGTCAGCCATCTCACAGATGCCACCTTCAACGAGGAGATTGCGTCATCCGACATCCCAGTCGTCGTTGACTTCTGGGCCGAGTGGTGCGGACCCTGCAAGATGATCGCTCCGGCTCTCGAGGAAATCGCCTCCGAGAACGCCGGCAAAATTCGCATTGCCAAAGTGAACGTGGATGAGCACCCAGATCTCGCACGGCGTTTCGACGTCATGAGTATCCCCACCCTGCTCGTCTTTACAAATGGGGAGCCCGCGCAGCGGCTCGTCGGAGCCAAGGGCAAAGCCCAGCTACTGGAAGATCTCGCGCAGTACATCTGATCGACGTCGTTCGGGGCCTCGTCGGTCGTTGCTAGAGTCGTGGTCTGCCGAGGAGCTCCATGAGTGCACGCGCATTGCCCCTGGCCGCTGGATCACGAGGTCCGGCGGTCCGAGATCTCCGAGCCCGGCTCGCCGGTGCTGGCCTCCTTTCAACGTCCCTGTCGGATGTCTTCGATGATGGCTGCGCGACTGCTGTCCGGGAGTTCCAAACTCATCAGGGACTGCATTCAACCGGCGAAGTGGATGCCAACACTTGGGCATGTCTGGTCGAGTCCGGGTTTCTGCTGGGAGATCGTCTCATTTTCCTGACTCGACCGATGTTGCGAGGCGACGACGTCTCTCAGCTACAACTCCATCTTGGCGCCCTTGGATTCAACGCTGGGAAAGTCGATGGCATCTTTGGACCGGTCACCCAATCGGCCGTCCTCGAGTTCCAACAGAATTTAGGGTTGGTCACCGACGCAGTCTGCGGTCCAGACACGGTTGAGTCGCTGACTCGCCTCCAGCTACGTGGCGGTGCAACGACGGTCGCCGGTGTTCGCGAGCGCCGCAAGCTCCGATTGCAGCCGTCAATGATTGATCGACCGATCGCGTTGGCACACATCGGGACCGCTCGTTTCATTGTTGGCCGGATCGCAGCGGACCTTCGGTTGGCTGGGTTCGAGACTCACCTGGTCGAATCCGACGACTGGTCAAGCGCCAGTGCCGACATGAACGACTCCGACGTGTCGGTCTGCCTCGCATGGGACCTGAGTCCGCTGAATATCGTCGAGATCTCCCATTTCGCCACCGAGGGGTTCGAAAGCGCCTCAGGAGCACGGATGGCCAGATGTGTGGCTGATCAACTCCCCGCGCTCCCGGATCTCCCGTTGCCGACGCTTCGTGGCATGCGGCTCCCGGTACTGCGGGAGACGCGCGCACCAGCCATCATGATGCGACTTGGTCCCGACAACCTCGTGGAGTCTCATGCAACGCTGCTCGGACCAGCCATTGCGCGGGCGCTGACCCGCTGGTCGAGGCCGATTGAGATCGATGAGGAGCTCATCACTCTCAACCCACAGCTCGAGGTGTAGTTGAGGTTTGGTTCCTCACAGGCTGTGCGTAAGTCTGTGGAAAAGCTTCAGTCGCTGATGATTCGGTAGATCCGCTCGAGATCCTCGAGGTTGGCGAACTCGATGACCACCCGGCCTCGTTTGCCGCCCATCTGCACCTGGACCCGCGTATCGAGTTTGGTCGAGAGCAGACCTTCGAGCTCCATGAGGCCAGGCGGTCGGAGAGCGGTAGCGCCCTCGCCAACAGCATCCCCATCAGGTTCGGCGTCCGGCACCGGGTTCGCTGGGTGATCCTTGTCGAGTGCCGCTTCGAGTTCTGCGCGTGCCTTGAGAATGGCTTCGGTCTCGCGCACCGTCAGCTCGTCGCTGACGATCCGCTTGGCGATGTGTTCCTGGAACGCACGGTCGGGTGTGCCCAGCAACACCTTGGCATGACCCAAGCTGAGCTGGCCATCGCGAACGTACTTCTGCACCGTCGGGGGAAGTTGGAAGAGGCGCAACAGATTCGCCACGGACGAGCGACTCTTGCCGACTCGTCCCGCCGCCTGTTCCTGAGTCAGTCCAAAGTCTTCGATCAACTGCTGATAGGCAGCTGCCTCCTCCAACGGGTTCAGGTCCTCGCGATGGAGGTTCTCGACGACGGCCTGCTCCAGCGAGTGGACATCGTCTGCCTCTTTGATGACCGCGGGAACCGTTGCCAACCCCGCCCGTTTCGCAGCGCGCCAGCGTCGCTCCCCTGCAATCAACTCGTATTGATCTCCGGCGCGTCGAACGAGGATCGGCTGGAGTACCCCCAGCGTTCGAATCGATTCTGTCAATGAGGACAGACCCTCCTCGTCGAACGATGTCCGAGGTTGATAGCGATTGGCCACAACTGCAGAAATGGCGATTTCTGCCAACCCAGCTGTGACCCCCGGACCAGTTGTCGAGTCGGTGGGGATCAGGGCTTCTAGCCCCTTTCCCAGTCCACTACGCCGAGCCATTGTGTACCTCCCGTGCGAGCTCCCGATAAGCGACCGCGCCCTTGGAGCTGGAGTCGAAGACCGTAATCGGCTGCCCATACGAGGGCGCTTCTGACAATCGGATGTTTCGGGGTATGACATTCCGACAGACCCGTTCACCGAAGTGCTCTCGAACTTCGGCGGCCACCTGTTCGCCAAGTTTTGTGCGACCGTCGTACATCACTAGGACAATCAGGCTCAGGTCGAGACGTGGATTCAGATTTCGCTGCACCAATCCCACATTGCGCATCAACTGGCCAAGTCCCTCCAAGGCGTAGTACTCGCACTGGATGGGGACCATGACCTCCGTCGCGGCCGCCAGCGCGTTGACGGTCAGAAGTCCCAACGACGGCGGACAATCAATGAGGATGTAGTCGTAGTCACCGCTGATCTCGTCAATGGCGCGCTTCAGTCGTGTTTCGCGGCTCATGACCGAGACGAGCTCAATCTCAGCGCCGGCCAGATCCAGGCTGGCAGGCGCCACGAACAAATTCAGCACCGAGGTCGATTCGATGCAATCCGCCAGGTCGACGTCATTCAAGAGTACGTCGTAGATGGACTTGGGGAGCTTCCGACTGTTGATCCCGAGCCCCGTCGTAGCGTTGCCCTGAGGATCAAGATCAATGACGAGTACCCGGTGGTCCTGCTCTGCGAGTGCGGCCCCGAGATTCACGGTGGTCGTGGTCTTTCCAACCCCGCCCTTCTGGTTCGCCAACGCAATGATGCGTGGGAGTGGGCGCTTCTTCTGAGGGAAGTCACCGGGAAGCTCGCCCAGCGAGGTCGCGGCCATCTGCGCGTCGGTTGCCGGCTGGTCGAGTGAGTTCGACTCGCCATCTGGTTCGGATGGGTCGAGACCGGTCGGGCTGGGATCAACGTCGGGCTGATTCACCTGGACACTCCACATGCACGTCGTGGGTGCGCTGCACCCGGACGCCTATCCTTGTTCCCCCTTGACCCCAGGTCAAGCATTGCCGATGTTCCACGTGGAACATGGTCGATCCCCGGCTCAGAACAGCGGGCGCTTCGTGGGTCGACCCACGGGCCTGGGATAGCGGTCTGGTGTTGGACGAATCTGAATCATCGCCTGAACCGTGGTTGTCGGACCCCGATGAACCTCCGCCAATTGAAGTCCAAGCAGATCCAATCCGTCCTCGGGCCATCTTGACGGTCCGTCTCGGGGCTCTGACACCAGCAGTAGCCCGCCGACGGCCAGGAACCCGGTCGCGCACTCAGCGGTCACTGACGGGGGACCAAAGCTCCGGGACACGACGACGTGGTACGCACCCCTGCTGTGGGGATCACGGGCAACCTCTTCAGCGCGGCCATGGGCCACGTTCCAGCGATCCGCCCGACCCAGTTGGTCGAGCGCCTCGCTCAGAAAGTCACATCGAGTTTGTTGGCTGTCAAGCAGCGTGCCCGAAAGATCTGGTCGCAGGGCTGCAATTACCAGTCCAGGCAGTCCGCCGCCGCTCCCGAGGTCAAGCACCATCTGGTGGCTCGCTATGAGCTCACACCACCACCTCGAATGAGCGATCTGTGTCTCCACGCTCGCTGGCCCCAGGAATCCCAGCCGCTGCGAGGCCTCCATCACACGAACGAGCTCGATTTGGGAAACCTCGGAGGATGTCACGCCGACAGCTTGTCAGAATCTCTCACCCGGAACGCCAACGCCCCCATCCGACGAGTCGGACAGGGGCGGGGGATGTTCTCAAACGTGGTGTTTCAGGCGGGCGAGATCACCACGTAGCGGTCGGGATCGACCCCTTGCGACGACGAGGTCACTCCATCGATGTCATTGACCGCATCGTGGACGGTCTTGCGATCGGAGGAACCCATGATCTCCAGCCCGTGTGCCGTCCCCGACTCCATCACCTTGGTCGCGAGCTCCTTGGTGAAGATGTCC
>JBBRSC010000233.1:0-5322 GCA_038245795.1 Acidimicrobiales bacterium
AGTCGGGACAGGGTGTCGAAGTCGTGGTCGCGGACGCAGCGAAGGAGCATGAGGGTCTCGGCGAACAACGGCCGATCCAGGTACTCAGCGTACGGAAGATCGATTCGGGACGATCCTTCGGACTGATTGGTGGTCATGGTTCCTTCTCTCTGTCGGGTCAGTCGGCGTCGAGGTGAACTGGAGTCGAGGTGAACTGGAGTCGAGCTGAACTGGCGCCCGACCTAGAGGTCGAAGCGATCCAGGTTCATCACCTTGACCCACGCCGCAACGAAGTCCTGGACGAACTTCTCGTCGCCGTCCGCGCTGGCGTAGACCTCGGCAACGGCCCGCAGTATCGAATTCGAGCCGAAGACGAGATCGGTGGCGGTGCCAGTCCATGCGACGTCGCCGGTCTGGCGTGAGCGACCTTCGTAGACGTGTTCGTTCGAGGACACGGCCCACTTCGTGTCCATGTCCAACAGGTTCACGAAGAAGTCGTTGGTCAGCGAGCCGGGACGGCTGCTCAGCACGCCATGAGTGGTGCCGTCGACGTTGGCACCGAGCACCCGAAGTCCACCGATCAGTACCGTCATTTCCGGGGCGGTCAGCGTCAACAGACTGGCGCGATCCACGAGGAGTTCCTCGGGTCGACGCTTGTCACCGGAACGGAAGTAGTTGCGGAACCCGTCTGCGGTCGGCTCGAGGACCACGAAGGTGTCGACGTCGGTTTGCTCCTGGCTGGCGTCGGTACGGCCCGCAGAGAACGGGACCGCTACCTCATGTCCACCACTTCGAGCCGCCTGCTCGACAGCAACAGAACCGCCCAGCACGATGAGGTCGGCAAGCGAGACCTTGGTGCCGCCGTGCGTGTCGTTGAAGTCGGTTTGGATACCGGTCAAGACCTCGAGCACTGTTGCCAGTCCGGACGGGTTGTTGACGTCCCAGTCCTTCTGCGGAACAAGACGGATTCGAGCACCGTTGGCGCCGCCGCGCTTGTCGCTGTCGCGGTAGGTCGACGCTGAGGCCCACGCAGTCGAGACGAGCTGCGACACCGACAACCCCGATGCCAGGACCGAGCGCTTCAGCGAGGCGATGTCGTCGTCGCTCACCAGTGGATGGTCGACAGCGGGAACAGGGTCCTGCCAGATCAGTTCCTCGGTTGGTACCTCGGGGCCGAGGTAGCGGGAGACCGGTCCCATGTCGCGGTGGGTGAGTTTGAACCAGGCCCGAGCGAAGACGTCTGCGAACTCGTCGGGATGCTCGTGGAACCGTCGAGAGATCACCTCGTAGGCAGGGTCGAACCTCATCGCGAGGTCGGTCGTGAGCATCATCGGTGCGTGTCGCCTCGACGGGTCGTGGGCGTCCGGCACGGTGTCGTCAGCGGCGCGATCGGTGGGTCGCCATTGCTGAGCGCCAGCCGGGCTCTTCGTCAACTCCCAGTCGTAGCCGAAGAGATTGTCGAAGTAGTTGTTGTCCCACGTTGCCGGCTGGGTTGTCCACGCGCCTTCCAACCCACTGGTGATCGCGTCGACGCCAGCGCCGGTGCCGAAACTGTTCGCCCAACCCAAACCCTGCTCCTCGAGGCTGGCACCCTCGGGCTCACGGCCGATGTACTCATCTGCGTCGGCAGCGCCGTGGGTCTTTCCGAACGTGTGGCCACCGGCGATGAGCGCAACGGTCTCGGCATCATCCATCGCCATGCGAGCGAACGTCTCGCGGATGTCTCGGGCCGATGCAACCGGATCCGGTCGACCGTTCGGACCCTCCGGATTCACATAGATCAATCCCATCTGGACCGCACCGAGGGGATCCGCGAGCTCGCGGTCGCCGCTGTATCGCTCGTCATCGAGCCAGGTGGTCTCGGGCCCCCAGTAGATGTCCTCTTCGGGCTCCCAGACGTCGGCCCGTCCGCCGCCGAACCCGAACGTCGCCAGCCCCATTGACTCCAACGCGCAGTTGCCGGCGAGCATCATCAGATCCGCCCACGAGAGGCTCTGTCCGTACTTCTGTTTGATCGGCCACAGCAGACGACGTGCCTTGTCGAGGTTGGCGTTGTCTGGCCAGCTGTTGAGAGGAGCGAAGCGTTGCGTACCGGACGCGGCGCCGCCTCGTCCGTCGTGGATCCGGTAGGTGCCGGCACTGTGCCACGCCATCCGAATGAAGAAGGGTCCGTAGTGCCCGTAGTCAGCTGGCCACCAGTCCTGCGATGTCGTCATGACGGACTCGATGTCGACTTTCACCTCGGCAAGATCGAGGCTGTTGAATGCAGTCGCGTAATCGAACTCCGCACCGAGCGGATCGACGAGCGGCGAATTCTGGCCGAGCGGCTTGAGGTTCAGTTGATTCGGCCACCAGTGGGCGTTCGCCATGGCGCCTGTTGCGGTGTGGGGGTTGCCCAACACCGGACATGTCGCCGATGGCGCGTCCTGCTCGTCGGTGGTGACGACTGCGCCCGAATCTTGTGTGTTGGTATCGGAAGTGCTCATGGTGTTCCTTCGTTCGTTGGTTGGCAGGCGGGGCAGTAGCCCCAGTAAATGACTTCGGCTTCGTCGATGGTGAAGCCGTGATCGTCGTTGGCGTCGAGGCAGGGCCGGGCGCCAACGGCGCAGTCCACGTCGACTGTCTGACCGCACGTCCGGCAGACGAGATGATGGTGATTGTCGTCGATCCGATCCTCGTACCGAGCGGGAGACCGCGCCGGCTGGATGCGTCGGATGAGGCCCTTTTCGGTGAGTGTTCCGAGCGCGTCGTAGACGGCCTGACGAGAGATTGCTCCGATTTCGGCCCGCACGATCTCCTCGATGTCATCGGCGGTGCCATGCGGCCGTGTACTCACAGCGCGCATGACGGCCAACCGTTGTGCCGTCACCTGGACACCGTGTCGGCGAAGCAGTGCAGTTGGGTTGGCGGGCTGCTCGACACGCATGAATGCATCATCGATCTGATTTTGGACTCTGTCAAGTATTTCTGATCGAGCAGACGCCCGCCCGGGCCCGCAAGCAGCGGCAGCTGGGGGTCATCGCATCCCCCTGAAGATGAAGTCGTCGAGGTTCGGTTCCCTCGTCCAGGTCCAATAGTCGACGAGACGCCACGGACTGAGACCGTGCACTTCGCCGAATGAGTTCTTGTAGAAGGAGTGTTTGATGGATGGCTGCGACCAGACGAACTTGTTGATCTCGAGTTGCGTTCGTTCGTGCCAGTCGTCGTAGCGCTCCTGGGTGGGTTCCATCGAGCGATGTCCACCTGCGATGAGCGCTTCGAGGCAGCAGGTGATGTATCGCATCTGGCATTCGGAATGGAAGATCAAGCTGCCGCCGGACGCCAAGTTGGTGCCGGGGCCGTACATGCAGAAGAGGTTCGGAAACCCGGGCACCGTGATCCCCAGGTAGGCGGCTGGTCGCTCGCCCCACATCTCCGCGAGGTTGAGGCCGTCCCGACCGGTGATCGCCATCGGCCACAAGGCGCGGCCAGCGTGAAAGCCAGTCGCATAGATGATCACGTCACACTCGTGGCGTTCGCCGTCGACGGTGACGATCGCGTCGGGTTCGATGTGGTCGATACCGGCGCGGACAAGGTCCACGTTGTGGCGCGTCAGTGTTCGGAGCCAGCTGCCGTTGTCCTGCAACGTTCGTTTTCCGGTGGCCGGATAATCAGGTACGACCTTCTCCATCAGCTCGGGGTCGTCGCCGATCTGGCTGGTGATCCACTCGGTGAACATCTGGCGCGCCAAGTCGTTGATCTCGCTCACTGCCGTCTGCTGGCCGGGGTACTCAGGGTCCACCCGTGCCGCTTCGATGCCCGTGTCGCACGCCGGCCAGAACAGCAGGAACCGGTACCAACGCCCATAGAACGGCAGGTGTCGGAGTGCCCAGCGCACGCCCGGACCAACCGCCGAGTGATAGTCGGGGTTCGGGAACATCCACTGAGCGGTTCGCTGAAACACGGTCAGGTGTTCGACATCGGGAGCGATGGTCGGGGCAATCTGAAAGCCGCTCGCGCCGGCACCGATCATTGCGACTCGCTTGCCGGCGAGGTCCACCGAGTGGTCCCATCGTGCCGAATGGAACCACGGGCCGGCGAACGAATCCTGCCCGTCGAACTCGGGCAGGCACGGTCGGTTGAGTTGACCGACGGCAGAGATCACTGCCCGTGCAAGGAGCGTGTCCTCGGTGCCGTCGCTCGACCTCACTCGGACCGACCAGGTGCCGGCGTCATCGTCCCAAGTCGCAGCGACGACCTCGGCCTGCCAACGCACGTGGCGCTCGATGCCGTACTTGTGCATCACGTTGTCGAAGTAGGCCTGCAGCTCCGGCTGTTGCGCAAAGAACTCGGTCCAGTGGTCGCTGGGCTCGAAGCTGTAGCAGTAGAAATGATTGCCAACATCGACCCGGGCACCCGGGTAGGAGTTCTCCCACCAGGTGCCGCCAACCCCGGCGTTCTTCTCGATGATCGTGAACGGAATGCCTGCCTGTTCGAGACGGATACCCGCGAGGAGACCTGACTCGCCGCACCCGATCACGATGACGGGGAAGCCATCAGCCGGTGTCGCCGGCGCTGCGACCCGACGAGCATCAACGCCGTTCAGCTCCATCTCCTCCATGAGCATCGGCACATATTCGGAAGGGACCTCGCCGCACACCAGCCAGGACATCATCTCGTGGATCACGTCTGCCGAGAGGGGCTTGGGCTCGGGGCAGCCGCGATCGCGGTAGTCGCGGATCACGTCGAGGGCGAGGGCCCGCACCTCGGCCTTGTCCTCGTCGGACATGTAGCCCTGGACCTCGTTCAGAAACAGACCCGCCGGTGTGAGTCGCCCGCGAATGAGACTGGGGTCACCGCTCATATGAACCAACGACAACATCAGCGTCGGAATACTCACATCGAGGAGCGCTGCTTCGATCTCAGCGTCAGGCGTGTCGAAGGGCAGGCCAGCGTGCGGGTTGCGCATCCGAGAACCGTACTCATTCTTTGATCTCGTGGACCGCGGCTTCCTCGGCGGGGCGTCCATGCCATCGTTCGTCGCTCGGACGACCGTGGAACCATTGATGCTCACACTCGGTGGTGTGCAGCCGCGAGCGATGTCGACCGACGACGACTGTCGGGTCCTTTGTCGATTCGCTGTCACAGAGCATCATTAGACTAGAACACATGTACGATCACCACGATGCAGGTCCCGGAGCCGAACGCGACATCCCGATCGCTCCCGACGACAACACGGCTGTTCCCGCCACCGTTGTTGATGTTGTTGATGTGCATGATGGTCGGGGTTGTTCGGACCGGTTCGGTAACGGTGATGTTCGTGGTCTGATTGATGCCCGGTTTCGGACACGTCGGGCTGAGGAC
>JBBRSC010000234.1:0-5281 GCA_038245795.1 Acidimicrobiales bacterium
ATCGCCACCTCGACCATGTCGGTCACTGGGAACGTCGCCGCCATCGACACCATGTCCGTCCGCGGCACCATGATTTCCCGGGCCACCGTGTCGCCGAACTCGATGATCGACTCGATCAGATCGCGCTCTCCGCCGAGAAGCACCGATCCCGCAACTGCCGCATCGGCGAGCGCAAGGATTTCCTCCTCCGAGACCCACGGTCCCTTCTGAAGACCCTTGCCGGGGAGGACGACGTTCGTCAGCCCGATGAGCCCCTTCGCTGCCAGCCGGACCGGGGGCACTGAGCCGATGGCCTGCACCAGCGGAGCCGCGAGCAATGCAGCGCGCTCCGGGTTCTGCAAGCTCCACGTCTTGGGAGCGGCTTCGGCGAGCACGAAGACGACCGTGATGTTCAGCATCGTTGCCAACACCAGCCCCCACGCTCCCAGATGTCGGTCAGCGAGAACGCCGATCAGGATCGCTTGGGTGGTCTGAAAGATCAGCACGACGAGCAGCACCGAGTTGAGATAACGGTCGAGATCGCTGATGACGACCAGCAGACGGTCGGCACCGGAGCGCCCCTCGTCGACCAGCGAACGAGCCTTGACCATTGTCGTCTGGGTGAGGGTGGTCTCGGCCACCGCCAACAGGATCGACCCCGCCAACAACAGCACCACCGCGATCAACATCCACCAGTCGCCCGCACCGAATTCGGGCGCGACTGCCAATTGCGCGTTCACGAGGCCACCCACGGATCAGCAGCCAGCGGGCCCCACAGGTCACGTAGGAGGCTTCGCTCCCGCTCCTGCATCACGGCTCGCTCATCCACCTCGGCGTGATCGTGGCCCAGCAGATGCAGGACCCCGTGGACCACGAGCAACGCCAGCTCGCTGTCGACATCGCCAGCGTGGGCCGGCGCGTTGCCCGCCGCCACCGATGGACAGATGACGATGTCGCCGACCATCCTCGGCACACGGCCGCTCAGCGGCTCGGCGCCGTCAATGGGGAACGACAACACATCGGTGGGCCCGTCGACACCCATGTGTTCTCGATTGAGCCCGGCCATCTCCGCCGCATCAATGAAGGTGACGGTTGCCTCGCCCGGTCCCACGATGCCCTCGGCCGACAAGGTGGCTGACATCAGGTCCCGCCAGCGATCCAGATCGATCTGGACCTCCGATTGATCATCGGACGCGTCGACAACAATCGGTACCTCGGGCACACCATCGGACATCGGGTGGGTCATCAGTCTCGAGAGGGCTGTGGTTGCGCACGTTCGTACGCGTTCACGATGTCCTGGACAATGCGGTGCCGCACCACATCCCTGCTCGTCAGCCGCACGAACTCAACACCATCAATACCCGACAGCGTGGGTTCGAGACCGATCAGTCCGGATCGGCCGCTCTCGATGTCAACCTGGGTGACATCGCCCGTGACGACGACCTTCGAACCGAAACCGATCCGAGTGAGGAACATCTTCATCTGTTCGGGACTGGTGTTCTGCGCCTCGTCCAAGATGATGAAGCTTCGATTCAAGGTGCGTCCCCGCATGAAGGCGAGCGGCGCGACCTCCACGGTGCCGCGCTCGATCAGCTTCAACGCTCCTTCGGGTTCGACCATGTCGTACAAGGCGTCGTAGAGCGGACGGAGATACGGGTCGACCTTGGCCATCAAATCCCCCGGAAGGAAGCCGAGCCGTTCACCGGCTTCGACCGCCGGGCGAGTCAGAACGATGCGATCGACCTCATGGCGATGCAACGCCTGGACCGCCATCGCCACCGCCAACCAGCTCTTACCCGTGCCTGCGGGGCCAATTCCGAACGTGATGATGTTCGAGGCAATGGCCTCCACGTATCGCTTCTGCCCCACCGTCTTGGGTTTGACCGATCCACCCTTGGCTCGGCGTGCCACCTCGGCAGTGAGCACTTCGGACGGTCGTTCGTGTGCACGAACCATGTCGATGACCCGGATCACGCCGGGTCGATCGATGGGATGGCCCCGTTCCAACATGACGACCATCTCTGAGAACACTTCGCCCGCCAGCGCAGCATCGGTCCCGATGATGGTGATCTCGTTGCCTCGCACGGTGATCTGAGCGCCCGGAAACGACTCCTCGACCTCGTCGAGATGTTCATCCCGGGGGCCGAGAAGTTGGGTCATCAGATGATTGCCCGTGACGTTCACCCGCACCGGCGCGCCCAGCTCCAGGTCGGGGACGGCCGTTGGAGGTTCGGTCGGCGCGTCGACGCCGTTGGGAGTGTTCGGCTCAGACGCATACATGATTGGCCGACAGGTTAGTGGTGCAAGCCGACGACGCCGACCTCGATTCCCCCGATGAATCACCGGGCATGCCCAGTGGGTTCCTCGACTCGGACCCTGTCGACCCCGATGTCCAGTTGGCGCGGTGGCGGGTCGAAGCGGCTGTCGACCAACGACGAGCCGTCCGCGACGAGATGCAACTCCTGCACGCCGAGGCAACGATGGACCTCACGCTCCTGGCGGTGGCCACCTCGCAGGACAGAGTCACCATCAACACACGCTCCGGGGGTCGGCTGATGGGTCGGATCTCACGGGTCGGCGCCGACGTGGTGGTCCTGATGCCGGGAACCTCCGACACGGCGATGCCGCCGATTGCGATTCGGTCGGCGCACATCTGCGCGATCGCCCAGACTCCCGACGGCGACCGGTCTGCTCAACGTTGGGCGGCGCCGCCAGCTGGCACCGCGACCCTGACGTTCGACCATCTGATGGCCGACCTGGCGGACAGCCAGGCCCAGGTGTCGATTCGGTTGACCGGGGGTGCCACGATCTCGGGCACGATCCGCTCACTCGGGGTCGACGTGCTGGTGCTCGTCGACCCGGCCAACCGGGTCTGTTACCTGCGACTCGATGGGCTGAGCGAAGTGTCCTCGATGTCGATGACTTCTTCGTGATACGCGGAGTCGAGCGTGCCGGGTTGGATGCGGCAGCTCTCGATGAACGTCTCGACTTCCACTTCCTTGAGCCGAATGACTCGACCGAAACGGTAGGCCGGAAGCTGCCCGTCGTCGATGAATCGATACAAGGTGCGGGGTGTGACGCCGAGGCGTTGTGCGGTTTCGCGGGTGTTGAGCCACACGATGCCAGACGATGAACTCATGGGTGACAACGTATCCCACCTTCCCCGACGAATCGGTGATGCCCCGACGAGCCCGCCCTGGACCGCCGCCTGGTGGAATCCCCCGTCAAACGCGGCGGACATGGATACAACCAAGAACGCCAATATACATTGAAATCAGCCCAGGTGACAAGACTAATCTCGCTTTGAGCGACGATTTCGTCGCTGTACGTGGCAGGCTGACAGAACGCCCCGTCGATCAGTACTGGACCCGCCGTGATGTCACGTACCTCTGCCGCTGACCCACTGGTCACCTTGTCGGACACGTTTTGGGCGACTCGTCTCGAACAGCTTCGCACACACGGTTTGTCGGTCCTGGGCGAGCGCATGGAACGCCACGGTGTGATGGCGGCGTGGTCGCGTCTCGGCAGCCCGCCGGCGGAGCGGCCCGAACGGCGAGGTTTGTGGTTCACCGACAGCGACCTCTTCAAGTGGATGGAAGCGTGCTGGCGGGCCGGTCGCAGCGACCTCGCAGAACTTCACGCCACGAACGTGCTCATCCATCAACAGCCCGATGGGTACCTCAACAGCTACTACGGCGTGGCTGGCGGGCCTGATCGATACAGTGATCTCGCCAACAGCCATGAGTGGTACTGCGGAGGCCACTTCATCGAGGCCGCCATTACGCACGCCGAGATGACCGGAAACAGCCATCTGGTCGAGGCGGCATGCCGCTACGCCGATCACTTGTGCGACACCTTCGGACCGGGTCGGGACACGCGAATCGACGCACATCCGGAGATCGAGTTGGCGATGGCTCGATTGGCGCGGCACACCGGCAACGATCGCTACCTGCAGTTCGCTCGATGGGTCATCGAGTCAACGATCGATCTCGATCACCCCGTGCTCGCCGGACACGCCGTGCGCGCGATCTATCTCGCATCGGGTGTCGCCGAGGTGGCGTTGGCCGGCGATGATCCGCGCTATCGAGCCGCGGCCGAATCGCTCTTCAGCCAGATGGTGCGTCGCCATTCATATCCAACCGGCGCGGTCGGCGGACGCTGGCTGGGCGAAGCGGTCGGTCGCCCTTACGAACTCAGCGACGAGAGCTCGTACAGCGAGAGTTGTGCAGCCGTCGCCGCGCTGCAGTTCTCCCAACGGATGTGGGAGCTGACCCGTGCCCCCGAATGCCTCGACCAGCTGGAGGTCGTGCTCTACAACGCGGTGGCCGGTGGGGTGGGGGCTGACGGTGAGTCGTGGTTCTACAGCCAGCCCCACGCCTGCGCTGCCGACGCCGAGGCAAATCCTTGGGCGTCGCCGCTGGACTTCCAGGCATCGATGTTGCTCGAGTGGTTCCCGCCGCATCGCCACACTTGGTTCGACGTGACGTGCTGTCCGACAAATCTTGCCCGAGCGTTCGCCGGTGTGACCCGGTCGGTTGCCGAGGTCGCCGCTGATGGGACTCTGCTCGTACACCTCCCGATCGCGTGTCGGATCGAGACCGACCATTGGGATGTCGAGATCCGAGGCCAGTACCCGTGGGCCGGCAACATCGAGGTCGTTGTTCACCGCTCCCCCATCGCCGGTCGGATCGCCATGCGGGTGCCCGGCTGGGCAGAGGGCAAGGGGCATCGAGACATCACCGCAACACACTCCCTTCATCTCGACATCAACGCTGAGTGGTGGGAGGCCGATCCGCGAGTCACGGGCGCACGGGGCGCCTCATTCATTCGCCGCGGACCCGTCGTCTACTGCGTCGAGGCGGCGGCCGACTCGGGGTTCGACCTCCGGTCGATCGTGGTGGACACGAGCCGACGGTTCGACGAGCGCGACGCGCCGATGCTTGCGGGCGGCGTGACGGTCATTGGGTTGTGGGGCTCGACGCTCTCGATCGACGGCCCGCTGTATCGCCGACGCGGCGACGGTGGGCTGCCGACGGTTCAGGTGGAGCTGACGGCCGTCCCCTACGCCGCCAGATCGAACCGCGGCCTGCAACAGATGACCATCCTGATGCGCCACTGAACCCAACCGCGCGTGACTATGCACCTGCGCGGTGCCTTTTCACGCGCAATTCGAATGGGAGCGCGCGCCGGCCCAAGCAACCGCGCGTGAATACGCACCCGCGCGGTGCCTTTTCACGCGCAGTTCGAATGGGAGCGCGCGCCGGCCCGAACAACCGCGCGATCAGGCTGTCGAGCGACCGGC
>JBBRSC010000235.1:0-5276 GCA_038245795.1 Acidimicrobiales bacterium
GATGCTCTACCAGCTGAGCTACGTCCGCATGAAACGATGAGTGTAGCAACTCTCTTTGTGCCTGGACACCATTGCTTGAGGGATCAGAAACCGGTGCCGGTGGTGCGGCTGCGAGCCGTGGTCGCCAGTTCGACGGCCTGGTTCACGTCAGCAATCTGATCCACGTTCACCATTCGGTCCGACTCCTGGAACGTGATTGATGCTGTGTTGTCAACGTGACGTCCAAAGATGGTCAGCCCGGTTTGTAACGCGAATGTCTCGACCAGCGGTGTCCACTTTCGCTCGCTGACCACGATGATCCTGCTGCCCGTGAGAATCGCGATGGTCGGCATTCCGAGCGACCAGCCCTGGACTGCCACCAACACCATTTCGTCCGACCCAATCAGCGCGCCGGCGACCGTGAAGGCCACCGATCCAGTGTTCTGCGATGCGCCGCTCAATCGACCGATGGCGGCCGACAGCCCCTGTGAGTCACTCGCTCCTACCGGCACCGGCGCCATGTGTTGCGACGACGAGATCGGCCCACCAAAGGTCTGCGGCGAGTGCCCCACCGGTGCGGCGGGCGTCGGTATGGGCGCAGCCGTAGCCTGTGGCGGCGCCGCTTGGGACGGCTGCCCGGCTTGGGGCTGCCACGGCGCCGTCCATCGTGGCGGTTCCTGAGCCAGTTGCTGTGGGTCAGGACGGAAACTCCCTGGGATCTCGCCAGGGTTGTCGTTGGCGTGTTGGCCAAACGGCGACGAGGCCGTCAGCAATCCATCGGGATCGAAGACGGATCCGAGCGGGTGCGATGTTGGTTCCTCGGGCCGGACAGTCGATTGATCCGGTTCGGGCGGTGGGGCGGAACTCGCCCCGAAGAGCGGCCGTCGCTCGGCGTCCTGATCGGTGTCCCCAATTTGGGGGTCGAACTGCACGCCGGCCGGTGTGTCGCCGTTGGAGAACATCGACGATCGAGCCGAATCGGGTTCGCCGGTCGGGACGTTGCGCTGTTCGTCGATCGAGGGATCAACATATTCGGCACCGTCGTCGTCGATGACGGCTGCGTCGATGATGTCGTGGTGGCGGATTCTGCGGGGCGGATCATCGGTTCCGGACGCTGATCGGACCGCCGGAGCGTCCTCGATTCTGCCCCCGGAGCCGGTACTCCAGAGCCCTGTGCCGCTCATGGGCGGCCTCGGGGCCTGTACGCCTGACTGGGGAATGGCCGCGGAGACAGGATCGGTCGAGAACATGCCAGCCGGCTGAGGAATCTGGACGGCGTCGCAGAACTGACAGGTCTCGTCAGGTCCTGGATCGTTTCCGCAGTTGTAGCAGCGGGATGCCATCTGTTCCTCCGACATCGTGGCGGGCTCAACTGGGTCCGCCACGGGACGTTGGGTCGATGGCGGGGTCTGTGTCACCATCGGCTGGTCGTGTTGAGAGTAAAGGCTAGGGGATGAAGTGCGGCGGCGGAACCCTCGGCTTGGCGAGCGTGCGTGACGACCGCTGCTCGTGTTGGCGTCATCACCGAGCGCTTCAATGACGCCCGCCCGAGAGGCTCGAAGTGCAGGTAGGAGCGCACCCAATCCAGCCAGGACGATGGCGGCGCCAGCGGTGCCTGCGATGACCAGCCACGGGATGCTGAAGACCCCGAGCCCGAACGATTTGAGCGCCGCCACGGTTGCCCACGCCCCACCGATCCCCAATGAGCACCCCAGCACGACACCCACGAGCGACAACGCGCCCGCTTCGACCATGACAATGCGGATCACTTGTCGTCTCGACGCACCGACCGCTCGCAACAGTCCGAGTTCGCGTCGGCGTTCGTTGACACTGAGTTGCAACGTGTTCGCAACACCGACGATCGCTAGCGCAACGGAGAACAACAGCATCCATCGGATGACCTGTTCGAAGCCGCGGAGGATCTCGGTTCGCTTCGCGATCAGCTCGGTCGGCTCGACGACCGACGACACGCCGTAGCGCTCTGCGGCGGTGGTGATGGCGGCGCGAGCGGCGGTTGCCTGGGTCGGATCGAGTTTGACGAGTGCGACGATGTCGACGCTCGAGGGGGTGGTTCGAGCGAGCACTGACGTGTCGATGATGGCGTCGCCGAGCAGCAGCGATGTCCGGTCGTAGACGGCCTGGACGGTGAGGAACTCCGAGATGTTGGAGATCGTGATCGGGAGCTGCTGACCAACGGTCACGCCGAGCTGTTTCGCCAATGGTCTGGCAAGAGCGATGCCATTGACACCGAGCGATGATGGTGGATTCGGCCCGCCGAGATCAACGAGTTGAAACATGTCTTTGCCGGACATCGCCGCGAGTCGCGTGTCGACCGTTCCGACGAAAGCTCGACCGACGCGGACACCACTGACGGCGGTGACGCCGGGAACGGAACGCACGTCATCGATGAGTGCTGAGGGGAGGCCGCCACGGGTGAAGGTGCCAGAGTCGATGACGAGATCGGCACGCAGGGTGCCCGCGACCTGCTCGTCGACGGATGCCACGAACGATGCCGACAAGGTCGACAACCCGGCGACGACCACGGTCGCCATCACCAGCGCAGCGGTGGTCGCGGCTGCTCGTGATCGTGCCCGGCGCGAGCGAAGAGCGACGAGGGATCGCAGCGCCTTCGAACTGCCCGTCATCAGTCGAGTGGTGATCGATACGAGCCCGGTGAGGGCAAGCGGCAGCAACGACAACACAATCAGCGCCCCAGCACCGATACCGGCGGCGAGCCCAGCGGTGTTGAGCGTCGGGTCGATCTGCCAGCCGACTGCCGCTCCCGCGACCGCTCCGACCACGATCCATGCCCCGAGCCGCGCGAACCATCTCAGCCCGCGCGTTGATCGATCATCTGATCGTGTGAGGGCGACGATCGGATCGACGCTGGCGGCATCTCGTGCTGGCAACACGGCGGTGGTCAACGTGACTCCAATGCCGACGATGAGCGACGCCACGACCATGCCGACTGAGATCGATGAACCCGCCGCCGGAATGGGCGTTCCGAGGGACCCGAGGGCTGCCTCGATGACGCGGCCGATCAGGACTCCGAGAGGCACCCCGATGACGACCGCCGCGATTCCGACGGTGACTGCTTCGATGGCTGATGCTCCGAGGATCTGACGGGGCGATGCTCCGACGAGACGCAGCAGCGCGAAACCCTGTCGCCGTCGGGCGAACAACAACGCGTTGCTGTTGGCCACTGTGAACGCACCGACGATAAGGGCGAGCCCCGCGAAGCCGATGAGCAGAAACGTGATCAAGGAGAACGACTTGGCCAGCGAGGTCTGTTTGTGTTGCTCGAAGTCGGGCCCTGAGCTGACCTCGACGCCGAGCGGGAGGATCGTTTCGATTTTGGCGCGGACCTGATCGATGTCGGCGCCGGGGGCCAGTTGGATGCCGATGCTGTTGTTGTCAGAGCCGCGGTCGAACATGGTGCGCGCCACCGCGGTGGGGAAGAGCGCTAACGATGACCCTGCGGGAAGTTCCTGATCGCCGAGCGTCACCAGGCCGGTCACGGTGAAGGTTCTCGGGACGGTCTTGGTCGCAATGAGGACCTGATCACCGACATTGATTCCGGCGGCAACAGCAGTTGCGTGATCCAACACCACCTCATCGGGTTGTTTGGGTCCCACGCCGGTGCCGACGAATCGATATGGGTTCAGCGCTTCGACCTCAGGCCAGTTGGCACCCGTAGGACGTTCGGTGATGCCGAGTGGGACGACGGGACGACCGGTCTTGTCGACGATGATCGCGATGTCGTCGATCCGCAGATCGGTGGCGGCGACACCGGGAATGGTTCCAACGACCGTTCGGAGCGAATCAGGGATGAGCTGGCGCACCTGCTCGAGCGGACTGTCATAGGCAATCGTGCCTTCGAGCACGAGGTCCGCGCGTTCGGTTCCAGCACCGGCAAGGTCGGAGAGTCCCTGGCTGACCCGTCCGAGGAGTGACAGCGACCCGGCGAGGTAGCCGACGCCCAGTGCCACGATGACCATGGACAGGAGAATGCGCCGGCGTTCCCGCGACAACGTGACGACGGCTGCCCGCAGTCCGCCGAAGCGTCGCGATCGTTCCGTGTCGCGTGGAGGGGTCGATCGGAAGACCCGACCGGCGCTGTCGCGCGGTGCTGGCGGATCGACAGGCGGCGGCGGGGTCGCCGCAGGTTGGCTGATGAGAGGGGCTTTCGGGACCCAGATGGATTCCGGCGGTGGCCCCTCCGGCACAGTGTCGGGATGCGGCTCGCCTCGCACTCGTAAGGCTCGTAACCACGCCTCGTCGGTGCGGACGGGCATGGTGGAGCCGCCCGTGTCGGACCACGATGGTCGCGAGGGCGCGTCGGATCCGTCCATCACCGGTATCCGGGCGCGAACGAGCGACTCACGACGACCAGCGTAGGGGGAGGGGATCGCTTCTCCGGGATCACCCTGACCGGGTTCCGGAGAGGTGCGGCTATGGTGGGCTGCCTGGCGACGTGGCCGAGTGGTTAGGCAGAGGCCTGCAAAGCCTTGCACAGGAGTTCGATTCTCCTCGTCGCCTCCAACGTGTGTGGCCGGTTCGATGCAACGTCGGACCGGCCGCTCCGCGTGCGGCTGCGGACGGGCTGGACAGCGGGTGGGAGCTCACAGCGAGTGATCGCGTTCACATACGACGTTGTCGTACGCTCAGATCTCGATGACGAGCCTTCCGCCGCCGGGACCGCCTGCGGGTGCACCATCGGCACCCCCCGCTGCGTCGTGGGGTGAGGCACCGCCGATCCAGTGGATAGCGCCCGATGATCAATCCATCTTCGTGCCAGGTCCGATGGTCGAACCGCAGCCTCGGCGAGCCTGGCTCGGCGGCGATCCACTCGGTGGCTTGGAACCCGGACGACCGGGAGAATCTTCGGCGATGGGTCGCCGTCGCGTCTTCTTCGTGATTGCTGCGGTTCTTCTCATTGGCGTGGGACTGACGATCGTCGCCGCAAGCTTCGCAACGTGGGTTCATGCGGACCTGCTTGGCGTCGGTCTTCGCGATGGGAGTGGTTGGAACAACGTTGCCGGGCACTTGAGCTTCGGTCCCGGAGTTGCCGCCGCCGGGATCGCTGTGATCTTCATGTCCGTCGCAGCGCTGCTCGATCGACGGAGCCGAGCCGCGTTGGTGTGTGTTCTCGTGGCGTTGCTGGCGGCGTTGGTGCTCGCAGTGGTCCAGATCGTCGATCTGAATCGGACCGTGAGCGGGGTCGAGAGCCGAGTCGGTGTGGGGATCTGGAAGATGGCGGCGGCGGTCGTGATCGGGCTCGTGGTCTGGCCGATTGC
>JBBRSC010000236.1:0-5275 GCA_038245795.1 Acidimicrobiales bacterium
CCAGATGAGCTTGCGTCGTCGTGGCTTCGGTGCCGTTCCCGGCGCGGGCGGAGGCGCCATCGTCGACGTCGAAGCAGCAGCGGGAGTCGGAGCGTCGATGACCGGTTCGGACCTCAACGCGTCGGTCGTGATCGTTGGTTCGGCGGTGCCACCAAGCTCGCCCGGTGTGGGACTGTCGCTCGGTGTGGACGGGTCAATCGGGTTCGTGTTTTCGGCATCGGATGTATCGCTCATGGGTTCAAGATTCGGTCAGGGATGTGAGCCCGACCAACGATCTCTCGAAGAATCTTGTAAGAGTCCGAGGGAATTCGCAGTGGTGGGCAGGATCCACCCGACCACCGCTGTAGCCGCTCGGCTACAGTGATGGCGGTGCTGATCGTCCTGGAACTCTGCGTCGTGGCGTTGGCAGCCGTCGTGCAAGGCATCTCCGGCTTCGGATTCGCCGTGGTCGCGGTACCGCTCGTCGCCTACCTCAACGGTCTCGACCATGCCATCGCCCTTGGCGGCATGCTTGGGCTCTGGGCGTCGCTCAATACCGTACGAACCTCCCGAGCTGACATCCGTTGGCCCATCGTCGTCGCCATCCTTCGCGGCTCAGCCGTCGGCATCCCCGTCGGACTGGTTGCGCTGCACCTGGTCGACACCCGTCAGCTGACCGTCACGACCGGCATCACGGTGCTCGTCGCCACCGCCGCTCTGGCATTCGGGCTCCAAGTCCGATGCACCCACCCCATGGCCCAGAGCGCCACCGGCGTGCTGTCCGGCGTCCTCGGTGCCTGCACCGGCATGACCGGACCGCCCGTGGTGGTTGGGCTGCGAGGCGCCGATCTCGACGCACGCGCCATGCGCGCCACGATTGCCTTCACGCTCGGCATGAGCGGAGCGGTCATCCTGGTCTCGCGTTCCCTCATGGGTCACGTCCACCTCGACGTCCTTCCCGTTGTGGCGCTCGGACTTCCCGCCGTCTGGCTCGGCAACACCTTGGGTCAATGGATCTTCGGTCGGGTCAGCGGACGCACCTATTCGGCCGTCGTGATTGCGCTGCTCGGTCTCAGCGGCGTCGTGGCCCTCATTCCCAAGTGAGCACTGATTCCCCGATGAGCACGACGTCTCCAACCGACGCCGGCCCACCCCGCGGGCGAGACGAAGTGCGCGCTGCCATCATCGATGCCGCCACTCGTCTGATGGCCGAGCGGGGGCCGTCCGTCTCCACCCGCGAGATCGCCGCCGAAGCCGGGGTGAATCGCGGCCTGCTCCATCGCCACGTCGGATCGAAGGAGGCTCTGATCGCTGAGGTCCTCAAGTCCGGTGCTGAACGATTCGCCGAGACCATCGGAACCTCGCCCGTCGAGACCCTGAGCGGGCTCGTCGGATCCATGTTCGCCGAGGGCGACGACGCCGAGCCACTGACCCGCTTGATCGCCTGGGTCATTCTCGAGGGTGCTGGCTCGGCAGCGCTCGCCGAGACCCCCCTTGTACTCCAACACATCCGCAACCTCATGATCGAGCACGCTGGAGGTCGATCTGACACGACTCCGGAAATGGCGACCGCGCTGTTGATGGCCGCGCTCATGGGATGGCAGCTGTTCGCACCGGCGCTGCTCCCGATGCTCGGCGGCGATCGCGATCCAGCCACATCACGCCGCGAGTTGGAATCAGTGGCGGAGCTACTCGGCTCGCACGTCATGGCCCGCAGCCTGTGAGGGTCGTCACCATTTCAGGTGTGTTGTACGGCTGATTCCCTGCACGATCAGCGTTGATCCCGTCAACGGCCCGGCTTCGACGTCCGCCCTTCAAAACGGCTGGGATCGCGGCGGAGTCGATACTCGACCAGCGTCGTCTCGAGCTGGTCGGGCGTCGCGCCGTGGCAGATCACACCATCGGCTCCGGCGTCGAATTGTTCGCTGATACGCAGCGCGCAGTGCTGCGGCGTACCGACAGCTGATGCCGCGATCCAATGTGCAGGAATCAGCGTTGCGATGTGACGGAGCTGATCGATCGTGGCCGTGGCATCGATGGCGCCGGTCATCGCTGCCACGACATCGTCAGCACGGAACTTCTCGAGCGGCGCCCGGTCCCAGCCATTGGCGGCGAGCAGGAGATCGCCGTAGGCCTGGCAATAGGTGGCGAGCCGCCCGACGACGCTACGGAGTTGGTCGTCCTCATCGCGATCCGCAATGGTCGCCAGAACCGACCAGACCTTCACCGATGCTGGGTCCTTGCCAGCGGCCTCCGCTCCAGCACGGATCTCGCGGACGCAGCGCGCCAGCGTCTCGTCCGAGAAGAATGTGTGCAGGATCACCCCATCGCACTGGGCACCGGCAAAGCGCATCGATTTGGGTCCCAACGCTGCCATCAGCACCGGGATGTCCTCATCGAAGTCCGCCCCCAGCGACAGATATGGATACGACCCCGCCGGTCCGTCGTGACCGAAGATCGTCTCGCCAGCCCAGAGTCGCCGCCAGATGCCGATGACGTCTTCCATCTGAGCGAAGGTCACACGAGGCGCCCCAATGGCGTCGAAGAGAAAGTCGAACCCACGTCCGATCCCGAGGGAGAAACGGCCGTTCGAGAGTCGGTGCACCGTCGCCCCCCACGCGGCGGTCACCAGCGGATGGCGAGTGTTGTGATTGGTCACGCCGGTGGCAACGCCGAGCTGCGACGTCACGGCTGCCGCGGCGCCCGTCAACGACGCAGCCTCCTTCACGTTGAATCGCTCGGATACGAAGACCGACCCGAGCCCGATGGCCTCGGCGCGCCGACACTCATCGAGGAGATCCCGGGGGGACGTGGTGTGGCCGGCCAACCCGTAGAACCCGAGCTCGACCAGTTGCGGAAGGTCCGTCTCGGGACCGCGTGGTGTCGTCACCTGATCAACGGTAGCGGCGCCGAACAGACGATCTAGCTCGTTCCGTCCGGCCGGTCAGACGCTTGGTGGATGAAGGTCGTTACCAGCCGGGTATGGACCGGGTGCGGCCTGGACCAGCGTGAACGGCTCGCTGGCTGGACCGTGGCACGTCGATGTACGCCACGCCGCGGGTCCAACGGGATCACTGGCAGTTCCGCCCATCTCGCGGACCAGCTCGACTGATGCATCGAGGTCGTCAGCGATGAAACACACCGACAGCGCCTGTGGCCCGAGCGAGCCCGGGAAGTTGGTGTTGAGGAGATGCACGCCTCCTTCGGATCCCGGATCTGACGTCTCCCAGCCGAAGAGGCGCTCGTAGAAGTGCACGCTGTCGCCGAGATCTGGCACCGGCAGCGTGACGTAGGCCAACTCGCCGTTGCGTCGCCGCGCCTGGCTGGGCACGACCGGTGAACCGACCGCTGCGGTGACCGTGAACCCGTCGGCCCGGTCGTTGATCTCGTCGGTCGACGGCATCTCCGGCAGTGGCGTCGACACGATCCACCGATGACCCCACGGATCACGAATGGCTCCCTGGAGCGACCCATGCACCTGCTCGGTGACTTCGCGCTCAATGGTGGCGCCGGCGACCTTGGCCCGCCCGACTGTGACGGCGGCATCGGGTACCTCATAGTGCAGTGTCACGGGGGTTCCGCCCAGCGACAACGGACCGACAAAGCCCATCTCCGGATACTCATCGGCCAACATCAGAGTGGTTGACCCGAATTGGAGCTCGGCGTGGCCAACCCGGCTGTCATCGCCAACGTAGATGTCGCCGATCGGGACGGCGCCGAGCACGTCGACATAGAAGGCAATCGCCTCCCGCGCATCGCTCACGATGAGATACGGCGACACGGAGGGGAGCGGTGGTACTGACATATTGGTCTCCTGCTGGCTGATTGTTGTCGTGGGAGTTGTTGTCGTGGGAGTTGTTGTCGTGCGAGTCGCGAGGTGATCCGCCACGGTGAAATCGGGGTTCTGGACGGACCGATTGAGTCGCGATGCGAGTCGCGTCCGAAGGCTGTCGACGAAGACCCCGTCCGGTTCGACATCCATCGCCGGCAATATTGCTGCCAGCTGAGCGAAGGGATCGGTGGGTTCAGCCATGGTCAGGCTCCGAGCGTTCGTCGGTCAGTTCTACGTAGCGTCCACGAAACGAAGTGCGCGCCCGAACCAGCAGCGACTCCGCCGCGTCGACCGTGCGGCCGAGGTCGTCGGCCACCTCGGCCACGGAGCGACCATCCACATAGCGAAAGATCAACGCCGCGCGATGCGATGGACTCATCCCTGCGAGCACTGACCGTGCGAGTTCCGCTTCGAGCACCCCATCCCAAGGGTCATCGATGTGGCGGATTGGTTCGGCGATCACTGCATGAAGCCGTCGCTGCTCTCGGGCCTCTCGTCGCCAGTGATCGGCCAGCTTGTGACGCGCCACCCCAATGAGCCACGCCACCGTGACCGCTGGAATCGCACCCCGCTCGGCGGCATCGCACGCCGCCAGGAAGGTCTCGGCACAGAGATCCTCAGCGATGGCCGTCGATGGGCACCGGGCACGCAGGTAGCGGTACACGTCGCAGACGGCGGCGTCGTACAGCGCCAGTAGTGCTGCTCCCTGATCGATCTGCGGTTCGGCGGCCACGAACCATCATCGTTGTCGACGCCCAGAACCCGTCGCGCGGATCCCACAAAACCCTTGAACGTTCCGGCCCAGCTCGTAGGCGCCGGTGCGACACGCGCTCTTGGTAGAACCCAGGACTCATCGCCCCGGCCGGCACGTGCTCGAGCGGCATTTGGAGCTCACTGATAGTCGGCCCGACCTCGGCCGCCCGACCCGCCAACGCCGCTGGATCGAAGCCGTAGACCTCTGCCGCGGTCCTGGTGAAGATCTGATCGAGGTCCTCCGCCGACCAATCGTGGAAGGCGCGCCGAAGCTGCTCGCGTGAGTAGGGCGTCGAGCCTTCGGCGTGGGGATAGTCGCTCCCCCACATCACCTTGTGCAGGCCCAGCTTCTTCATGGCCTCGGCGTCACGCTTGCCGGGAAAGCTGGCCCCCAACCACACATTGCGTTCGAAGTACTCGCTGGGCGTCATGGGCAACGCGGCATCGGCATTCAGCTTCAGCTCGCCCGTACGACCCATCGACGCGGCCATGTGCATGCCATCGAGATTGCGCAGCACCTGGGGCAGCCAGGCGCTGCCCTGTTCAGACAACACAAACCGCAACGTGGGGAATCGTTCGAAGACCCCGCTCATGATCAGGTGCCACAACGGGCGATGCGCGAAGTATTCCGTCTCGATGGCCCAGATGAGCTGCGACGTCGGGTGGTTGCCGTAGTCGGGTTGGCCGCTTCCCGAATGGCAGTTCACGACA
>JBBRSC010000237.1:0-5265 GCA_038245795.1 Acidimicrobiales bacterium
CACCGATTCCTCGAGGCTCGCCGAGTAGCGACAGCAGACCTCGCTCGTCGTGGACCGGCGACACCACGACGAAGCCCCACGACGCCACGTGGGTCAGGAGATGCTGGTATTCCGATGGGTACCCACCGAAGCCGTGGCTGAACACGAAGATCGGGTAGACACCGGCACTCTTGTCACCGGGCAGGTCCCGTGCCGCGCGCAGCGTGAGCGCCGGGTTGAGGTTGTCGGGGACCAGCGAGCGGAACTTCGGCGGGAGCAGATCGCTGATCTTGAAGACCTCCGGCGTGGCGACCTTCGCGGCGGAAGCGTCGGCGGGGTACCACACGAGGACCTCCCGGGCTCCGCCGGCGTCGGTCGGAATGGTGAGCGCAGTCAGACCCACGGCGTGGGGTCCGAGGGCGTCGAACCGTGCCGGTGCCGCGGCGATGTCAGTCGAGGCCGGTCCCGTAGTCGGCGATGTCTTCTCGCCGCACGATCCCGCAACGAGCGCCATCGCAGCGATCGACAGCACGACCAACCGGGAGCGGACGGGGGGAGACGCGGTTGCTTGCTTCATGGCTGGTTCCGTCCGAAACATTCGATCAGGTCGTTGATGAACGCCGTCTTGGCAGACGACAGTTCGACGGGCGTCTTGCCGAGGCGAACGATCACGAGGTCGAGCGCGGGGACAGCGCTGATCACCTGCCCTTCGTAGCCGAGGGCCGAGAAGGTTCCGTACCGATCAGAACTCGGCCACCAGTGTTCGGAATAGAGCCCATCCTCCGGGTCCTCGCTGACCGGCGTTCTCGCTCGATCAACCCAGCCAGCGGGGAGAATCCGTTCGCCATCCCACACACCGTCACGGAGATACAGCAGTCCGAACCGGGCGAAGTCGCGCGCCGTCGCGTAGAGATACGACGACCCCACCCACCCGCCGGAGGCATCGAGTTTCGGTGTGGCCGTCGACATGTCGATGCGGCGAAGGAGTCTGCCAACCAGGACGTCCTCGATCACGGCGGAACGCTCGTCGGGCGTGCTCGCCCCGTACCCGCGCATCACCACATCGACAATGATGTTGGTGGTTCCCGATGAGTAGTTGTAGGTGGAATCAGGCGGATGGGCGCCGGGGCGACCTGCGGCGTAGCCGGCCATGTCGTCGGCGCCCGCACCCCACAACATCTCGAGGCAGTGCGATGTCTCAGCGTCGAGATAGTCCTCGTTGAACTCGAGTCCATCGCGCATGTGCAGCAGGTGTTGCAGCGTGATCTCCCGGCGGATGTCGCCCGGTGTGTCCCAACTGGGATGGGCTGGCGCCGCCGTCAGGTCGACCACACCATCAGCGATAGCAATCCCGACCAGTGCATGTGTGACTGACTTGGCGGTCGACCAGCTGAGCAGCGGCGTCTGTGATCCCACTCCCGGGCCGTAGCGCTCGGCCACGATCCGTCCACCCTGTACGACAATGCACGCCTGCGACAGCGCCAACGTTGTGTTCGGATTGACCCGGAATGCTCGATCCATGATGTCGTCGAGTTCGTCGATGTCGGCCCCGACCGGCTCCGCTGTCGCCCACGTCAGCGTGGGCCACGACACGCCGGCAGGTTGTGCCGGGAGCCCCATGAGCGGCGTGGTCGGGTGATCGAGCCGGGGTGTACTCATGCGAGCGGCCGGCCGAACGGCACCGAGGCCCAGGATTCGAGGAACGTCTCGGCCCTCTCACAGGCGCCGATCACATGGCCCTCGGCATGACCGCCGACGTCGGTAATGATCTCGGTGATCTTGGCGGCGACGGTGGCCTTGGTTGATTCGGGGGTCGCGCCGTCGGTCGGCCACTGAGCCAGGAGCGGTCCCGCCAGCGTCACGAATCCTGGGAGCACGATCGCCCCCGCTCGCATGAGCACCGCCAACGCCCTCGGCGAGACTGCAAGTGGGCCGACGGGGACGACGCACGCAGACGTCACGTCCGCCGCGAGTTCGTGATCGAGCACGGCGGGCTTCGAGCCCACGCACAACACGTCGGCTCCGCTCGTCAATCCGCCGTCGATCACGTTGGCCCCCGCAGCTGTGAAGCCCGATATGAGTTCGGGTCCATCGGTGCCCGCCTCGAAGGACACCGTCCGTCCATCCAGACCACCGAGCGCGGCCGCAGCGGCGGTCACGACGCTCAGCGCGGCGAGCTCGGCGTGCAGGTCGACGGCCATCGTCGAACGATCGTCAGCAGGAACGATTCCGGCGAGCTCAGCCGCCCCGACCCCCTTGCCGGCGTCGAACAGCAGACGCGGTGGCCCTGTACGACCGCTGATCTCCCTCACGAAACTGTCGATCGACGCCGCTCGGGTGTCGCCTTCGGCGTTGATTCCGGCGGATGCTCCGCTGACCATCATCCCCAATGAGGCATATGAGTACGTCAACGATCGGGCGAGGTTCCAGGCGCCGTCCTGCAGGACCTTCTTGGCCAGCCGTACGACTCCCGACGCGTCGGGGGCGTCGTCGAGGTCGATCGCCGCGAAGGCGTCGGTCGTTGCACACTTGATCAGGCTCACCTGAGGATCATGGCGCAAACGACGCTGGTGTGCCGACACAAGACGGACCAAAAGCGTGAAGACCGTGTGAGCAGACCCCCCGAGCCACTCACACGGTCTTCACATGGACAGGTCGCCAGCCTCATGGAGGTGGGGTCCAGTCAGCGGCGATTACCCGTCCTGTTGGTGAAGCCTTGCTTCGTTGCTCAAGTTAGCAATACCCGTGACCAGTGTCACGTCGAGAATTCGCAAGATTTAGTGAGCAGGATGCTGCCCACGGTGTCGGGGTCGTCCGCGACCCCGTCCGGCGGTTTCGCTCCGGCTCATCCGACCATCGCTACAGTAAACGGCGTGCATGGTGGTACCCCCGTCCGGGTCTCCACGTTCGTTCATCGGGGGTTCACATGACTGATCGATTGTTGATCCGGGGCGGCACCGTCATCGATGGGAACGGCAGCCGTCCATCGATGGCGGACGTCGTGATCGAGAACGGCTCGATCGTCGACGTGCGGCCCCCGACCGCGTCAGACCCTTCCGGTGCGGAGCCCGAGTTCGAGCACCTGATTGACGCCACCGGGTGCACCGTGATGCCCGGGTTGATCGATGCGCATGTTCACGCCACGTTCGGTGAACCCATGAGCAATGACGAATTGTTCTTCCATCGCGATCACACGCTTGCCGCGTTGATCTGCGCCCGGAATCTGCCCAAGATGCTCTGCGCGGGAGTCACATCGATCATGGATCCGGACACCCTGTTCCGGATGGGGCCATCGATTCGCGACGCGGTCGACGCAGGCATCATCGAGGGCCCCCGAATCGCCACAGGGGTGACGGCGTTGTTGACGTCGGTCGGGGGAACCGCTGGCCGGTTGATCCCGGATGCTGGATCGGTGGCTTACGCATTCGTGGTGTCGACGATCGACGAGATGGTGATCGAGACGCGCCGCCAGATCAAAGAAGGAGCGGACTGGATCAAGATCCATGCGACCGGATCGATCCCCACCCACGCCGGCGAGTTGCAGGTCTGGACCTTCGAGGAAATGCGAGCCGTCTGCGACACTGCCCATGCACTCGGAGTTCCGGTGACGGCTCATTGCCGCAACGCTTCGTCGACCCTCGATGCCGCCCGGGCCGGGGTGGATCTGATCCTGCATGCCAGCTACTTCGACCAAGCTGGCCTCGAGGCGATCGTCGAATCCGGCGCGGCGTTGTGTCCCACCTTCACGTTCTTGGCGAACCTGTGCGATCACGGTGACAAGGTGGGCGCCGCGACCAACATGATCGACATCTTCCGCGGCGAGATCGAAGCGACCGCCGCCATGATGCACCTGGCCCATCAGGCGGGCGTGCCGATCCTCTGCGGTTCGGAGTCGGGGTTCGTCCTGACGCCCTACGGCGAATGGCACGCCCGCGAGATGAGTGTCCTGGTCGAGGAAATCGGGTTGACGCCCCTCGAGGCAATCCGCTGCGCGACCGAGCACGGCGCCATCGCCATGAAAAGTGAGGGCACCTTGGGCCGGCTCGCACCGGGCTACCTGGCTGATGTCTTGGTGGTGGACGGTGATCCATCGACTGACGTCTCGATCCTGGGCGATCGGACCCGGCTCCGGCACGTGATCTCTCGTGGTCGCGAGGTCGACCTCACCCCAGTGCCGGAGCGCGAGCCGCTGCGAGGCGAACGTGTCGGGATGTGGGCGACCCAACCCTTACGTTGGGCCGAGGTGCATTCGTGACCATCACGATCGACACGTGGGACGGCGTGCGGGAAGCGTTTCGCCGGAAGGAACTTCGCCAGGCGCTCTATGACGAAGGCGCGGTGGTGATGGCGGGTTGTCTGCTGACATTGCACGGATCGGAGCATCGGTCTCGCCGACGGCTGGAGAACCGACTCTTCCGGCGTGAGGTCTTTCGGTATTGGGAGCACGACATTCTCGGACCAACCGTTGGCGCGGCAATGCAACCGTTCGTGATTGCCGGGCACGGCGATCTGTTGCCCATCGGGTACCGCACGACGATGAACCTCACCGCCTTCATCGCCGGCGTTGATCGACCACGAGGGACCCCCGAGGAAACCGAGGCCCTCTATGAACTGGTCAAGACCTTCTCCGAGGGCGCAACGGCGGTGCATTCGACGCGGCCGCGAGATGAGCTCACCGCCGAGGTGTTGGACGCACTGGATGTCTTCGATGAGTTGTTCCTGCGCCCATCGATCGCTCGCCGATCGGCGTTGATCGACGCCGTTGATGCGGGCGAACTCGACGCCGATGACCTCCCGGCCGATGTACTGACGACGTTGTTGCGCAATCAGGACGATCTGGAGTTGCCGCCCGACGTCGTTCGTCGGGAGATCGCCTTTTATCTGCAGGCGGGTTCTCATTCGACGGCCAACGCCTTCACCCACGCCGTCGACGAGCTCTGTACCTGGGGCGTCGAACATCCGGAGGACCTCGAGCGTGCTCGGACCGATCGACTGTTCCTGCAGCGTTGTGCCCACGAGACCATGCGGCTGAATCCTGCGAGCCCCGTGTCGTGGCGTCGTCCACTGCAGACGGTGACGATGTCGGACGGCACGGTGCTTCCTGAAGGGGAACTGGTCGTGCTCGATCTACTCAGCGCCAACACCTCGACTGCCCTCTTCGGCGATGACGCGGCAGCCTTCAATCCGCACCGGGGGATCGCCGACGGTGTGATGCCGTGGGGCCAATCGTTCGGCGGAGGCGTTCATGCCTGCATCGGTATGGAGCTCGACGGCGGACTCGAACAC
>JBBRSC010000238.1:0-5198 GCA_038245795.1 Acidimicrobiales bacterium
AACGACGAATGGATCGGCCGGTCGGTCGAGGTCCTGGTCGACGAGCCCGGCCTGTCGCGTTCCTTCCGCCAGGCGCCGGAAATCGATGGCATCATTTCGGTACCGGACGATCTCGATCCTGGAACGTTCGTCACGGTCTCGATCGTCGGGGCCGAAGGCCCGGACCTCGTGGGGACGACATGAGCGGAGACATCGTCAACGCATCGCCGCCCCCGACCACGTTCGGGCCAGGAGCGATCCTGACGCCAGCCAACGCTGTGACCATTCTGCGCATCCTCTTCGCACCGGTGGCCTACGCCATGATGCTGGCGGATCCGAACCAGTCGTCGTGGCGAATCTGCGCGATGTGGTTTGTGTTGTCGTCCTCGGACCTTCTCGACGGGACCCTGGCGCGTCGATACGGGTCGACCCGCTCCGGTGCGTTCCTCGATCCGCTCGCCGACAAGGTGCTGGTGCTCGGTGGCGTAGGAGTCATGTGTTGGGTGGGGCGATTCCCGTGGGCGGCGTTGGCGTTGATTGCCCTGCGAGAACTGGCCATCTCGATCTTTCGGGCGGGCTACGCCAAGCGTGGCCTGGCCGTGCCGGCGTCGAAGTTGGCGAAGTGGAAGACGTTCATTCAACTGGCAGCGGTCGGCTGGATCACCCTGCCCTGGACCGAGAACCTGCATTGGCTGTCGCTGGGAACCCTCTGGGTGGGCGTCGCGATTGGGCTGATCTCGGGGGCGCAGTATCTCGTTGCCGGAGCATCAGCCGCGACGACGATGAATCGAACCTGAACCCCCGCGGAGGTGGTCTGGCGGCGGGTGGACTGACCTGACTGCGGCTGGGGCATCGTCTGCCCGGCGACCTGCCCCGATCTAGCTTTGCCTCATGCGTTGTGAGGTTGTTGCCATCGGAACCGAGTTGCTGTTGGGTCAGATCGTGGACACCAACTCGTCGTGGATCGGTGAGCAACTCGCGCTGTCCGATATCGACTCGATGTTGCAAACCAAGGTCGGCGACAACATCGATCGAATGGTTGCAGCGATCAGCGCAGCCATTGGTCGGGCCGATGCCGTGATCTGTTGTGGTGGTCTTGGCCCGACTCAAGACGACATGACGCGTACGGCTCTCGCGGCGGTGATGGGGGTGGAGCTGGAGCTGGACGAGGATCGTGCCGACATCATCCGCTGGATGTTCCGGGGACGGGATCGCTCGATGCCCGACAACAACCTGTTGCAGGCAATGGCCCCGGTGGGAGCGTCGTTCCTCGAGACCCAACCCGGTACGGCCCCCGGCCTGAGATGTCCGATCACGATCGACGGCGTCGACAAGGTGATCTACGCAGTTCCCGGGGTGCCGTGGGAGATGCAGGAGATGATGACCTCCGAGATCCTTCCCGAGCTGCGTGCCCGTTCCGGCAACGCGTCGGTGATCCGCAGTCGGACCTTGCGGACCTGGGGCGAGAGCGAGTCCCGGCTCGGCGAGATGCTCGCCGATCGGATCATCGAGCTCGATCAGCTCGGATCAGCGACCCTGGCCTTTCTGGCGTCGGGGATCGAGGGACTCAAGGTGCGCATCACCGCCAAGGCCGACTCAGACGCCGAGGTCGATCGAATCATCGCCGAGGAGGAACGCATGGTGCGGGCCATCATCGGCGACGACCTCATCTTCGGAACCGATGACGACACAATGGAGTCGGTGGTGCTGGGACTCTGCCATGAACGGGGGCTCAGCTTGGCCGTCGCGGAATCGCTGACCGGTGGTCTGATGGCGTCGAGATTGTGTGACGTCGCTGGTGCGTCGGCGACGTTTCGCGGGGGAGTGGTGAGCTATGCGTCGAGCGTGAAGTTCGAGGTGCTCGGCGTCGATGAGGGCCCGGTGGTCAGCGAGGCTGCAGCCCGCCAGATGGCCGTGGGGGTACGCGCCTCGATCGGTGCCGATGTCGGGGTGGCGACCACGGGGGTGGCGGGCCCCGATGAGCAGGAGGGCCGCCCAGTCGGAACCGTGTGTGTCGCGGTCTCGATCGGAGACGCGGAACCAGTGTCGATGGAACTCCGGCTGCCGGGACGACGTCGACAGGTCCGGGAGTTTGCGTGCATCACGGCGTTGTCATTGCTGCGACAGGAACTGCTCAAGTTGGGAAATGCTTGATCGAACGAGTGTTCGTAACTACGCTGCTGTAATCCAGTCACTCGTGGTTGTCGCACTGCAGGACGTTTGGCTGTCACACCCCCTACGTAACGTGCGTCCCAACACATCATTACGGGGCAGAACCAGATCGGCGGGCCCTTCCCGCCCCCCACAATCACCACAGATGACCCCCAACAGAACACCAACAGAGGAGCAGTACCGATGAGCGTTGACCGCACCACCAACGATCGTGACAAGGCACTCGACATGGCCCTGGGCCAAATCGAGAAGCAGTTCGGCAAAGGATCCGTCATGCGGATGGGAGAAAAGTCGTCGATGAAGATCGGCACCATCTCCACGGGCGCCCTGCCGCTCGACATCGCCCTGGGAGTCGGCGGGCTTCCGCGCGGTCGTGTGATCGAGATCTACGGCCCCGAGGCGTCGGGCAAGACCACGCTCGCCATGCATGTCGTGGCCGAAGCCCAGCGCAACGGCGGCGTCTGCGCCTACGTGGATGCTGAGCATGCAGTGGATCCGATCTACGCCGCCAAGATCGGCGTCGACGTCGACCAGCTGCTGATCTCCCAGCCGGACACCGGCGAGCAGGCTCTCGAGATCACCGACATGTTGATCCGCTCGGGAGCGCTCGATGTCGTCGTGATCGACTCCGTTGCGGCGCTGACACCCAAGGCTGAAATCGAGGGAGAAATGGGGGACACCCACGTTGGCCTCCAAGCCCGCCTCATGTCCCAGGCGTTGCGGAAGCTGACTGCGAACCTCAACCGGACCGACACCATCTGTATCTTCATCAACCAACTCCGAGAGAAGATCGGCGTCATGTTCGGTTCGCCCGAAACCACCTCGGGTGGTCGGGCGCTCAAGTTCTACAGCTCGGTCCGCCTCGACATCCGCCGAATCGAGGCCATCAAGGATGGTGTCGAGGTGGTGGGCAACCGGACCCGCGTCAAGGTCGTGAAGAACAAGGTGGCGCCACCGTTCCGCCAAGCAGAGTTCGACATCATGTACGGACAAGGCATCAGCCGAGAGGGTGCCATCCTGGATCTCGCAGTGGACCAAGGGTTCGTCAAGAAATCTGGTGCCTGGTACACCTACGAGGGTGAGCAACTCGGCCAGGGCCGAGAGAACGCCAAGTCGTTCCTGCGTGAAAACACTGAGGTGATGGTCGAGATCGACGAGAAGGTCCGGTCGGCTGCCGGCATCGGGGCTGGTGGCGCCGACGAGGATGCAGCGGACTTGGTCGATCTGGCCGACGTCGTCGATCCCGACGATCTGCCGATCACGCTTGACTGATCCGTCGCACACGACGTCTCATGCGAACAGCGGAGGGGCCCTGACGAATTCGTCAGGGCCCCTTCACCGTTGTCTGTCTTCAGTTGAGTTGTTCAAGCGCTGTTCTGGACAGCACCTGAACTCGTCACGTGGGATGGCCGTGACCACCCGAGCGACGCTCGTTCAATCAGCCCCAATCAGCGGGGCATCAACACCCGGCTGATCACGTGGATGACGCCGTTCGACGCCAGGACGTCGGCCGTTGTGACCCGTGAGTTTCCGTTGAGGGTGACGCCTCGTGCGCTCTTGCGAACGACGATCTTGCCGCCACCGAGGGTGGTGACCACGCTGCGACCCGACGCGATGTCGGCGCTCGTGATTCGGCCAGAGACGACATGGTACGAGAGCACCTTCTTCAGCAGCGTCGTGTTCGCCAGCAATTTGGCCGGCGTCGTGTGCAGTCGACGGAGGAGCCCGGCGAACGCGGCGTCAGTCGGGGCGAACACGGTGAGCGGGCCGGGGCCCGTCAACGCATCAACCAGACCTGCAGCCTTGGCGGCCGCGAGCAACGTCGTGAAGCGACCCGTCGACGAGGCAACCTCAACGATGTTCGGCTGTGGAATCTCCGACGGCGCGAGCAACGGCAAGAGGACCGAGTCGACGACGTGAATCACGCCGTTGGTTGCAAGAATGTCCGCAGCGACCACTTTGGCGTAGCCGTTGATCGTGACACCGCTGGCATCCTTCTTCACGAGCAGGGGAACCCCCGCCAGGGAAACGGGCTCATTTCGTGCCGCGAGATCGGTGGAGAGAATCTTCCCCGAGATCACGTGGTACTTCAGCACGAAGGTCAGCAGATCCTTGCTGGCGAGAAGCTGCGCTGGTGTCAGCTTGAGAGCGCCGAGCAGCGAGTTGAACGCAGCATCGGTCGGAGCAAAGACGGTCAGGGGCCCAGGGCCCTTGAGCGCATCGACCAGACCAGCCGACGTTGCTGCCGCCAGAAGGGTGGTGAACCCGCCGGCGGCCGCTGCGGTGTCGACGATGTCGAGCGTTGGTGCGGCAACTGCGGGTGCGGCGCCCACCGAACTGACGGCGCCGACGCCGGCAACGAGGGAAAGACCGACGGTTGCAGCCGTCAGTCTGAGTAGGTGTCTTTTCATTGTGCCTCCTGAGGCGGTTGGGGGTAGTGCAGTGGTCTTCGATCAATCCAACGACTTTGGATGCGGCCCCACCTGTGCGGCTTCCGGGTGCCTCGACAACCGCATGGCCGGACGTGCGGGAATCGCGACCCAGTGCACCTAACATCGTCGGCGTGACGAAGCGATATCTGGTGCGCACCTTCGGCTGCCAGATGAACGAACACGACTCCGACCGGATCGCGGGGCTCCTCGAAGCTGATGGCATGGTTCCCGCCGACTCGATCGACGACGCCGACGTGGTGGTCCTCAACACCTGTTGCATTCGCGAGAACGCCGACAACAAGCTCTACGGCACCTTGGGTAACCTCAAGTCGGCGAAGGAACAACGCCCGGGCATGGAGATCGTCGTCGCCGGCTGTCTCGCCCAGAAAGACCGAGACCTCATTCAGGAACGCGCCGGTCACGTCGATGTCGTGCTCGGCACACACAATGTCCATCGCGCGGTGGAACTTCTCCATCAGTCCAGGGCTTCGGGGCCGGTCACGGAGATTCTCGAAGCGACGGTCCTCGACGATCGCGAGCAGTTCCCATCGGTACTTCCGACCCGACGTGACCTCGGGTACTCAGCTTGGGTGACCATCCAGATCGGCTGCGACA
>JBBRSC010000239.1:0-5192 GCA_038245795.1 Acidimicrobiales bacterium
GTCGCTTCGGCCCAGACGGCCACCAGGGCATCGTGGGCTTGGTCCAACGGCACCGGCAACACACGGGTCTCTGTCACCGATCCCATGAAGTTCGTGTCCCCCACCCATCGGGGCACACAGTGCACGTGCAGATGGTCGGACTGCGATCCCCCGGCAGCCCGCCCCAGATTCACACCGATGTTCACACCGTGGCACCCGAACGCCAGCTCGAGGGCAACCGCCGCAATGCGGACCGTCTGCCACAGCTCGTCATGAGTGGATCGATCCAACTTCTCGACGCGGGAGATCCCCGTATTCGGAAGCACCATCAGGTGGCCTGATGTGTAGGGAAACAAGTTCAGGAGCACGAAGCAGCGCTCGCCACGCGCCACGATGTTCTTCTCACGATCGCTTCCGGGCGCCGCCAGAATCCGTTCGAACAAGGTTCCGGGGGCCCCGTCATCGATGTCGACGGAGGACGCGCCGGTGACATACAGGCTCCGCCAGGTGGCCCAGAGATGCTCGATCGGCATCAGTTCAGGCTGACGCCGCCGGCAATGACGTGGGTAACTCGGACACCATCGTCGAGGATGTTTCTTCGATCAGCCGATCGACGAAATCCCCGACCGGTACGTTGCGTTCCACGTCGCCGCCTCGTGGGTTGACGCCAACCGTGCCAGCGGCGACGTCGTCGTCGCCGACCACCAGGACGTAGGGAATTTTCTCTCCCTTCGAGCGCCGGATGCGCTGCCCGAGTGTCTCATCGGCGTCCGACACATGGATCCGAAATCCCTTGGCGCGCAACTGCTGGGCGAGATCGTGGGCATAGTCGTGATGCGCCTCGGCAACCGGGAGAATGCGTGCTTGGACGGGCGCCAGCCACGTCGGGAACGCTCCGGCGTAGTGCTCGATGAGGACCCCGAAGAACCGCTCGACCGAACCGAACAGGGCACGGTGGATCATCACCGGTGGGGTCTTCTGCCCGTCGGGCGCGATGTACTCGAGCCCGAATCGATCGGGCAGCGTGAAATCGAGTTGGATGGTCGAGAGCTGCCATGCTCGGCCGATGGCGTCACGGATGTCCACGTCGATCTTCGGACCGTAGAACGCTCCCCCGCCCTCATCGACCACGTACTCGAGGCCCGCCGCGTCCAGCGCACCGCGCAGTCCGTCGGTGGCCATGGACCAGAGTTCGTCGGAGCCGACCGACTTCTCCGGAGGTCGGGTCGACAGCTTGGCCTGGAACTCGGTGAAGCCGAAGGCGCGCAGCACATCGAGGACGAACGCCAACAATGACGCCAACTCGTCCGGGACCTGCTCCCTGGTGCAGAAGATGTGGCTGTCATCCTGGGTGAACCCGCGGCTGCGCATCAACCCGTGGACTGCGCCCGACAACTCGTAGCGATACACGGCACCCAATTCGAAGAACCTCAGCGGTAGATCGCGGTAGCTGCGTTGTGACGACTTGTAGATCATCACGTGGAACGGGCAGTTCATAGGCTTCGGGTAGTACGTCGCGCCGTCCATCTCCATGGGCGGGTACATGCTGTCGGCGTAGTAGTCGAGGTGACCTGAGGTCTCCCACAACACCGACTTGGCGATGTGCGGCGAGAACACGAACTCATAGCCGCCGTGTTCGTGACGGGTGCGGCTGTAGTCCTCCATGATCTTGCGGATCAACGCCCCCTTCGGGTGCCAGACCGCTAGGCCGGGGCCGAGCTCTTCGGGCCACGACACCAGATCGAGTTCGGCTGCCAATTTGCGATGATCGCGTTTGGCGGCTTCTTCGAGGCGATTCAGATACGCCGCCAGTTCTTTCTTCGACGACCACGCAGTGCCGTAGATGCGCTGCAGCATCGGGTTCTTCTCGCTGCCACGGAAATACGCCCCTGCGACCCGCATGAGTTTGAAGAAACCGAGACGCCCCGTTGATGGGACGTGCGGGCCACGACACATGTCGACGAACGTGTCGCTGTTCCGATAAAAGCTGATCGTGGTACCACCATCGACCTCACCGTCAGAGGCATCGCCCGCCGCCGCGAGATCCATGAAGACTCGTTTGTAGGGATGCGCCTCCATGAGCGCACGCCCCTCGTCGACACTGAGTTCGAACCGTTCGAACGGTTGGTCGGCGGCGATGATCTCGCGCATTCGAGCATCGATCGAGTCGAGGTCGGCGTCCGTGAAGGTGGCGCCGTTGGGCAACTCGAAGTCGTAGTAGAACCCGTCATCGATGGGAGGACCGCCAGCGAACGTGGCGCCGGGCCACATCTCGAGCACCGCCTGCGCCAAGACGTGAGCGGTGGAATGACGGAGGTGTTCGAGCGCCGCAGGGTCGCGGTCGGTGACGATTCGCACGGCGTCACCATCGTGAAGCGGGGCCGCTAGGTCCTGGGCATGGCCATCGGCTTCGACGACCAGTGCAGCCTTGGCGAGACCGGGCCCGATCGATGCAGCGAATTCGGCGCCGGTGGATCCATCCGGAATCTCTTTCGCCGAACCGTCGGGCAACGTCACCGTGATCTGGGCCATGACCGCCAACCTACCGGGACCGGACAGAGGTCCCGAAACGGGTTCGATTCAGAAGTTGACCAGGTCGACGAGCGGGATACTCCGCAGGACCGATGACGACGAACGCTGCGGCGTGCCGTTCGGATCACCGTCGGCCGATTCAGCACCATCGAGGTCGATCTCGTCGATGCGTCTGACGGTCGCTTCGATCTGGCCCGCACCATGGTGGCGAGGCCCGATGTGAGCGGTCTCGGACGGCATCGTCTCGTGTTTCTTGGTGGCGTAGGAGTCGACGTAGTCCTGTCCGGAGAGGTTACGAATCTCGAACATCACCTCGTCGGTGATCTGACGGAGGACCAGTCGATCGTTCGATCGGTCGCAGTAGCGGGTGACATCGATCGGTGCGCCGAAGCGGACCGTCACATCCATGAACGGTTTGGGGAATTTGGCATCGGGTGGCTGCACCTCGCGGGAGCCGATGATGCCGACCGGGACGATCGGGCACCCGGTTCGCAACGCCAGACGCGCCACGCCCGTGTGGCCTTTGTGGAGCAGGCCGTTGCGGGCACGGGTCCCCTCGGGGTAGATGCCGAAGAGCTCGCCCCGCTCCAATACGCCGGCCGCCGCATCGAGTGCCGCCGTTGATGCATCGCCGCCGCTGCGATTGATGGGGATCATGCCAAGTGCCGGGAACAGGTACTTCGTCTTCCAGTCGTCCATGTATTCGGCCTTGCCGACATAGGTGACCCGGCGAGGCAGCACGAGCGGGACAAAGAAGCTGTCGAGGACCGACGTGTGGTTGGGGGCGATCAGCGCGCCGCCCAACTTGGGGATGTGATCGGCGCCTTCGACGCGGACCCGCCAACCAAAGCGCATGATGGGACCGAGGACCGCCCGCGCGACGGTCTGGATCTGTCCAGCGGTTCGCTTGTCGTTTCCTGCGGGTCCATCCATCAAGCCACCCCCGTGGTTCTTGTCATTCTTACTGATCAATCGGCCGCGCGTCTGGACAATCCAGCTGAACGCTGCGGACGGGCTGTGTCCATCTTCAGTCACGACCGCTTGATTTCCGCCACGATCAGTCGATGATGACGCCGAGTAGGGCGGCGGCGTCGCTGACCGGACGACCCGCCGAGGCCGCTGCGTCGATGGCCGCCACCGCACCGGGCGTGTCCATGTCGTCGTCGAGCGCGGCGCGAACCTCGTCGAGTCCGCCGCTCCCGAGGCCGTTGGCCGCCCAGCGCTTCACCCGCTCGGCGTTCTCTGGCATGAGCTCGGGATCCCATTCCCACGGGTCGCGATAGTGGTGACCGATGACCGCCAGCCGGATCGCGCGTGCATCCCACGTCTCTGCCAGGTCCGACACGAACACCAGATTTCCGAGGGACTTCGACATCTTCTCGCCGTCCATTCGAACCATCGCCTGATGCATCCAGTGCCGTACGAGCGGCTGGCCGGTCACGGCCTCGGACTGAGCGGCCTCGCATTCGTGGTGCGGAAAAATCAGGTCTGATCCGCCGCCGTGGAGATCGATGGTCTCGCCGTGCTCGCGGAGGCACAACGCCGAGCACTCGATGTGCCAACCCGGTCGACCCGGCCCCCAGAGGGAATCCCAGGCGGGTTCATCGGGAAGCGACGGTTGCCAGAGCACGAAGTCGAGCGGATCGCGTTTGTGGGGATCCTCGATGTTGCCGCCGTGCTGAGCGGCCAGCGCCAACATCTCATCACGGGAGAAGTGCGAGATCTGTCCGAACTTCGGGAACTTCGAGACCTCGAAGTAGACCGCACCGCCAGCCTGGTAGGCGAAGCCACGTTCGAGCACCATGCCGATGAACCCACGAATATCGGGGATAGCCGAGGTCGCTCGCGGTTCGGACCAACACGGAATCATTCCCAGAGTCACCATGTCGCGGTCGAAGCGAGCCATCTCGGTGGCGGCCAGATCGAGATAGTGGACTCCGAGTTCACGGGCCTTGCCGAGGATGGAATCGTCGACGTCGGTGACGTTGCGGACACAACGGGTGTCGTGACCCATGTCGCGAAGACGTCGCTGGAGGACGTCGTAGGTCAGGTAGGTCGCCGCGTGGCCCAGGTGGGTCGAATCGTACGGCGTGATGCCACACGTATAGATCGTGACGATCGGCGAGGGACGGAACTCGATGACCGCATCCGAAGCGGTGTCGTAGAGGCGCACGGCGTCAAGTTAGCGAGCGTTGGCACCACAACGACATCTGACCCCCGTTTTCCGACCAAGATTGTCACTCACCTGGCACGTGGCGTGGGGTGGGGTGGGGTGGAGGCGGGTCAGATGATGCCGTCGAGACCGGTGAAGCGGATCGCGACACGGGTCTTGTATTTCATGTTCACCTGCAACAGCACCGCCGCAAAGGCTTCGATGGGGGCAGCGTTGGACAGCTCACCGGCATCGATCGGTCGAAGATCCGGCAGCTTGGCGACGATGTCGAGCACCGTTGCAGTGGCCGACGGATGGTCGGAACAGACCAACACGTCGCTGATGACCGGATGAGCGATGTCGCCGAGTTCCTTGGCGGGCACGTGATGCATGGCCGCCGCGACCAGGGAGCGAGGCACCGCGGCCTGGACCGATGCTGCCACCGAGCCGCGTGGGGGGACGAGCGGCTGGAATTCGTGGCCGACTTTGGCGAGGGCGTTCGCCATGGAGATGACGACCTTGCCGGCGA
>JBBRSC010000240.1:0-5186 GCA_038245795.1 Acidimicrobiales bacterium
ACGCAAGCAGCTCCGCTACGCCTTCGTGTCAATCGTCTTCGTCCCCGTCGGTCAGGCGCTCATCCAGTTCATCGCCTATTTCGGTTTCGACGAACAACACACGTTGCTGAGCGACGGGGCCGTGCAGTGGTTGAAAGACCACGTTGGTCTCTGGGTGTTCGAACAGAACTTCACGGTCGCGTCGATTGTGTCAGCGGCCATCCTCACGTTCCCGAACTTCTTCGCCAACAAGTACTTCGTGTGGCGAGATACGGCCTCAGGCAAGCTTCGGACTCAGGTCATCGTGTTCTGGGTGGCGGCCATGCTCGGGGTCACGTGTGCGACGCTGCTGACGTTCTTGGTCGAGAGCCGCGTGAAGGACCAGGGCGGCCTCGTCGAATCGGTCTCGGTGTTCTTCGCCCAGCTCGTCGGCTTCGGCATCGTGTGGGTGGCCAGATACCTGGTCCTCGACAGATGGCTGTTCAAGGTGACCAACGACGGTGAGGAACCGACCGACGAGGAGCTGTCGGAACTTCACTCCGAACTCCCGATCTGATGACGCCCGCTCTGATCGCCTTCGCGGAAGCGGCACGGGGGTTCATGCCACCGGACGAGGGTCTGGCGTTACACGACGCGGGCCAGCTCGCCACGCAATCGGTGCCAGGATCGCCGCTGTTGGAGATCGGTTCCTATTGCGGGAAGTCCGGCGTCTATCTCGGGGCCGCAGCCCAGCTCGCTGATGTGGTGGTATTCGCCGTCGACCATCACCGGGGCTCGGAGGAGAATCAACCGGGCTGGGAATGGCATGAGCCAGATCTGGTCGATCCGGCGGTCGGCAGAATCGATACGCTCCCCACCTTTCGCCACACCATTCACGATGCAGGTCTTGAGGGCTCAGTGGTCGCCGTGGTCGCCGATTCACCCACCTTGGCGCGGTTCTGGTCGACCCCGCTGGCACTGCTCTTCATCGATGGCGGTCATGGCGAAGATCCCGCTCACCGCGACTACGCGCTCTGGACACCGCACATCGCGCTGGGCGGCATCCTCGCTATCCATGATGTCTTCCCGGACCCCGCCGACGGCGGGCGCCCTCCATACGAGATCTACCTCCGGGCGTTGGAGTCAACAGAGTTCGCGGAGGTCTCAGCGACCGGTTCGCTCCGAGTCCTCCAACGCATCGTCTGAGACGGTTTCGACGACCGTTTCGTGAGACGTCGAGGCGGTCGGAACGACGGTCCGATTGCCTCGGTTCCGTCGTGAATCTCGGCGAATCAGGAGGCCTACACCCACCAGCCCGATGAGCATTCCGCCCAACACGGCGTATTGGGCCCAACCGCCGCGATCGGTGGCCGTTTTCGGCTCTTCGCCGCTGTCTGGTCGGGGAAGGATGTTGGGGGCACGTGGCATCTCCGAATCAGCCGCGAACGGAGTGGTGGTTGCGGTGGTTTCTGGCGTCGACTGGGTTGCTGGGTCCGACTGGTGTGCCGACGCGGGGGTGGCCGCCGCGGTCAACCCAAGTGCAAGAACGATCGCCACTGCCAGCGGCCCAACGAGTGCCGCTGCGCGGGTCACCCACTCCGATCGGGTGCCGGATCTCGTGGCAGGTGGCATCGGAACGGTCTCAGTCGCCACGGGGATCGGACATGGCGTCCGACGGATCGCTGATGAGCGTCGGGAGCGAGTCGTGGTCGATGAACAACCCCGATGCGGGGCTGAATCCGGCGAGCGCGTCCGCGGCGAGCACCACGGCTGCGGCGGTGTACGTGGACTGTTCCTGCCCCGGGAAGTGGACTTCTTCGGGGTAGACGATGCCGGTCCAGTAGGCCCCGTCGGGTTCGCGAAGTGACTGGGCCCACGAGAAGAGCTGCTCGGCCCGTTCCCGTTCACCCACGACGAGGTGCGCCATCATTGCTTCGCACGTCTCCGCAGCAGTGACCCATGGTCGGTCCGATACGCACCTCACGCCCTTGCCCTCCATGACAAAGGCATCCCAACGTTCGGCCAGGCGGTCACGTCCGGCCTGACCGGTGATCACGCCAGCGAGCACGGGGTAGTACCAGTCCATCGCCCAACGATGCTTCGGCGCGAAGGCGTCGGGTTCGTTGCGGATCACGTCGGCCAACCGAGCCGCAGACAGCTCCCAGTCGGGCCGTTCATGGCCGAGCGTCTCGGCCATGGCGATTGCGCACCTGAGGCTGTGACAGATCGACGACGAACCCGTGAGGAGGGCGAAGCTCCAGGGGGTGCCGTCGGCGTGACGGGCCCAACGGATCTCGCCGCGGGGTGTCTGGAGTTCGAGCACGAAGTCGATGGCGGGCTCGACCATCGCCCACATCTCCTCGAGCGCCTTCCGATCCTGGAACAACAGCCAGTGATGCCAGACGGCCGCTGCTACATACGCAACACAGTTGGCATCGAGCTTGTCCTGCTCGACGCGGTCAGCCAGGTAGTACTGGTGCCAGGCGCCGTCGGGGCGTTGGACTGAGCGGAGCCACTCGAGGCCCCGGTCGGCTTCCTCGCGACGGCCGCCCAAGGCCAGCGCCATGACGGCCTCGGAGTGATTCCACACGTCAGCGTGCGCGCCGGGAGACCACGGAACCATGCCGTTGGGAAGTTGGATTCGGGCGATGTGGTCGACCGTTCCGCTCAACGATTCGGCGTTCACGACGCCGGCGATCTCAGGCAGCCACACGGCGTCGCCCTCCCTTGTTCCCGGTCCGATTCGATGGGGCGTTGGCGGTGATCAACGAAGCAGGTTTCGTGGCGTACACGACGACACTCTTCCCGATGATCGGGTTCAACAGACGCTCGGTGACCCGGGTGATCTTCGGGGCCTTCGAGATGTCCCACACCAACAGTCGGTGATACGCCTTCACGAGCGGATGCTCGCTGTTGGTGGGACCCACTGCGCACTTGAGCCACCAATACGGGCTGTGGAGCGCATGGGCGTGATGTGATCTGCCCACGTCGAGGCCACCGTCGCTCATGCGAGCCCGGAGCTGTTCTTCGGTGTAGATCCGAAGGTGTCCGCCCTCGGCGAGCGGCGCGTGGTACTCGGCGGACAACGCCCAACACACTTTCTCGGGGAGCCACGACGGCACGGTGATGGCGATGATGCCACCCGGCTTGAGCACCCGGGTCAGCTCGGCGATGGCGCCGACATCGTCGGCCAAGTGCTCGAGGACCTCGGAGGCGATGATGCGGTCGAACGAGTTGTCCCGGAATGGCAGCTTGAGTGCATCGCCACGGACCGCTCCGGCTTCGCCCTTCGACCCGACTTCTCCGGCATCGCCCATTGCCCAGAAGAGCTTGGTGACGTCCTGGAGTTCGGACAACGAGTAGTCGAACGCCACGACCCGACCACCACGTCGGAGGCTTTCGAAGGCGTGGCGACCGGCGCCACATCCCATGTCCAACACGGTGGCACCCGGTTCAAGGTCGAAGGTCGGGTAGTCAACGGTCAACATCAGTGGGTCTCCTCGGCCAACAACGCCCGATAGTGCTCAACGGTTCGGACGGCGGTGTGCCGCCAACTCCAACGGGTGATGACCCGCTCGCGCCCTGCCATGCCGATCCGGTGCGCAGCGTCAGCGTCGTCAAGGGCTCGACGGATTCCGGCGGCGAGCGACTCGGCATCAGCCGGTGCCACCGAGAAACATGTCTCGCCGTCGGCGCCCGTGACCTCGGGGAGGGCGCCCCCTGTGGTGGCGACCAGCGGGCATCCGGTGCTCATGGCTTCGATAGCGGGGAGTGAGAAACCTTCGTACAGCGAGGGCACTACGGCACAGGCCGACTCGTTGTACATCTCGACGATGCGCTCATCGGTCACCCCGGAAACGAACTCCACGGCGTCCCATAATCCGAGTTGCTCAATGGTCCGCTGGGCAGCGCTGCCTTCCTTGAGGCGGCCGATCATGATGAGTGTGAGTTCGGGCCGTTCGGTTCGGAGTTTGGCGAGGGCTTCGAGCAGGTAGCGCTGGCCCTTCATCGCTACATCCGCCGAAGCCGTCGAGATGATCTGGTTCGGACGACGCACGACGCCGGGAAGGGGCCTGAAGAGCTCTGGGTCGACTCCGACGGGGACCACATGGAGCTTGGATGGATCCACTCCGTGGGTGCGGCAGATGTCGCTGTAGGAGTTCTGGGAGACGGTGATGATTCGACGGAGTCGCTTGGCGACCCGCGTCTGCATTTTTGTGAAGGCGTACCAGCGGGCCTTGGAGATGCGCTCCCATCGGGTGTCAGCATGTTCCATTTCGATGAGGCGATCAATGGTGATCGGATGATGGATGGTGCCGAGGACGGGCAGGCCCGACCGCTCGATGGCGAGCAGGCCGTAGCCGAGACACTGATTGTCCTGCACCAGGTCGAACTCATGGGTGCGGTTCTTGAGGTGGTCCCAGGCACGAAGAGAGAACGCGAGAGGCTCGGGGAAGGTACCGGACGAGAACGCCGTGACCTCGGCGTAGTCCATCCAGGTCTTGAGCTCCCACATTCCGGGCATCCGCATGGGGAAGTAATCGTTGTAGATGTCGAGGCTCGGAAGCTTCACCAGTGGGACGCGGTCGTCGGTGATGGGGTACGGCTGACCGGACAACACCTCGACGGTATGGCCGAGATCGGCCAAGGCCTTGGTCAGATGGCGGGTGTAGACACCCTGGCCGCCAACGTGGGGCTTTCCCCGATACGTGAGATACGCCACTCGGAGTGGATCATCGGGACCGGGCTTCGGGCGGGCACTGGGAGAGGAATGTGAACGAACCGGTGACCGCATAGCGTTGTAGCTTCATGGCCCGGACTGCCCAGGGTCAACTCAGGAGACGGGTGTCACAGCTGAGGCTGGAGTCAGGTCCTCCATTTGGGTGGGCGATTGCAGGCCGTACTCGACGATGGCCGCCCCCGTGGGAGCGGCCATCGAATGAGGTTCTGGTGATCAGGCGTTGTCGGTGACGGTTGCCGTAATCGTGTAACTCACCCAGCCGCGGTTGGCCTGGTAGACGAACCAGGAGCCCGTCACGGTTGAGCTGTTGCCGAACTTTGCCGGTGCCGGGCCAAAGATGGCGTAGCCCGTCAGGTTGATCCCTGCCGAGGGGTCGGACACGGTGACCTGTCCGAAGCCCCAGTAGAGGTACTTCGTGATGCTGACATTGACCGTGGCCGTACCGCTCACTTTGCCGGGTAGTGATCCCGATCCGGTGACTGAGTTC
>JBBRSC010000241.1:0-5186 GCA_038245795.1 Acidimicrobiales bacterium
CAAACTGAGGTCGAGCATGTTGGTGAACAGTGACCGAACGTCTGCTGGAGCCGGGTGCGTCTCGTCGAATGAGGCCGCTTCGTGTTCAAGTCCGCGCCGTGCACAACATCGGGATCGGTCCCCTACCGATCCCGCGCCTGCGCCGACACTATGGCTGAGTTCGCGGATGTTGGCGAGAGACAGGGTGGTATCGGGCGGGCACGTCAGGTAGCCGACGAGGTCGGTGGCGCTGACGACGATGGGTTGGTTGGCCAACGAGCTCCGCTCCCTCGTCGGTCGAGGCGTTCTTGCCACCGCACCGAAGTGGTTGACGTCGAAGGGGCCGAGTTCGCTCGAGCCGACCCACATCCAGTCGCAATATCCTGGGCGACGGCGACAACGTGTTGTTGGGTTGCGTTGGCCGAATGGGGAGCGTGCGTCGGGATGCCCCCGAAACGAAGGCGTCCATCTCCAACTGGCGGAAACGCTGACGAGTCGTCGCGCTACCTGTCCCCGCCCGACCTCGTCCGTTTGCGTGACAGCGGATTGCCCAACGTGATCTCCGCGGGTTAGATTCCCCTGGGGCCTTGAATCTGGAGGAAACGTGTTTTCACGTTCTGTCATCGCCCCAACACGTGTCCATTGACCCCGAGGTCGCCGAGGTTGACCGTGCGGTGATGCTCCGGTCACATCGTTGTGCCTGCCCACTGTGTGGCTCCTTCGAGCCAAGGGCTGATGAATCGTCGCGGCTGTGTCGTGGCTGCGCCGAGCCGACCCTCGTGTCGTGCACCGGATCCCGTTCGGAGTTCCGGGTGGGCAGTGGCCAGACGCTGGTTGTCGGCACCAACGTCGTTGAACTCGATGGTCGGCCCGTGAACGGTTTTGTGTCCATCTCGCCGCCGCTCGCGGCCACGTTGGCCGAGGTTGGACTGCGTTTCGATGCGGGAGTTCGCTTCGATGGCTTCGGCGTCAAGCGGCCGTCGAGATCGTTGGCGCCCCAAGAGGATCTGCGCTTCGTGATCGGCGTCGGCGCGGGGACCGGCGTGGTGCATCGGGCGGCGCTCCGGGCGATCGGGGCGATGTCGGCCCGTTCGGCTGATCCGGACCCCGACGTTGCCTCGCTGGTCGATCGACTCCGCAAGATGCTGCCCGTTCCAACAGCAGACCTGGTCGTACGGCGGGTCGGGACCATCGATGTCTTGTCGGTCAGCGGCGATCGCCCCACGATCACGTGTCACGATCGCGATGACGATGGCTCGGTGGTCGTCAGCGAATGCGAACTCGACTGGGTGCCGGTGAACGACGCTTCAGCGACCATCTACGAAGCGGCCGAAGGCAGGTTCACGGCTCGCCTGGAACGTGTGAACCGGTCCCACCTACTCACGTTGAGTTCGCCACGAGAATCGTTGGTGCTGTTCATCCCGAACAGCGATGGCATCACGTTGGAATCCGAGCTGACCCTCCAAAGATTTGGGCAGTCTGTCGGGGCGCCAGCGAGTTCGGTACTGATGACTGCCATCGCTGCGGCATGCCCGCCTCCGGTACAGAATCCGAACGCCACGCTCGTGGGTCGACAGTTCAACCACCGTGTGTCGGTCGTGGATCGACCGTCGATCACGCCGTTGACGCTCGCTGATATCGCCAACTCGTCACAGTCCCAGAGGCCAACGGGTGACGGTCTGACCGCTGAATTTCCTAGCTCTGACGTTCCCAGCGCTGATGATGTTTCAAGCTCTAACAGTCCGACGATCGACGTCTCCACCGCCGAGACCCGGCCGGAGCTTCGGGCGTGGGCCGCGGAGATGGATCCCGCGCCGCCGACCGTCACCATCGGGCGCCTCTTTGACGTGCAGGAGTTGTGGCGAGGCGATGGCGAGCTGGTGCACCGCTATGCGGTGGTTGGCGGTGACGCGCCGGTCGGGCCGCTGGGGGATTCGGCGTCGTTCGTCGTCGATCGGTCCGGTCATGCTGTGCCGGTCGAGAAGCCGCCGTGCGAGGTGTGCGGCCTGACGTCGTGCGACGAATGTCCGCCCGTTGTGGGGATCGGGGACTGTCGACGGTGCGGCCAGTCTGCATGCGGGATGTGTCGTCGCTCGGGTCGCGGCCTTCCCTTGTTCGGCGTCGATGCGACCAAGCGCTGCCGTATCTGTGATGCAGAACTCTGCACGGCGTGCGGGCGATCGCAGTTGGCACAGCGGTGCTCGGTGTGCGACGAGTTGGTCTGCGGGGGGTGCGTGACCGACGAGGACTCGCCGAGGTGCAGGGCCTGTGTGGCGCTCGAGTCAGCGAGCGACAGTCTCGTGATGCAGCTGCCGCGGGAGCTGCGGATGATCGGGACCACACCTCGGGTGGGCCGAGCGGGACACTCCACGGTGGTGGTGCTGGAGCATGGGCTCCGCCGAGAGATCGCTGTGCTCGCGGGCGATGGGTTGTCGGGCAGCGATGTGGTGAGTTGGCGGGTGTTCGGCGCGCCGCACCCGCTGGCATGGGCGGTTGCAGTGGCCGTGGGAGAACAGTTGAGCGGTCGAGCGGTGCGCGTGGTTGAGCACATCGACACGACGTGGGCGGCGGACGAAGCGGAACAGCCGTCGCTCGACTTGTCGGTCGCGCGGCACTCTGTTGTTCGGGTGTTGGGCCCTGAGGGGCAGGTATTGCACCCGGGTGTCCGACACCTAGTCGCGCTTGACGGCACGCAGTCGGTCGAAGAAGCGCTGTTGGATACCCTGGGGGTTGATCATCCGGGGCTCGAGTTCACCGACGACGAGTGGCCGCTCGATGTCGGGCCTCGCGGCATTGCGGTGGTGGTGTTACTGGATCGGTTGGAGCACCTCGATCGGGTGTCGTTGATGGGTGATGGGCTGCGACGCGACCACGGCGCGGCGGACCGGCCGATGTCTGAGGTTGCGCCATGGGTCGAGTGCGACCCCGAGGACGCAAGGGATGACGGGCTGTCCTTCATGTTCGATTCGGTTCGGGTATCGGAACTCGGGCAGTGGCGGGTGCGGATTGTGGAGTTGGGTCCACTGGCCTGGGCAGAAGTCGTGGGGCCGGACTTCGCGGGCCCGGACTGCGCTGGACCGGATGTGGTCGGTGATTGGTGGCGAGTGGCAGGCGCGGGGCTCTCAGTGGATTCGGTGTTGCTCGCCGACCGGTTGCTGGGCGGAACGCAGTTGGTCGAGGTGGTCGGCTTGGCGGGTGCGGGGACGTTCGCTCCGATCGAGTTGGTGAACGCCACGCTGGTGCACCGTCAGATCGTTCAACGTACCGTCGAGCTGGACCGGGATTTTGTTGCTCCGGAACCCGTTGCTCGAGAATCCATTGCTCCGGATTCTGTTGTTCCAACGGCTTGCGATGCGTCGAGTGGTCGAGCACATGAGTCACTCGCCCGCGTTGTTCCAACGGTCGGCTTCGAGATGGATGCGGTTGGGTTTCCCGAGGTGATCGCTCGGGCGCCGGTTGCTCCGTGGGCGCACCTCGTCTGCGGGGGGTTGGCGAATGATGGCGAGCTGGCGTCGGCGCGAGCGGTCGCGGTGCGGGTCGATGCGCACGTGATGGAGAAGTGGTCGATCGATTCACGGTTGATCGAGATTGAGTACGACGTCGAGGGCGGGGTGGCAGCGGCCGAGGCGAAGTCGTACGACACGGGTGCGCTGGTACGCGAGTTCACGATCGACAGAAACAATCACTTGGTGTCGGATCCTCGGTCGTGCTGCTACTGCGACACCGTCACGTGTCGGGAATGCCCCGATCCGGTGATGCCGTGTGTGGTGTGTGCGATGCAGCGGTGCGGCAGTTGCGGGGTGGTCCGCGACGCGATGGCGCTCTGCATTGCGTGCGCGGGGCTGGAGCGGGAATCGAAGCGCCGCCCGCTCGGTGGCACACGACTGCACGGCGAGGATCGGTTGCACACAGTCGAGATCCGTCTACGGAACAACGGCCCGGCGGACGAAGTCCACGAGGGTGCGGCTGACGAGCGCAGACACGTCGTCGACCCCGCAGTTCGGGCAGCGCTCAGAAGGTGGATCGCCCCGCCGAGGGAGTAACGCAGGCGGTTGACGAGCGCGCCCCTTCGACGCGATTCGACCGTGCCTCAGCTAGAACCTGGTCGTGCCCGTCGATGCTCAGGACCGACTTGTGCGCCTCAAGGCGTTTCATTTCCTCGACGAGCAAACTCGCCACAGCCGAATCCACATCGGGCCGCAGCTCACTCATCGCCGTGAGCCATTCATCCAACACCCCCGGCACCAATACGATCGAGTTGTTCCAGCAGCGATGCGGCCCACCAACGCCCCGATTGGCCCGCTCTGGTCGATGCGTTGATGACGACCCCGTCGAAATGGCGCCACAGACGAGACTGATGTCGTGACCCGCTTCCTTGGCATCGACCTCGCCGCTCAACCCGCCAAGACCGGAGTGGTGCGCCTTGCGCCACGTGGGGCTGGTCGCTGGGACGCCAACGAACTCGACACCCCAGCCGACGACGACGCACTCGTCGAAGCGGCTCGCTCCGTCGACGTCATCGGGGTCGATGCGCCGCTCGGCTGGCCCACTGCGTTCGTGGCCGCCGTGGACGCGCACAGCGCCTTTGGTCGGTGGCCGAACGGTGGCGACCGAACCGATCTGACCCACCGCGCGACCGATCATCGGGTCACGGCCCTCACCGGACGATCGCCACTCTCGGTCTCGGCGGACAAGCTCGGCATCGTCGCCATGCGATGCGCTCTCCTTCAACAGCGATGGGCCGACGAGGTCTGGAGACGCGCTGCGCCCCGCGACGGGAGCGGGCCATTGATCGAGGCCTACCCGGCAGCTGCGATGCGCGCATGGGGCATCGACCCGACGGGCTACAAGGGCGGTTCGGGAGCCAAGGCCGAGATCGGCCGGAAGGCGCGGGCGTCCATCTTCCACGTTGTGCGCCAGTCGACCGATGAATGGCTGGATCTTTCGCCGATCGCTGATCGATGCGTGGCGTCGGATCATGTGCTCGACGGCTTGTTCTCCGCGCTCGTGGCCGTCGCCGCTCACACCTCGATGTCGGAGCGCCCATCGGATCCGGCGACCGCGCTCGTCGAAGGCTGGATCCACGTCCCGACGAGCCCGCTCGCGGACGTCCACCCATAGCCAGCGCAGGCCCCGCGGCGAGGACGTTCATGGCTGATTCCGACCGCACGATCCGGTCGCCAGACGCCACGAAACTCCGTTGCCAC
>JBBRSC010000242.1:0-5166 GCA_038245795.1 Acidimicrobiales bacterium
AGGTTGCCCGCGAGGCCGTTGGGAGACTCTCCGAGTGCTGCGATTCGCTCAGCAACCGCGTCGACCATGTCCGATGCTGCGGCGTACTGCGGGTCCAACATCTGGTGCACGCCGATGAAGTCGCGGCCGACCACGTTCCAGTGAACGTGCTTCAGCGTGAGGGTGAGGTCGAGGAGGGCGACGAGACGCTCCTGCAGCACGCCAGCGACCATCGCCCCGTCCTTCTGGGCAAGACCGGGGACCGTGAACGCGCCGGGGGAGCCAGCACGGGAGGTGCCGTTCTTGGAGGATCCGGAATGCGTCGCTGCCGCCGACTGCTTCTTGGCGGTCTTCGATGCGATGGCTGCTGTCGGGGCTGATTTGGGAGTCACTTTGGGGGCCATGAGGTGTGGTCCTTTGCTGTTGCGGGGGTAAGAGACAGCCACGAAGTACCCCGCCTCGGAAGGCTCCAAACATGTTTGAGAGTCGTGCGAGCTGGGTAGAGCCGCACATGGCCGACTCGCTTGCGATCACCCTCTGTGCATCTCCGGAGGCGATGGTGATCTCGGTTGCTGGCGACCTCGACGCCGCATCGGCCGATCATGTGATGATCACGGTGGATCCCCATCTGACCAACGGGTCGACGGTGCTTCTCGATGCCAGCGGGATCACCTTCCTCGACTCTGCGGGTCTGCGCAGCCTCCTGACGCTTCGCGCTTACGCCGCCGCCAACTCTGCAACATTCAGCATCATCAACCCGTCCATCGTGACACGACGGCTGATCGAGCTCGTTGGTCTGAGCGAGCACCTTCTCGCATGAGGGAGCGGCGCGCAGCTTCGCTCTTCACTCGCTCGCGGCGCGCAGCTTCTCTCTTCACTCGCTCGCGGCGCGCAGCTTCGCCAGTGCCACCTTCAACAGTCGCGAGACGTGCACCTGGCTCGTGCCGATCCGCTCGGCGATCTCGGCCTGGCTGCGCTCCTCGAAGAACCGGAGATAGATGATCGTCCGCTCGCGTTCCGGCAGGGACTCGAGGAGCGCTGCCAGCTCAGCCCGATCCTCCTTGAGACCGAGCAGCGCATCATCGACGCCGACCCGCTCGCCAGCCGTGAGCGCCCCGCCTACCGTCGGCTGGTCCAGCGACGACGTCGAATACGCAGCGCCCGCCTCGGTGGCCTCCAGGACATGCTCCTCGGGCACGGACAAGTACTCGGCTAGTTCTGACGGCGTCGGCGCACGTCCGAGATCATGCCGGAGTGCCTCCACGGCTGGCCCCATCCGGACGTGAAGATCCTTGGCTCGCCGAGGTACCCGCAGCGCCCAGGTGGCGTCACGGAAATGACGACGAAGCTCGCCCATCACGGTCGGGATGGCATACGCCGGAAACGGAATTCCCAGTTCAGGGTCAAACCGGCCAGCTGCCTTCACCAGACCGATCGCGCCGACCTGCTCGAGGTCGTCGAGAGGTTCGCCCTTGTTCGCGAAGCGCCGAGCGCAGCGCTGCGGGATCCACCGATGCTCCTCGATCAATGCCACGCGGAGCGCGTCATCGCCTGTCTCGCGGAACTGACGAAATCGGTCGAGGACTGACTGGTCATCCGGATCGAGCGGGGCCCCGTTGGCCTCGGAGCTCATGTGGCTACGTTCACCGTGGATCGAGCGGATCAGCACTCCGCTCGCACCAGAACGTCGCAATACCGTTCTCCATCGTGAAGTCGTGATCGTCCGCCATCACATCGAGTATTTGCTGCGACAGATCCGCCCTGACCTGATCGAGCTGGGTCGGATCGCCCACCCCGGTACGTCCCGTGATTCGCATTACATCGGGTCGTGACATCGAGATGGTCAAGCTCAGACCCTCGCCGTCGCCGACTTCGATCAGCGTGGAACACATCTCGTCCACGGCGACCTTGAGATCATCGATCAGGTCGACGCTGAACGAACCGAGCGATGCAACTCCGCTCACCGCCAAGCGGACGGTCTTGATGAACTGGGTCTGCGATGGCACGGTGATCATCACGTCACCCACGGAGCTGTCAATCACGTCACGGGCCTTTCTGCGAGTCGGAGCGATAGTTGGACGGTGTGTCGAGACGATGACGCGACGGGTCAGCCAACTACGACAACGGGATCTTGTCAGATCTCGCCCTCGCCTTTGACGTTTGCACCGATCTCGGTCATCTCGGTGTAGTGCTCAGCGGCCTCATCGACATCGATGTCCTTGGCCTGCTCGTCGGCGATGGCAATCTCGTCCTGGGTGGGCTCTCGGTCGGCGGAGCCGAAGGTGTTGTCAGCCATGACAGGCCTTTCGTTGGGGGAACGCTCTCGATGTTCCCGATGGTGGGGCGCCCTAAACGTTGGCATCGCTCAGTCGGGAGGGCAGTCCCGACAAATCACCACGATGCTGACATCGTCGGCGTTGTTCCTCGAGGTGAACTCGTCGACGGTATCGAGGCACTGCTGCACGACGTGCTCGGCTTCGGTGCATGGCATCGAGACGACCAATTCGGACAGCCGTTCGACTCCGAAGAACTCGTTGTCGGACGATCGAGCCTCCAATACCCCATCGGTGAACACCACGAGCTTCGCTCCCAATTCCATCGTGAGCTGTTCGGTCCGCCACGTCGCATCCACGGGTCCCAGGAGCGGGCCGGTCGGCGCGAGCTCGTGCTCGCCGCCGCCGTGGTCGAAGAGCAACGCTGGAGGATGGCCAGCATTGGCGTAAGTGCCGCGGCCCGATGTCGTGTCCATCACCAGAGCAATCGCCGTGAGGAACTCGGTGCGGTCATCGCCGAAGTTGTCGTAGAGAATGCGCATTGCTTCACCAGGAGTCGCTCCCGAACGCAATGAACCGACGATCATCTCCTTGGACTTGAGCGCTGAGAGCGCGACCTCAGCGCCGTGTCCGACGATGTCCAGGACAACAAGGCCGACGAGGTCGTCGTCGAGAGCGAAGACGTCGTAACAGTCACCAGCCAACACGCCGTCGGCGGGGCGGAGACCTCCGGCCACCGTCCAACCCTCTGGTGAGCCCCCGAGTTCGCTCTGCAGTTCCGCTCCGAGCTGCAACACCACGATCGCCGACTGTTCGAGGGTCCGCTTCGATCTGGCCGCCTCGTCGATCATCCCCACCAGTCGGCCCCGCATGGCCGCGATGGTCGTACTGACCGCCACCAACTCCTCGGGTCCGGTCGACGGCAACGGATGGTCCAACTCCTCGGCACGGACTGCCCCCACCGCTTGGACCAACTGGGCCAACGGGACCACAACGCGTCGTCGGACCCACCATGTGGCGACGACGGTTGCCAGCAGCGCCGAGATGATCGTTGCCGCAACGATGAGGCGCAGCCGCGTCGTCACCGAGTCGCTCGAGTCGACCGCTGTCGCCCGCTGACCGTCGATGGCGGCAGACAGATCATCCAGTCGAGCGCGGAGCTCATCGAATCGTGCTTTCGCGCCGCCAGCCACGACCAATGCGGTGGCGGCCACCGGGTCCGTTCGCCGCAGGGAGATCTGGGGTTCGGCGCGTTCGAGTCGCCAGCGATCCCCAGCAGCCACGACCTCGTCGAGCCGTGAGATCAACTCGGGCGACGTGCGAGCGAGCTGGCGGAGATCAGCAGCGCGCTCGATCATTGCGACGCCGCCAGACTCGTACGGCTGGAGGAACTGCACGTCGCCCGTGATGACGAACCCGCGCATGCCCGATTCCTGGTCGGAGTAGCTGGTCCGGAGGAGCGCCTCTTGCAGCGACGCCGCCTGCGCGTTGCGAACCGCCCGTTCAGCGTCAGCGTTGGCCCCAAACGCCCAAAGCGTCGACGCTCCTCCCGCAACGACGATCACCAGATACCCGATCGTGATGCGGGTCAGGATCGACCGGATCGAGATTCCAGATCCCACTACGAGAATGTCAGCCCATCAGGGTTTCGCTCAGGCCGGTCACGTCGAGCAGCCTGCTCACCACGTCGGACGCCTTGACGATACGGAGGCTGTTCCCAGCTGCTTCAGCCTCCTGTCGACCAATGATCAACGCCCGAAGGCCCGAGGAGTCGATGAAGGTCACCGCGCTGAGATCGATTTCGATGGGGTTCGATCCTGATGCGACAGCGCGACTGAGATCGGCGCTGAGAGCGGGTGCTGTGGCCGCATCGATCTCGCCCCGCACGACAATCGGTGCGCTGTCCGCTGATGCTTGGCCCATGGGAGAGAACCCTACCGGTTCACAGCAGCCGAACAGCTGGACCGGCGGATGAGTGAGCCCGATCCGATTGTCAGACGGCTTGGTGATCGAACTCGAACCACACCGTCTTGTGCCGCTCGCCATCACGAGGAGTGCCGTCGCTTTCGACGCCCCACCGACTCGCCAACGCGTCGATGATCGCAACACCACGCCCGGTCACCTCATCGGGGCCGGGGTTCCGCTGCTCAACGATGCCCGATCCGTAGTCGGAAACCTCGATCCGGATCCCCGAAGGGATCTGCCGCATGATCATCTCGCCGCCCGATGCGGCGTGGCCGACAGCATTGGTCACCGCCTCGCTGACGAGGAGTTCCACCGTGTCGGAGACCGACCCGAAACCCCAGTTGGACAACGTCACACGCGCGAATCTGCGTGCTGATGCGGGTGCGCCACGATCGGCGGAAAAGCGGTGATGCGCTAGGAGAGGCGCCATAGCCAGCCATCGTATCGAGGAACTGTGTCCATCCCGTCGACTACCCATTCGTTCACCGTCGCTTCGTACAAGGGCAGTGTTCCCACACCGTGGCGAATTGAAACGCCGTTCATCAGCCGGAGGTATGACGCAGCCACGGCACGGGTAGAACGTCTCTCGTCGTAGGAGTCAGCGCGCAGGGGCTGGCTCCTGCGGCCCTTGCCCGTCTCTCACAACGGAGATGACGTCGTCAGCTCCGGTGGATCAAGTTCATCGTCGAGGTCAGTACGGGCTCGCCCGCCTCGTCGGAATAGGCGTCCTCGATGACCAGAAACGTCATGACCCGGTCTCTGGTGGGCTTCTGATAGATCTCTTTGACCTGACCACGAAAGGTGAGCCGGTCACCGGCGATCATCGGACGGTGATAGATGAAGGACTGCTCGCCGTGCAGAACCAGTCCGCCCTTGGACATGAGCCCACCCATGATCTCGATCATCGGATGTCGCTGATCAGGGTCTGCTGGCGGTTGCAGCTCTTCCC
>JBBRSC010000243.1:0-5110 GCA_038245795.1 Acidimicrobiales bacterium
GAACCAGAACATCTCCCCGTACCCGCGCGGCGCCCGGCAACGCTGGCATGGGCGAGTCGCCGACGATCTCGACGCTGCCGGTGGCGCGCACCGTTCCGACCAGCGCCCCGTCGTTGGCGGCCGACATCTTGAACGACACGCCGGTAATGGTCATGCCGACGGACAACGCGAGCGGTCCCATCATGGGGAGCTGGAAGATGTTCTCGAAGGCGGGAACGACAATTCCCTCTCCGATGCCCGTCAGCGCCAGCCCGTTGAGGAAGCTCTCCGGCACCACCACTGCCGCCGCCCATCGTTCATTCATGCTGAGACTGTACGACTCAGTCGGCTGACGCGAGCTGATCGACCACTTCCAGGAGGCGCCGTCCGTCGGGCGCGAAGGCATCGGATCCGAGCGACGTGGCGTGCGCTTCGTCGCGCACCGCGCCGCCGCCAACGAGGATGGGGACCCCGGGGCCGAGCGCCAGGCGGACGGCGTCGACCGTCCTCTTCGCAGTGCTGAGCCCGTCGTCGGATGTCACGGAGATCGCAACGACAACCAACTGTTGCGCCGCCTTGGCTGCTTCGACAAACGATTCCGATGGGGTGTCTGCGCCGAGGTCGGTGACGTCGAACCCGTTACCGCGCAGGAGGTCCGCCAGCATTGCGGACGGGAGGGCGTGACGATCCGTCGGTGCCGCGCCGACCACGACGTGACCGCGTTTTCGGCCGCGCCGTGCAAAGCGAGGACCGATCCGGCCGATCAGTCGGTGCGCAACGGCGCTGGCCCGGTGCTCATCAGCAACAGTGAGCTCGCCCGACGACCACCGTTCGCCGATGGAACGCAGTGACGGGGCAAGGAGATCGACCAGCACCTCGGTCGGCTCGGCGCCGGATGCCATGGCAGATTCGATGACGCCCCACGCGCCGGGCTCGTCGCCCGCCACGAGGCGCGCTTCGAGGCCCGTGCGATGGTTGGCTCGTCTCGGCGCCGACGGGTCGACCGGAGTGCTGGCGTCGACAATGAACTGATCGACGTCATCGGTTCGAACCCGCCATTCGGCGCCCGACTTGTGGGCGGCGAGACGCCCATTACGGACATAGCGATACGCCGTCATGTAGTGGACGTCGAGTTGTTCGGCCGCTTCCTTCAGGGAAATGGTCTGGGTCATGCAGGAAGTCCGGATCAGTCCAACAGGTAGCGCTTGAGCGCCCGCCACGACGGGTGCATCAACTTTGCCATGGCTCGGTGCTCCAGCTGGCGGATGCGTTCACGAGACAACCCGATCACCTCCGCCACCTGCGAGACCGACAGAGGTTCGGCACCGCCGAATCCGAAACGGAGCGAAAGGATGTCCCGCTCACGGGAGTCGAGGACGGCCATCATCTGGGCGACCTCACGATCGGAGAGATGGGCCGAGACCGCCTCGACATCTTCTCGTGCACGCTTGTCCTCGATGAAGTCACCGAGTTCCGCGCCACCCTCTTCACCCACCGATCCCGACAGGGAGATGGGGTCGGTTGTCATGAGGAGATCCAGCACCCGATCTGCAGGAATTCCCGACAGTTCTGACAACTCCGAGATCTCGGGTTGACGGCCGAGCGCCTGTTCCATCTGCGACGACAATTCGCGCAGTCGAAGCAGCTCATCATTCGCACGAGACGGCAGCCGGACCGTTGATCGGGTGGCTGCAATCCCCCGTGAGATGAACTGGCGGATCCACCAGACGGCGTACGTGGAGAAGCGGAATCCCTTTTCGGCGTCGAACTTCTCGACCGCACGAATGAGGCCGAGGTTGCCTTCTTGGATCAGGTCCAAGAGTGGTACCCCGGAAGCTTGGTACTTCTTGGCCACCGACACCACCAGTCGGAGGTTGGCATTGACGAACGCGTCGTGTGCCAGCTTGCCGTCTCTCGCTGCGGCAGCGAGGCGCCGACGCTCGGTCAGCGAGAGGACCACGTGTGCCTCGATGGCCTCGTCGAGTCGCTGTTGCGCGCCTCGACCGGCAACGATCCGGCCCGCAAGGTCGCGTTCGTCCTGAGGGGTCAGTAGTGCGTGACGACCGATCTCTTCTAAGTACAATCCAACCGGGTCCGCAGCGGAACGCCGCTTGGAACGGTCCTTGTCTCGGTTACGTTGGAGATCTTCGATAACGATCATGGAATTAGTTTAGTGCTAAATGCCATTTTCGGGAAGGGGAAACCTTCGCGTGCGAGCGTGACACCCGTCTCAGAAGCTCACGTCAGCCGAATCGTCGATCCCGCCACCACCACGCCAGCCGCTCCCAGGGACTGGCCAGCCACCAGGCCGGGGTCACTCGGCAGCGATGACCGATCGACGCTCAGGCCCAAAGATCGAAGTGCATGGGTGGCGGTTCCGGCGCACTGGTTGATCATCGAGGGCACGACAACCCGCGCGATGGTCGCGGACGACACACCCACCACGTTCTGCGCGCGGATCTCGAAGAACACTGGTGCGTCGGAATCCGACGCCTGAACGGCTACGAGTGCCTCTCGTGCCGACCCGAGCCCTGCCAGATCGGCTGACCACGCTGGCGCCGATGACGTCGCGGCCCGGCTGGCACGGATCACGTAGCGGGTGACCGGTCGACCGCCGGTCGACGCTGGCTCCTGCCAGCTGAGATTGACCAGCACGGTCGGCGAGAGATCGCAGTCGTTGAACCCCTGCGGATCGCGAACCAACACGTTGCGGGGGGCATCAGGAGCGCGAGGGGCAACGGTGGTCGGTGGCGCCACTGGTGTCGTGGTCGGCACCGTGGTCGCGGGGGTCGGGCCGACGGAGCCGAAGATCGGTGGCGTCGCTGCGGTGATCCTCTGGTTGTTGACACGTGGCGGCGCCGAGGTCGGCGCGGTGGCCCGGAATGACGTTCCGGGCGAACTCGTCGTGTTCGAACCGGAGGCCACACCGGGAGACACCCCGGGCGTTGTGGTCTCGGTGGCTGGAGCCACGGGCTCCGCGATGAACTGCGTGCAGAGCGTCCGGGCACAGAACGACTGCTGCTGTTCAGCTCGAATCGTGTTTTCAGCGGCCAGGGTGGAGGCCTTCCATGACTCGAGGTCGGTCAGCGAGGGGCGCTTCACCAACGAGACCTTGCTCTGCACTGCAACACGTTGGCCCGGACCGATGTTCGCCAGCCACATCACCACCGGATCGGCCTGGATGACTTCGCTGGGCGCCGGGTCGAAGGTCACGCCCGATACGTCGGCGGCCAGTTCCTTGGGGATGGATTCAACATGGAAGGTGTCGATCGGTGCCTTCGTGGAGTTGCTGAGGACCGAGAGTGAGGTGAAACTCGATCCGTCGTCGCTGATCGTCCAGGTCCGGAGGAGCACTGCACCGTTGGTCAAGGGCTGCGGTTCAAACGTCAACGGGTCGAACGGCGTGGCTGAACCGAACAACGTGGTCGTCGAGCGTTCGACCTGCGCTGATTCCACCTGCGTCGGATCGTTCCCACGGGTCGCAATGAAGGTCGCGATCACGGCCAGAACAGCGATGACCCCGAAGGCCATGGTGGCCCTCCATCGGCCGGCACCGGCAGGTGCGGCAGGTGCGGCAGGTGCGGCGATGTTGACGTGGGCGTTGGGGACCACCTCGGAACCAGCGACCGGAACGATCAGCGCTGGTCGATCTGCCGGGTTCGGTACGAGGACCGAGTGGATGCGTCCTGCGATGTCCGGGGCCACGCCCATGGTGGTGAGTTCCGCACGTTCCCCCTCTGACAATGGGCCCGCAATGGCCTGGTGCAGGATCGACGCCACGGCGTAGACGTCTCGCTGTCGCGGTGAGTTACGAAAACCGTCCTCGGGTGGGCGATGAGGCTCCGCGTCGTCGAGTGCGGTGAGGCACAACACCGGCTGATCGAGGTCGTCGAAGCGAATGCTCCCGGGGCTGATCGATCCCTGCGTGAGTCCCAGCTCGTGGAGTCGGCCGACACTGCCCACCAATTGATCGCCGAGTCGTGCCAACTCGACGGGCGCCAGGGGCATCCGCTCATCGAGCGTGCCGCCGTCGAGCGCGCACGTTGCGATCCAACGTCGCCCGCCGGTGGCGCCCCGATCCACGATGGCCGGCAGTCCGAGGAGGTCCGATGGGCTGTGGGCGTCGACGCCGAGCTGGGCAATGAGATCGTCCATCTGATGCCAGACATCTGATGAGACGCCAGCGTTGAGAATGGTGATGACCACACGGAGATGATCGTGATCTCTCGTTGCGAGCCGCGTCGTCGCCGGAAGGTCGAAGATCGCGTAACCAGGCGCGCCGTCGTGCAGTGTGTAGCCCTCGATCCGCTTCGGAATTCCGCCCATGTTGGTATCTCTCTTGCCAGTCGCCCCGTCCGCTCACTCAGAGTAGAGCCCAACCACCCTCCGTGGGAATGGGCCAAAATTCCCGTTGACAAACCCGCACTGTCGAATTCACTGCCAAGCTGGTTGAATAGAGGCCGGTGATGGCTGTTCACCACTCGCCGTCGGGGGGACGTCACCATGCCGATTCCGGAGTCGCTGACCAAGGGAACATTCGGCGACCTCGATCTCGAGTTGGTCTCGGGAGCATGGCCTCCCGATCTGCGTGGAGAGATGGTGATCAGCGCGCCCGAGCCCAGCCCCGATCTGCCCTACTGCCTGTTCGGGTTCGGCGCCATGGTGCGGATCTCCCTTCAACCGGGAACTCACGGCGCGCCGTCGAATCGGTTCGCGCTCAGGTCCAAGGTCATCGATACCCCGTCGAAGCGGCTGCACGACAAGATGCCTGAGGTCTTCACCGCCGAGACGTTCGGTTACACGTCCCCCTTTGGTGTGCCCAACCAGGCCAATACCGCGCCGCTGCCGTGGGGCGATCGACTCTTCGCGACCTGGGACGTCGGACGCCCCGTCGAGATCGATCCGGTGACGCTCGAGTTCCTCGGCGAGGTCGGCCATCGCGATCAATGGGGTGATCAGACCTTCCCAATGCGGAACCTGCTCCCCTTCTACTTCTCCTCGGCGCACCCCGTGATCGACGGGGAGCGTGATCTCATGTTCACGGTGAAACTGATGCCCGCCGCCGACGGCGCGATGCAGATCCACGTGGTCTGCTGGAACGGCCAGGACCAGCAACTGCGGGTGTGGCCCA
>JBBRSC010000244.1:0-5099 GCA_038245795.1 Acidimicrobiales bacterium
CTCGCAGCAGACGGCATCGTTGCACCGTCTCGGCGCGTCGCTCGCTGGCCAGCGTTGCGGCTCGCGCCATCCCCACGATTCCCGCCACGTCATGGCTCCCCGAGCGTCGCTCACGTTCCTGTCCCCCGCCGAGCTGCACGGGGCGCAACGCCACACCGTTGCGCACGACGAGCGCGCCGGCACCCTCCGGTCCGCCGAACTTGTGGGCCGACAGGCTCAGGGCATCGACGGCCTCCCAGAGGTCCGGGAGTTCGATCCATCGCAGCGCCTGCGTGGCATCGGAATGAATCACCGTGTCCGAGGCCACCGATCGCACCACCTCGGCGATCTGGGCGATCGGCTGCACCGTCCCGACTTCGTGGTTGACGGCCATCATCGATACGAGCCGCAGCCGAACATCGGACGCCACACACACGTCCCGGAGCACATCGAGGTTGATCCGGCCATCCGAGAGCACCGCCACCGTGGCGCCGCCTTCGTCGATCACGTGGTCGAGCACCGCCGGGTGTTCGGTGGCACCGCAGAGCACCCGGTCCGGGTCGGTCGATCGGCGGCCCAATCCGCGAACTGCCAGGGCGTCGGCTTCGGTTCCGCCGCTGCAGAACACGATCTCGTGGGGCTGACACCCGACCACGATCGCCAACTCGTCGCGGGCGTCCTCCACGAGTCGCCGGGCGTGTCGTGCCGCGGCGTGGGATCCGGTCGGGTTCCCGACCGAGGTCGACATCACCTCGGCAACCGCAGCCACGACCTCTGGTTCGATCGGTGTTGCCGCCGCATGGTCGAGGTAGCGAAACGGTGGAGACACGCCACTCATCGCTTGAACGTCACCGGGCACCAACGGGCGGCAACGGAGCCCACGGAGGCGACACCCCCGGCGCCGGCTGGCCCATGTTCAGCTCGGCGAGTGCCGTCTGGAACGTCCCCGTGCGCTGCTGGTAGGCGGACGCCAGACAGATCAGATACGGCTCGGGGACCAACCACGCAGGGCGCGGCGTTCCGAAACGGGTGGACAACAGATCGGCGGTGCGGAGACACAGGTGATACCGCGCGTCGGTACTGAGCTCTGTGACCCGGATCAAGACCGATCGGGCGAGGACGTATTCCTCGTCGGTCATTCGTCCGACGTCGAGCCTTGCAACGTAGGGCTCGAGGCCGGGTGGCGGAAGGAAGACGAGTGGTCGGCCCGCCGTCCCGCTGTTTCGCTCGGTGAGCGCAAAGGTGCCGGCCACCATGTCCCCGAAGCGACGCGAGCGATTGGAACACACGGCAACAATCAGCCCCAATGGCGCATCGACGACGAAACATACGGAGCGGGTGATGGTCGCCAGGGCCGTTACGGGAGATCCGTCCATCATCACGATCCGGATACCGAGCAACGCCTTTCCTGGCGTCCGTCCTCGCCACAGGATCTCGCATCCTGCAGGGAGCACGAAGATCACCCCGAACACGAGGAGGTAACTCAGGACCAGAGCTCCGCCCCCATCTCCACCGCTGGCGATGCTCGCAACGCCGACAATCGTGATGAGCCACGCCGACACGCCAAAGATCACGGCCTGGATCGCAAGGTCGATCAGTTTGGCCAACAGACGCGATCCGACACCGGCGGCATTGAGCTCCAATACGACGGCTTCCGGGGTGACGATGCCCTGGTCGACGGTCATGCTCACGCCGCCAACGGTACCGGATGGCCGCCGAGACCCCGAGAACACCTCTACCTTGGAGGCGTGGACATCGACGCGTTCATCGCGACCAATCGTCATACCTGGGAACGCCTGCGGAACCTCTCGACGCAGGCGTCCCGTGGGGTCCGACGACTCGACGCCGACGAACTCGACGAGCTCCTGGTGCTCTACCAATCGGTGTCGGGTCACCTGTCGATTGCCCAGACCCAGTACGGCGATACCGGACTGATCAGTGAGCTCACTTCGGTCCTGGCGCTTGCGCGCGGGGTCATCTACCGGCGTCGCACGCAGCCGGTGGCCGCGTTTCGATCCTTCTTCACCGAAGCGTTCCCCGCGGCCATCTGGTACCTCCGTCGCTACGTGCTCGTCGCGGCGCTGGCGCTGCTCGGGCCATCCCTGATCGTGGGCATCTGGCTCGGCAACAACGAGACCGCCAGGAACAGCACGATGGACCAGACCCTCGCGGAGAACATCGCCAGCACGAAGTTCGAGGAGTACTACAGCAGCGCCCCCGCGGCCGCCTTCCAATCGCAGATCACCACCAACAACATCCAGGTGAGCTTCATGGCATTTGCATTCGGTGTCCTGCTCGGACTTCCCACGCTCTACCTGCTGGTCACCAACGGGATGAACCTCGGTGCCGTGGGGGCAGTGATGCATCACTATGGCCAGGGCGGGAAGTTCTGGGGGCTCATCCTCCCCCACGGGCTGCTCGAGATCAGCGCCATCATCATTGCGGGCGCGGCCGGACTAGCGCTTGCCTGGTCGATCATCTCGCCCGGCGATCGGACGCGGCGCGACTCGCTAGCAGAACAAGGATCGCGTTCGATCGTGGTCATCATGGGCCTGGTGCTCGCCTTCGTCACCGCCGGCCTCATCGAAGCGTGGATCACACCATCGGGATTACCCACGTGGGCCCGGGTGGGCGTCGGCGTCATCGTTGCCGGGCTGTTCTGGTCCTATGTGCTGGTGTTGGGGCGAGGCGCGGCGTGGCGTGGGCTCACCGGGATTTTCGGGGAACAACCGACGGCTGGGCCGAGCCGCTCGGAGCCCGTCACAGCCGCCCCGTCGATTTGACCCGCAGGTAGACGTCGGCGAGTTCGCTCGCCAGACGTCCTGGCGGGGCGTCGACCACAATCGCACCCCGCCCCCGCAACAACGCTCCGGCACGTTTGCGTTGCGACAGCGAACTGAGGGCTGCTGCCCGTCGATAGGCCCCGACGTCCGCTTGGACCGGTTCATTCGCCCACGCAGCCACCGACGGGTCCGTCACCGACGCCACAACGACCACGTGGTTCCTTCCGAGCAAGGGCAGGGCGGGCGCCAACGATGTCTCGGTGACGTGGGGGGCGAGCTCCGTGAGCACCACCACCAGTGATCGCCGACGGAACCGGGCCAACATCTCAGCGAAGGCGGCGCGATAGTTGGTGGCGACGAGCGATGGCTCCACATCGAACATGGCTTCGGTCATGCGCGAGACCTGATCGCGATTTCGCGCCGGCGCCACCGTGGACTGGACCGCTGCGTCGAACACCACCAGGCCCACCTTGTCCCCGAGACTCGTCGCCACCGCGCCCAACATCATCACCGCGTCCATGGCGTGCTCGATTCGGGGTACCCCATCGACACGACCGGCCATGAGACGGCCCGCATCGAGCATGACCACGATGGTCTGGTTCCGTTCCGGACGGTAGGTACGGACGATGGTCTTGCCGGCACGAGCTGTGGCCGCCCAGTCCACCGAGCGGAACTCGTCGTCGGTCGTGTACTCCCGGAGCTGCTCGAATTCAGTGCCGCCACCGAGCCCACGTGTGGAACGGAGTCCGACCGTCAGCAGTCGGGCCTGGCGGATTTTGAGCTCCGCTTCTTTCTGGCTGCGGAATGGTGGATGGACCCGCAGCTTCGAGACCACGGAAATGCTCGCCTGACGCGACGCCAAACCGAGCGGACCGCGCAGCCGGACCGTAGCCGTCGAGAGATCAAAGCGACCACGACGTGTCGGCTCCAGTCTGCTGCGCGCCTTGGCCATGGCACCTGGTGCAATCGAGACCGAGAACCGTCGGTTGGGGACGCCGAGCGTGTCCGGAAGGTCATCGGCAATCGACAGCCGCATGCGCCGCTTGGACGTGTTGTGGACGTTCCAGATGAGCTCGCTCGATCGTCCCAGGACGATGACCGACGCGTGTTCTCGGCGCATCTGCAGGGTGGACGGTGGCGCCGCCAGCAACGCGTCGAGAACGGCGATGACGAGCAGCATCGCGTTGGCCGCCAGGAGGAGCCACCAGCCGTCGGTGGATCCGTTCGGCGTCAACAAGAACACGCCGACCGCCAATGCGGCCGCGACGAGTGCTGTTCTGCCGGTGAGGATCACGAACTCAGCGGGGTGTCGGCACGGTGGCCAAGATCGTGTCCAACACGCCGTCGGTGGTGGTTCCCTCGAGTTCCAACTCCGCTCGGACCGCCATGCGGTGACGCATCGCCGGTTTGGCGACCGCCTTCACCTCGTCAGGTGTCACATACGATTTGTTCGACAACCAGGCCCATGCCTTCGCCGCCCGCAGCAGCGCCGCTGCGCCTCTGGGGGACACTCCCAGCTGGATCGACGGGGTCTCCCGCGTTGCCCGACACAAGGCCGTGACGTAGGCGATCACCGCCGGTTCGACCTGCACCTGAGCAACAGCGCGACGCGCCGCCAAGACATCGTCGACCGTGGCCACCGGTCGGATTCCAGCACCGATCACGTCGTGGGGGTCCAGTCCGAGATGATGCCGATTGAGGACCTCCGTCTCCTGTTCGAAGCTGGGATAGCCCACGAGCAGTTTGAACAGGAAGCGATCGAGTTGCGCTTCGGGCAGCGGGTAGGTCCCTTCGTATTCCACCGGGTTCTGCGTGGCGATCACCATGAAGACCTCGGGAAGCATGATCGCCTCGCCCTCGACGGACACCTGCCGTTCCTCCATGGCCTCCAACAGGGCTGCCTGCGTCTTGGGCGGCGTCCGGTTGATCTCGTCCGCCAACAACACGTTGGTGAATACGGGTCCTTGACGGAAGCGGAAGGCACCGTCACGTTGGTCGAGGATCGACTGGCCGATGACATCGGACGGCATGAGGTCGGGCGTGAACTGCACCCGGTTGAAGTCAAGAGACAACGCCGCGGCCAACGACTTGACCATCAGTGTCTTCGCTACACCCGGCACCCCTTCGAGCAACACGTGGCCCCGGGACAACATCGCCGCAATCAGTCCCGACACTGCGCCGTCCTGGCCGACCACGACCTTGCCCACCTCGGCCCGCAGGGCGGCCATCTTCTGTCGAAGTTCGTCCACCTCCAGCGGTGGCGCGCTGTAGGCACCGGACAGGGGTTGGATCTGCGGCGATGGGGTGCTGTCGGTCATATCTGAAGTTCCTTGTGAA
>JBBRSC010000245.1:0-5056 GCA_038245795.1 Acidimicrobiales bacterium
CGACGTCTGGTTGTACGAGGGCCAATCGCTGCCAAACATCGGCCTGAACGCGGTAGCCGGGAAGCCGCCGGAGGAATACGGCATCGAACCTACCCGCTTCGCCGAGATGCGCAAGGGGTGTTGGAACATCGATGAGCGGATCCGGGACATGAATGCCAACGGCATTCTCGGATCCATGTGCTTCCCGAGCTTCCCGCAGTTCTGCGGTCAACTCTTCAGCCGCACCGAGGACAAGGACGTCGCGCTGGCCATGGTCCGCGCCTACAACGACTGGCACGTCGATGAATGGTGTGCTTCCGCTCCTGGCCGCTTCATTCCGTTGGCCCTGCCGCCCATCTGGGATCCACAGCTGATGGCTGACGAAGTGCACCGCATGGCAGCGAAGGGTTGCCGAGCGGTGACCTTCTCGGAGAACCCGGAGAAGCTCGGCTGGCCCAGCTTCCACAACGATCATTGGGATCCGTTCTTCCAAGCGTGTCAGGACGAAGGCACCGTGATCTGCCTGCACATCGGCTCGTCCTCGCAACTCACGATCACCTCCATCGAAGCGCCCATCAACGTCATGATCTCGTTGCAGCCGATGAACATCGTGCAGGCTGCGGCCGACATCTTGTGGTCCCGTGCCGTCACCGAGTTTCCCGACGTGAAGTTCGCGTTGAGCGAGGGCGGTATCGGGTGGATTCCGTACTTCTTGGAACGGGTCGACTATGTCTATGAGCACCATCAGTCATGGACTGGCCAGGACCTCCCGATGAAGCCGTCGGAGCTGTTCCGTGAGCGCTTCATCACGTGCTTCATCGACGACGCAGCGGGCGTGACGAATCGTGAAGCCGTGGGGATCGACACGATCTGCTGGGAGTGCGACTATCCGCATTCCGACTCGACGTGGCCCGATTCGCCCGAGCGCCTCGCCCGATCCTTGACGGGCGTCGCCGATGTCGACATCGACAAGATGACGCATCTCAACGCCATGAGGTACTTCAGCTACGACCCGTTCTCGGTGCTCGGTCGCGAGAACTGCACGGTCGGCGCATTGCGTGCACAAGCCACCGACGTGGACACCTCGCAGAAGTCGTCCGGCAAGGTGGTGGTACGCCCGACAACGCCGGTGCGGATCATCGACTTGGCCGCCGTCAGTAGCCCATCCAAGTCCTGACCGAGCCCCGATCATCCTCGTCAACGGGAGATTGGGTCACGAACTGGTCAGGACGGGCGCTTGGTGATCTCAGCGCAGGCCACGTAGCGCTTGTCCTGAATCACCGCTGCGGTGTACTCGCCGCACGTCGGGGGCACGATCAGTGTGATCGACTTCACGCGAGCCTGGGACAGGGGGTCCGAGCAGTCGACCTTCGTGGCAGTTCGACCGATGACGGTCACGCAGTCCTCGATGGCGAGAGCGTCGCCTACGTTGGTGAGGTCCCGGAACTCACCGATCTGAAGCGGGTAGTTCGGAACGAATGTCGTCGGCGGAGCGTCGCTGAGTACTGCGTTCGTGAGCCCAACAATCACCAACGCGATCAGTGCCACCGCTAGAAAGATCCCGATGATCCCGACGATGAAGGTGATGAAGCTCCAACGGCTCGTCACCGTGGGGCCGGGCGGATCAACTGCCCGTTGTCGGCCTACTGGCCGACCCAAATTGCCAGCTCTCGCCAGCTCCGCTCGATTGTGATTGGCCTCGTGGAGACCGCTGATTCGTCGGGCCTTCCGTTCGGGTCGTTGTTGAACGCCACTGACCTCGAGCTGCTGCGTTTGTACTTCCCGGCCGATTCGTTGGGCGCAGTCACGACAGAGATGTCCGGTGGTCGTGCGCCAGATCTCTGAGTCCTCGTATTTGAACTCGAAATCCTCCGCCGGTACTGCGCCGCACTCGTCGCATTCGTCGGGTCCAAAGGCTGGCGACGGAGGAGTCGAGTGCTGGCGTGTCGAGGGCTGGCGTGTCGAGGGCTGGCGTGTCGTGCCGTGGAGTAACTCGTCGTGGGCCACATTGACCTCGCGAGTTCGCCGCTCGAGTAGGGCTCGTTCAGACGGCGTGGCGTCGGGATGACGGTCGGGATGAACGTCTCGCAGCTTCTGTTTCCATGCCCGATCGATGTCCCTTTCCGAGGCGCCGGGGGCGATCCCGAGCACGTCGTAGGCGTCACTCACGCGCCCGAATCCCTGACCCAACGAGGGAACGTCACGCTGCCGAGTTCATCCTCGACTGGAGAATCGAACACGACACGCACCGGCTCGCCGATGACGATCGCCGACGCGTCGACGCTGTTGATGCCGGCGTCTCGTTCGCTCACGAGGTTCCCGATCATCCGCAGGCCGTCACCCTCGTCGAGTTCCACGACAATCACGTTGTACGGAGCGACGAGGGCGATCTCGGCAAAGGCCGGCAGGAGCGGCGGCGACGGCACCGCGATGCTCCAGATATGACCCCGTCCCGAGGAGCGGTCCCACGTGTGATCGAAGCTGTGGCAGTCCGGGCACATTGGCCGCGGCGGGATGCGTGGAGCGCGACACGAAGCGCATGTTTGGATGAGGAGCAGCCCGGCCGCGCAACCTTCCCAGAACGGTGTCGAGTCGTCGTCGAACTCGGGCAGGGGGATGCTGCTGATCATGCGTCGCCCGCCCGGAACACGAGGGCGCCGGTCGGGACACCTTCACCTGACGTGACCAGGGACCATCGCGCATCGGGGGCCTGTGATGTCGATGTGCCCCGGACTTGGCGCACCGCTTCGACGATCAGGTTGAAGCCGTGAATGTACGCCTCGCTCATTCCCCCGCCCGACGTGTTCACCGGCAAGCCGCCACCCGGACCGATGCCCCGATCGGCCACGAATCCGGCCGCCTCGCCTCGCCCACAGAATCCGTAGCCCTCGAGCGACAACAACACCAGCGGACTGAAGGCGTCGTACAGCTGAGCCACGTCAATGTCGGCGGCAGTGATGTCAGACCGATCCCACAATATCTCCGCGCAGCTCCATGCAGGCCCCACGAGCGGATCGTCGCAGAAGTAGTTCGTCATCGTCTGGTGCTGAGCGGGAAGTGACTGCGCCCACGAATGGATGAACGCTGGCCGTTGCGGGCCGTCGTTGGCTCGATCCGCCCGACAGATCACGACCGCTGCCGCGCCGTCGGTCTCGAGGCAATTGTCGAACAAACAGAGTGGATCAGAGATCATCCGCGCTGCCATGTAGGAATCGAGCGTCATCTCCTTCGCGTACATCTGGGCCGCGGGGTTGAGGTTTGCGTGCGCCCGGATCGCCATGGCAACCGCCGCCAGATCATCTCGGGTGGCACCGAATTCGTGGCAGTAGCGCCTGGTGAGCAGGGCGATCTCGTCGACGGGTCGCACCAGCCCGAACGGTCTCGACCACGCCGGGTTGCCAGCTATTCGCTGCGCGACCCCGGCCCAGGGTCGACTGGCAGCGGCTCCACGTTTTCTGCTCCGCCACGCCACCGCCACGTCGCAGACACCGGTGGCTACCGCCATCGAGGCCTGACCCACGACTCCACACCCGGCGCCGCCGCCGTAGTGGACCCGTCCGAAGTAGCCGACATTCGTACATCCAAGATTCCGCGCGATCTCGACCTCGTCGGTGGCTTCGAGGGTGTAGCTGGACAGACCATCGACCGCGCTCGGGGAGATCCCCGCATCATCGAGCGCCGCGATGATCGCCCGGAGGGCCAAGGTCTGCTCATTGTCCGCCGCTGACTTCGACCATTCGGTCGTGCCGACCCCGACTACTGCCGTCGCGTCCTTCAGGAGCGACGTCGTCATCAGCGGCAGACAATCAACGCGTCGACGACGACGGCGCCATCTTTGGTGACCACCACGGGGTTGATGTCGAGCTCCTCGATCTGGTCAGCGAAGTCCTCAACGAAGCGCTGGACCCTCATGATGATGTCCACGACGGCGGAGATCTTCGCCGGTGCCGCGCCGCGTACGCCGCCGAGCAATTGGCCCGCCAACGTCTGGTCGATCATGCGCCGTGTTTCGGGCCGATCGAACGGCGGAACGCGGATGGCGACATCGTTGGTGAGTTCGACAAGCACACCCCCGGCACCGAAGGCGATCACGGGCCCGAACACCGGATCGCGGGACACGCCGATGACGCACTCGATGCCTTTCGGCGCCATCTCGGAGATGAGGACGCCATCGATGGCGGCACCCGGCGCCCGTTTCGCGGCCCGACGTACCAGCCGTTCGAACTGTTCGCGGACGTCGCGCTCGGTGTCGATGCCGAGCTTCACCAGGCCGAGATCGCTCTTGTGGGCGATGTCGGGCGACGAGATCTTCAGGGCGACCGGGCCCTTGACTTTGCGAGCGGCTTTGGCAGCGACGTCGGCGGAGGTCGCCACCACGTTGCGGCCGGTAGGGATGCCGTAGGCCGCCAGCACCCGCTTCGAGTCGAACTCGGAGAGCGACGTGCCCGGCACCAGGAACGACTGAACGGTTCGGGCTGCCAGCGATCGGCGGCGAACCGGTCGATCGAAGGGTGACCGGTAGCGGCCGACGAACTCGTGATGATCGAAGTAGGCAGCGGCGGCCTGCACACAGTTGGAGAACGTACGGAAGGTCGAGATCCGCGCTGAACCGCACAGCACCTCGCGATACGCGGCGCTTTCGGTCGGCGACCCCCAGACGACGAAGATCGGAACGTCGGTCGTCTCGGCAACGGCTACAAGATCACGGGCGAACGGCAACGACATCGACTCCAGAGCGCCGGTGATCGGAACGATCACGAGGTCGACAAGCGGGTCCGACACGATGGCAGCAAGGATTTTCGCGCCGCGCTGATCGGCGGAGGGTGCGCCGCCGGAGTCGACCGGGTTGGAGACCCTCAAGTACCCCGGAATGTGCTGGCGGAGTTCGTCACGGGTGGCCTTGGTCAGTGTCGGGAGCCTCAGCCCGACATCGGCGGCCATGTCGGCCATGTGCGCGCCCGTTCCACCGCTGATCGCGTAGACGCAGACATTTCGTCGCTTCGGCGTGGACCCGGAGGCCGATCGCGGTGGCTTCGAGCGGGCCAGGGCGGCACTGACATCGGTGAGCTGATCGAGC
>JBBRSC010000246.1:0-5016 GCA_038245795.1 Acidimicrobiales bacterium
ATGATCGCCTTCTACTACGGTGCGACGGGCTACGCCGCGGTGATTTACTTCTGGGGCCACCTCTTCTAGAGCGGTAAGGCCTTTGTCCTGGTCGGAGTATCCTCGCTCATCGGGGCGGCGATCCTGACGTGGTCATTCATCACCACCCTGATCGACGACAACTTCGGCAACCTGACGAAGATCGGTCTCGGCTTGCTCCTCCTCGGGTTCCCGCTGATGTGGCTGTGTCGCGGCGTCGACGGCGGCAGCTTCTTCCGGATCCAGCGCGATCCGATGGATGTTCGTCCGGATCCGTTCGAGGAGGGCGCTCATTCGCCCGAACTTGGCACCTATCGAAAAGGGGCCTGACATGGCCGGTGAACTTGTTGTTGGATACGACGGATCAGAATGCGCGCAGGTCGCCCTTCGAGTGGCTGCCGATCTGGCCAAGAATTTGGGTGTGGGCATCATCGTCGCCTTCGCCGCCGAACCGCCCCAGGCCAATCTGGGTGGAGCCGGCGATCAACGGCGACTCCTCGAGGAGCGGGGCGAGGAACTCCTCGTGGAGGCCGAAGCGCTCGTCGCGCACACGGGGGTGCCGATGACGCACCGCGTCATTGATGACAAGCCGGCGCCCGGGCTGATCGCGCTCGCCGAGGAGTACAACGCCCGGTTCATCGTGGTCGGCACCTACAGCGAACGACCCATGGCAGCGGCGCTGGTCGGGTCGACCCCGCACAAACTGCTGCATCTCTCCAATCACCCTGTGCTGGTCGTCCCCGTGCCCGACGAGGTCGCTTGACCCGCCCCGGCAATCGTTGACGCGATGGGTTGTTCACACGCTTGTGATGGGAATGCCTTGAGCAGTTGGCCCGCGCGTGGCAGTCTGCTCACCTTGTGGCCGACAGCATGACAACTCCGACACCAGCAGCACTGGCCAACGGTGCAGGTGTGGCCGCGGTGACGATCGACTCCGTCACCAAGCATTTCGGCGACTACGTGGCCGTCGAGGAAGCCGACTTCGAGATTGCCCAGGGCGAGTTCTTCTCGATGCTCGGCCCTTCTGGCTGCGGCAAGACCACCACGCTGCGGATGATCGCCGGGTTCGAGCAACCGACAAGCGGTCGCATCCTGTTGGCCGGCAAGGATGTCTCCAAGACGCCGCCCCATCAACGCGACGTCAACACGGTGTTCCAGAACTACGCGCTGTTCCCGCATATGTCGGTCTACGACAATGTGGCGTTCGGGCTCAGGTCCCGCCGGGCGGCCAAACCCTCCACGAACGAGATCGACACTCGGGTTCGCGAGATGCTGGACATTGTCCGGCTCCCCGATTTCGCGGATCGCAAACCACAGCAACTGTCCGGCGGACAACAACAGCGAATCGCGCTGGCGCGTGCCCTGGTGAACCGCCCCACGGCGCTGCTCCTGGATGAACCGTTGGGCGCGCTCGACCTGAAGCTCCGCCAGTCGATGCAGCTCGAGCTGAAACGCATCCAACAGGAGTTGGGCATCACTTTCGTCTTCGTCACCCATGACCAGGAAGAAGCGTTGACGATGTCGGATCGCATCGCGGTCATGACCCAGGGTCGTGTTGACCAGATCGGCACCCCGACCGAGATCTACCATCGGCCATCGAGCGTCTTTGTAGCCGGCTTCATCGGCACGGCCAACCTGCTGCCCGTCACGGTCAACCGCGTCGACGCCGACCTGGTCACGGTGGACTCGCGAACGGGCTCGCAGTTCGTCGTTCGCGGCAACAGCTCCGCGTGCCGGCCAGGCCAGAATGTCACCCTCATGATCCGTCCGGAGCGCCTCACCGTTGGCGTGGCCGGCGGCAGCGGTATCCAAGCGACCCTGACCGGCATGGTGTTCCAGGGGCCGGTGATCCGTTGCGAAGCCGTGACCAGCGCGGGAGCAAGCCTCGTGGCGCATGTTGGCCCCCACGATCTCGTCGACGGCATCCGCCCGGGTGGCGAGGTGACGCTCTCATGGGGTTCTGATGCCGGCTACCTCGTGGCCGAGTCCATCACCGCCGACCAGGCCGGCGTGACGCAGGCCGAGGATGCTGAAGCCGCATCATGATCAGTTCGCAGTACGACCAGCCAGATTCACCGAAGGGACACCCATGAACGACGACGAGATGCTTCGACAGGCGATCCAGATGAGCCGCGACCTCAGTCGCCGCCGATTCCTCCGCAACGCCGGGATGGCTGCCGGTGGCTTGGCGCTCGGCCCAGCGATGCTCGCTGCCTGCGGTGACGATGCGAAAACGGCGTCGCCGGCGAAGAATGCTGATTCCTCGACCGACGCGGTTCGCAAGGTCGAGCCCGATATGGGCACCGGTGCCGGCGGCAAGACACTGACGTTCTCCAACTGGACGGCGTACATCGACACGGTGAAGGACGATGCCTTGGCTGAGGGCACCACCATCGACCGGTTCCAGAAGGAAACTGGCCTCACGATGGATTACAAGGTCGACTACAACGACAACGAGGAGTACTTCAGCACGATCTTCCAGCCCAACCTCGGCACCGGCAAGCGCATCGACCCTGATGTGGTGGCGCCCACCTATTGGATGGCCGCCCGCCTCCTCGGTCTCGGCTGGCTCGAGAAGCTCCCGATGGGTGCGATCCCGAATCACAAGAATCTGGCCGATCAGTTCCTCAACCTGAGCTGGGACGAAGGTGCGGTCCACCACATGCCGTGGCAGGCGGGGATCACCGGGATCGCGTATGACCCGAGTCGAACTGGATTCGAGCTGAAGAGCTTCAACGACCTCTTCGATGATCGGCTCGAGGGCAAGATCTCGTTGCTCAAGGAGCTCCGCGACACGGTGGGATGCATCATGTTGGAGATGGGGAAGGATCCGTCCAAGCCCGATGTCGATGGTGCGATGGCGGCGCTCGACTTCATCGAGCAGATGCGGGCCAAGGACAAGATCCGCCAGTTCACGGGCAACGAGTATCTTCAGCCGCTGTCCAACGGCGACGTGAAGGCGTGTTTGGCGTGGTCGGGTGACATCGTGCAACTTCAGCGCGAACAACCCAATATGAAGTTCGTCATCCCCGAGGCGGGGTCCATGCAATGGTTTGACACCATGGTGATCCCCAAGGGTGCGGTCAATACCAATGCTGCGGCTCAGTGGATGAACTTTGTCTACGACGTCGACAACGCCGCTCTGCTCACCGAGTTCGTGCAGTACGTCTCGCCGGTGAAGGGTGTGCGTGAAGCCCTCGCAGCCAAAGGCGGCGACACCGCCAAGCTCGCCGAGAGCCAGATCCTCTTTCCTGATGATGCCACCCAGAAGCGACTCAAGATCTTTGCGAGCCTGCCGCAGGCCGATGAGTTGAAAATCCAGAAACGGTTCGACAGCGTCAAGGGCGCCTAGGTGGCGGCGGCCGACGATACGAAGTCGTTGCGGCGCGCTCGATTTGCTCCATACGGACTTCTGAGTCCGGGGCTGATCTGGCTGGCGCTGTTTTTCCTGGTGCCGTTGACGACCCTGATTCGTCTGTCCTTGTCGGAGAAGCCCAACGCCTTCTTGCCCGAATACAACTTCACGGGTTCCACAGCGAACTTCACCAATGCCATCGGCGACAACACCGACGTTCTCGGGCGATCGTTTTTGTACGCTGCGGCCGCCACAGTTGCGGCCATCCTCATCGGCTATCCGCTCGCATACTTCGTGGCGTTCCGCGCCGGGAAATATCGAACCATTCTGCTGGGTCTCGTGATCTTGCCGTTCTACACGTCGTTCCTGATCCGGACGTTGGCGTGGAAATCGTTGTTGGCCGACGAGGGGCCGGTACTCAGATTCTTTGCATCATTGAAGGTCGACTCGGTGCTCGAAGCGGTGGGCGTGATGCAGAACGGTCGGGTCCTGAACACGTCGCTCGCTGTGATCGGCGGTCTGACCTACAACTTCTTGGCCTTCATGATCCTGCCCATCTATGTCAGCCTCGAAAAGATCGACGTCCGTCTGCTGGATGCCGCCCAGGATCTCTACAGCTCACCTCGCGCCGCCTTCCGTCGGGTGGTCCTGCCGCTCTCGCTCCCAGGGGTGTTCGCCGGCACGCTGCTGGTCTTCATTCCGGCCGCCGGGGATTTCGTGAACGCCGAGCTGCTCGGCGGTCCAAATAACGCCATGATCGGCTCGAAGGTGAAGGACCTGTTACTCAATCAGAGCGACTATCCGTCGGCGGCGGCCCTGTCGCTGGTGTTCATGGTGTTGATCACCACCGGTGTCCTGCTCTACGCCAGGGTGCTCGGTACCGACGAGTTGGTCGGATGAAACCCCGCGGCTGGAAGCGATTCGTCCTCCCGTTCTATGCGACGCTGGTGCTGCTCTATTTGTTCGCGCCGGTCATTTGGATTGTCGTGTTCAGCTTCAATCGTCAGGTGGGCCGCCAGAACATCAATTGGAACGGATTCACCCTCGATGCTTGGCGGGATCCGTTCGGCAACGCCGAGCTGACCACCACGTTTTGGGCGTCGATTCAGGTGGCGGTGTTGGCCTCGCTGGTGGCGACCATGTTGGGTTCGCTCATGGCGCTGGCGTTGGCCCGCTACCGCTTCAAGGGTTCGGGGGCCATCAACATTCTGCTGGTGCTGCCCCTCACTACGCCCGAGATCGTCATGGGCGCATCGCTCTTCACGTTGTTCTTCGACTTCGGTGCCGACCTCGGTTTCTGGACGGTCACCATCGCGCACATCCTCTTCTGCGTGAGCTTCGTTGCGCTGACCGTCAAGGCACGGCTGCGCGGCTTCGACTGGACCCTCGAGGACGCCGCTGCGGACTTGGGGTGTGCGCCCATTCGAGCGTTCTGGAAGATCACTTTCCCGCTGATCCTGCCGGGCATCCTGGCCGCCGCGCTGCTGAGCTTCGCCCTGTCAATCGATGACTACATCATCACGTCCTTTGTTGCTGGCGACGGCTTCTCGACGTTCCCGATGAAGGTCTACAACTTGGCGCAACGGACCACGCCTCCGCAGATCAACGTGCTGGCGACAATGGTGCTGTCCGTCTGCGTGATG
>JBBRSC010000247.1:0-4983 GCA_038245795.1 Acidimicrobiales bacterium
CACCGAGGACGTCACCGAACAGACCGAAGCTGCGCAGGCCCTTCGGTACCAGGCGCTGCATGATCCGCTGACGTCGCTCCCGAACCGTGCGCTGCTCCACGATCGGCTTGAAACAGCACTCGCCGCCGCACGTCGATCCGACGGGCAGGTGGCGCTGCTGTTCATGGACCTCAACCAGTTCAAAGAGGTCAACGACGCGCTCGGTCATCATCACGGCGATCGGCTGCTCATCGAGCTCGGCAAACGCCTGCAGGATGTCGTTCGCACCAGCGACACAGTCGCCCGGCTCGGTGGCGACGAGTTCGCCGTGCTCCTCACGACCGATGTCACCACCCGCGGTGCCCTGGAGACGGCGCGGCGGATCTCTCGTTCGTTTGAGCAACCCGTTGAGATCGACGGTGTGACACTCCAGACCAACGTGAGTATCGGCGTCGCCATGTTCCCCGACCACGGCATCGACGCCGAGATCCTCTCCCAACGCGCCGACATCGCCATGTACAAGGCCAAGTCGACCGGCGTGGGTGTCGGACTGTATTCACCGGAGCAGGATCGTTCGTCGATCCGACGACTGACGTTGATGTCAGATCTCCGCGGGGCGATCGACAACGATCAACTCGTCGTCTACTACCAACCACGCATCGATCTCGCCACCGGCGATGTCGTCGACGTGGAAGCACTCGTCCGCTGGAACCATCCGACACACGGGCTGCTCCCGCCGGCTGACTTCATTGAACTTGCCGAGGTGTCCGGCGTCATCCAACAGCTCACCGCCTACGTCCTCACCACGGCCGCCAACGAGATCGGCGGCATCTCCGCCGCCGGGTTCGACATTGGCGTGTCGGTCAATCTGTCGGTGCGGAATCTCTACGATCCCTCGTTGCTGGACGCAGTTGCTGTTGCGCTGCGCGACAGCAGACTCGATCCCTCGAAGCTCCGGGTCGAGATCACCGAGAGCGAGTTGATGGACGACCCAGCGCTCGCCATGGAGGTCCTCGGCCAGATACGGGCCCGCGGGATCGAGGTGTCCGTCGATGACTTCGGCACCGGCTATTCGTCGCTGTCGTACCTCCGCAATCTGCCCATCTCCGAGATCAAGATCGACAAGTCGTTCGTGGCCGACCTGGTCCGTGGCGACACGACACTCGTGAAGTCGATCATCGATCTGGGCCACAACCTCGACCTGTCCGTCGTCGCCGAAGGGGTCGAATCCGGGCCGGTCCTTCGCCAGCTCGCGGACTTCCGCTGCGATACAGCACAAGGGTTCTTCATCTCCCGTCCCATGCCCATCGCCGAGTTGGCGCCATTCCTCCGACGGGGAGGCGACCACTACCGGGGCTACACCCGTGCTGGATTGCCGACCTCGAACTGGGAGCCGTCCACGACCCAACGGTAATCTTGGGTCATGAGCGAATCCCTCCTGACCGCCGCCGCCGCCATCGACGCTGCCCAACGCATCGTCGATTCCGGTATCGCCCAATTGTCCGCCAAGGGCATCGAAGCGAACCAGGTGCTCGCCTACGACGTGGCGCACGCTGCCGCCGCCGTCCAATCCGCCCGTGGTCTGCTGAGCTACGGGCAGAAGGGCGAGATCGAAGAGAAGATCACGTGCGCGTTCGCGGCCGACGCCATTGCGGATCTCAGCGGAAAAATCTTCGGCCAGGAAGGCGAATGGGGTATCCCCGCCGACGCGCTCGATGATGCACGCGCGTTCGTCGGTAGGTACCGGTCGCCAGAGTTTCTCGCCTCGATCGTCGGCCAGGCTGGCCCGCGCCACCTCGACGACGACTTCGAGATGGTGCAGGACACGTTCCGGCGCTTCGCCGAGGAGAAGCTCAAGCCCATCGCCGAACACATCCACCGTGACAACGCCGACATTCCCGAGGACATCATCACCGGACTCGCTGAGATGGGGGCCTTCGGTTTGTCCATTCCCGAGGAATACGGAGGCTTCGCGACCGGCGGCGAGTCCGACTACATCGCCATGGTCGTCGCCACCGAGGAGTTGTCGCGCGGTTCGCTCGCGTGTGGCGGTTCGCTCATCACCCGGCCGGAGATCCTCGCTCGTGCGCTCGAGGCCGGCGGCACCGAAGAACAGAAATTGGCGTGGCTTCCGAAGCTGGCCATGGCTGAAGTCATGAACGCCGTGGCGGTGACCGAACCCGACTTCGGTTCCGACGTTGCGGGCGTGAAGGTCACAGCTACGAAAACTGTCGTCGACGGCATTGACGGGTACCTCATCAACGGCGTCAAGACCTGGTGCACATTCGGCGCCCGCGGCGACGTGATGTCGCTTCTGGCACGCACCGACCCCGATCGAACGCTCGGCCACCGAGGATTGTCGCTGTTCATCGTTCCCAAGATGCGTGGCGACGCCCACGGGTTTGAACACACCCAGGTCGGCTCGGAATTGACCGGTAACGGCAAGATGGAAGCCCGCCCGATCGACACCATCGGCTATCGGGGCATGCACTCCTATGAGATTGCGCTCGAGGACTGGTTCGTGCCGGCCACCAACCTCATCGGCGAGGAGGGTGGCCTGGGCCGTGGCTTCTACTATCAGATGGCTGGTTTCGAGAACGGCCGGCTGCAGACCGCGGCCCGTGCGGTTGGCGTCATGCAGGCCGCCTATGAAGCAGCCCTCGACTACGCCAACAACCGCGTCGTGTTCGGTGAGAACATCGGCGACTATCAGCTCACCCAGGCGAAGCTCGCCAGGATGGCCGTGATCATCCAGGGTGCACGACAGTTCTCCTACGAGGTCGCCAAGATGATGGCCAAGGGCGAAGGCCAACTCGAGGCAACCCTGATCAAGGCGTACGTCTGCAAGGCCGCCGAATGGGTCACCCGCGAAGCCATGCAGATCCACGGCGGCATGGGCTACGCCGAGGAGTACGACGTGAGTCGCTATTGGGTCGACGCCCGGGTGCTGTCCATCTTCGAGGGCGCTGACGAGACGCTCTGCCTCAAGGTGATCGCACGCCAACTCGTCGCTCGACACGACAAACAGGCTGGCGCTGGCGTGTGACATCGGCCTTGATCTCGTGGTCGTCGCTGGCGGCCATCGGAGTGGGCGCGGCGTCAGGGGTGCTGAGCGCGCTGGCCGGCGTCGGCGGCGCAGTGCTCACGACCCCCGGGCTGCGGGTACTGGGCGCAGCACCGGAGATCGCTCTGGGATCAACCGTGCCGGCCATCATCCCCAGCGCCATCACCGGATCGATTCGCTATCGGAAAGCGGGGCTGATCGACGAGCGGGTGGCGTTGTGGTGCGGCGCCAGCGGCGCAGTGAGTGCCTTCGGAGGTGCATTGACGTCGGATCTCGTCGATGCACGATGGCTCATGGTGGCCACCGCCGTGCTCATGCTGTACTCGGCGGTCACGCTGCTGCGGGCGAGGCCCCAGTCAGCCGCCACTGCGGGGGCAATCATTCTGCCGCCGGCGCTCGGCCTCATCTTGGCGATCGGGATCGGATCCGGGTTCGTCGCAGGATTGTTGGGTGTCGGTGGCGGACTGATCATGGTGCCCGCCTTCACGTTGTTGTTGAAGCTCGACGTGAAAACAACGGTAGCCACCAGCCTGGTTGCCGTGGCCATGATGTCGGTCACGTCGCTCATCGGACACTGGATTGCCGGGCACATTGACTGGGGGTACGCGATTCCCCTCATGATCGGCGTCATTCCTGGAGCGAGGCTCGGTTCGAAGATCACGGTGATGGTGAATGACCAGACGATGCGGCGCATCAGCGGCGGCCTGATCGGTGTGATGGGCGTGATCTATTTGTTCCGGGAGCTCGGCGGGATCCTGTGAAGAGGCGAGCTGCGGTCGCAACCGACCATGCGTTGATCGTCGTCAGCGAGCCCGAGGGATCCCACGACCCCCGCGCGGGCCATCGACTCTGGCGCTGGGTCCCCACCTAACGGCACCCATCTCGCCCCACAAACTCGTTCTGGCCTGGAGATCGCAGAGAAAACTCGGCGATCTCCAGGCCAGAACGAGTTTTATTCGGGGGTGGGGGCGGGGGTGAGGTCCTGGGGGACGAGCTGCTCGGTGAGGAGGCGGCGATAGCGCGCGGGATCGCCGCCGACGAACGCCCGGCACAACGGCAGCCCTTCGACGTAACACGAGATGTAGGCGCGCCATGTCGGGTCGGTCATGAACTCGACCGACTTGGCGGCGCGCGCGCGGTCGACGAGGAGCCATCGCTCGGCGTAGGCGATCACGTCGTCGGTTGGCATCTGTTGATCGTGCAGCAGGATCCCGAGGTTGCCTCGAACTCTCGACGACATCTCCCCCAAGGCGGCCGCTGCATCGATGACGTCGTCGTCGTGACGGGCCCCACATGACCGGACGATCTCGCCGACGATCCGGGTTTCGTCATCGCCCAACAAGACCTCGATCCCCAGGTCGGCGAGTCCTTCCGCAAGCAGGCATTGCGGTGCCCCGATCAGGAAGATCGACTCCTCCAACCATCCCCGTCCGCGCACGAGCCCGACCTCTTTCAAGCTGTGTTCGGTGTGATGGCCGGGGTAGGCCTCGTGGGCAACGAGATGCCCGATCGAGGTGGACAGCACCGGCAGATCGCAGTTGATCGCCACTCGACTCTGAAGGTTGCCTTCGTAGTAGTTGAAGCCCGACCACGGCTGATCGGTCACCAACTCGAACTCGATGTGTTCGCCCTCGGGAAGGCCGAACATGGCGCGGGTCCGATCACGGAAGTCGTCCGCCAACGCATCGAGTACGGGGCGGATCGTCGCCCGTTCAATCGCGTGATCGTCGCGGACGACCGCCAGCCGCTCAGCGAGTGACCCCGAACCGGGGAGCACCTTGTCGGCCGCCCGGTGGGCCTCGGCGATCTCGTCCATCGGGACCAGGCTCGGCCGAACGCCATAGCAGGCCTCCACCTCGTCGCTGTAGGAGATCTCGACGCCGGACATCTTGGCGGTCAGCGTGTCGAGGCCGACCAGCTGGGCACGGAGCCACCGCCGA
>JBBRSC010000248.1:0-4974 GCA_038245795.1 Acidimicrobiales bacterium
CGCCGTTCCCGTTCGACATGGCGACAATGTGGTCTTCGTTGGAAGGCTCGATCCTCCTGTGGGGACTGGTCCTGGCGGGCTACACCATGGCGGTCGCCCACCACTTCCGGCGACGCCTCGACGATCGGTTGGTCGGTTGGGCGATGCTCGTGATGTTCAGCGTGGCGGTCTTCTTCTTCGGACTGATGCTGACTGCCGCCAAGCCGTTCGAGTCGTTTGCACCGGTGCCCGGCGTCGATGGCCCCGGCCCCAATGTGTTGTTGCAGAACCACATCCTCATGGCCTTCCATCCGCCGTTGCTCTACTTGGGCTACGTCGGGTTTACCGTGCCGTTCGCATTCGCCATCGCGGCGTTGGTCACCGGGCGAGTCGGCGAAGGCTGGCTGGTTGAGACCCGACGATGGACGTTGTTCGCCGGGGGCTTCCTCACAGGCGGCATCGTGCTCGGCGCCTGGTGGAGCTACGAGGTCCTGGGTTGGGGCGGCTATTGGGCATGGGATCCAGTGGAAATCGCTTCGTTTCTCCCCTGGCTGACCGGCACGGCGTATGTGCATTCCGTCATGGTGCAGGAGCGACGCGGCATGCTCCGCGTGTGGAACCTGTCGCTGCTCTGTTCGACGTTCGCGTTGACGATCCTGGGCACGTTTCTTACTCGCTCCGGCGTGATTGATTCGGTGCACGCGTTTTCGAACAGCGATATCGGACCCTTGTTGCTCGGGTTCTTCGCCGTCATCGTGGTGGTATCGCTCGGCCTGATCGGCTGGCGAGGCGATCGTCTGCGCTCACCGGGGAGCATTGACTCGCCGGTCTCGCGCGAGGGCGCGTTCCTGCTCAACAATCTGCTGTTCGCCGCGTTCGCGTTCGTGTGCCTGTTGGGCGTCACGTTCCCATTGATCATTGAGGCGACGAAGAACGAACGGATCAGTGTCGGCGCTCCGTTCTTCGACAAGATGAGCGGACCGATCGGGCTGATGCTGCTGTTGTTGATGGGCGTTGCCCCGGTGTTGCCGTGGCGAATCGCCAAGGGTGAGACCCTGCGTCAGCGGTTGTGGTTGCCGGCGTGGAGCGGGGTGGCTGTCCTGTGGATCTCGGTGTTGTTGGGAGCCCGTGGTTGGCAACCGTTGGTGGCGTTCGCGCTCGGTGGTTTCGCGGCTGCTTCGGCCATTCGCCAGCTGGCATTGGCGACCCGCCGCTACGGCTGGCGAGGCTTCGTGGGCAGCGCCAACGGCGGGATGATCGTGCACCTGGGGACCATCATCATCGCAGTGGCGTTTGCGGCATCGTCGAGTTTCATTCATGAAGGCGAATTCGACCTGGGTGTCGGCGAGACAGCGCTGGTCGGGGGACATGAGTTGCGCTATGAGGCCACGAGCGTCACCCGGGAATCCAATCGACAGATCATCCGGGCGCAGGTTCGCATCGACGGTGGCCAGGTGTTCGAGCCGTCGCTCAACCAGTACACGCGGACCGGTCAGACTGTTGGAACGCCGTCGGTCGACGTGGGAATCCTGAGCGACGTGTATCTGTCACTGCAACGGGCGCCGTCGGAGAAGGATCAACGCATCCAGCTACGCGTCATCGTGCAGCCGCTCATCATCTGGCTCTGGATCGGCGGCGGCATCATGTTGGCGGGGACCGCCATGGCGGCCTTTCCCGGCAAGCGTCGCCGCCCGACCGACCCGGTGTCGGCCTCATCGGTGTCGGCGTCATCACCGTCGGCCCGGGCTGACGACGACGAGTCATTCGAGGCCATGTCACCGTCACCATCGACGCGCGCCGATCATGACGAGTCCTTGTCAACCACGTCGCTGTCGACACCCGTCCAGACTGACGACGACGAGTCGTTGGAGGCGACGGGGATGCCGACATGAGTAACGGTCCCACGTTGCCAAAAGAGGTGGCGGAATCGACAGATAACGCGGTCGTCGATATACGTCGACCTCGCCGAACGGCGCTCATCATCTCCGCGACGGTCGGCGTGGTGATGGCGCTGTTGTTGGTGTTGCTCGCAGTGAGCCCCTCCGATCCTGATCGCGCGACGGGATCAGTTCTGATCGGCAAGACGGCGCCAGCGTTCCGATCTGTTGACACCAAGGGGCGAACCGTTGATGCGGCCGACTATCGGGGTCGTTGGCTACTCGTGAACTTCTTCGCATCGTGGTGCATTCCCTGCAAAGTCGAGCAGCCCGAACTCATTGCGTGGTCGGCGCGCCACGAGACGAGCGGCGAGGCCTCGCTTGTGTCGATCGCCTTCGACGATGGGCCTGATGCAGTCGTTGCGTTCTTCGCAGCCAATGGTGGCGACTGGCCGGTCGTTCCCGACCAAGTGGCTCGTATTGCGCAGGACTACGGGGTGGTCAAACTGCCCGAGTCGTTTCTGATTTCGCCGGACGGTGTCGTGGTGACGAAGTTCGAGGGCGGCGTGACAGCGGATGGGATCGATGCCGTCATGGCCAAGGGCGCCCCGGGCACTGCTGCCGGGGCGACGGTTTCGAAGGGTTCGGGGTCGTGAGCCGCTCCAAACCGGCGTTGTGGCTGTTGATGGGAGTCGTGCTGGTCGCAGGGATCGCCGCGGGTTGGACGCGAACTGCGACGACTGGATCGTCGGATGATCGTAAGTTCGCGATCGCCGAGGAGATGCGCTGTCTGCAGTGCTCCGGGGAGTCGGTGTCGAAGAGTCAGGCACCCTTGGCGATCCAGATGCGCGCCGAGATCGGTCAACAGGTGGCGAAGGGCCAGACCGATGACGAGATCTATTCATTCTTCGCAGATCGCTATGGCGAACGGGTACTCCTCAATCCCTCGGGACGCGGGTTGATCGGGTTGGTTTGGGTCATCCCCGTGGTGGTGATTGGTGCCGGTCTGGCGGCCTTGGCGTTGCTCTTCCGTCGCCGCGGTCGCGGCCGCACGATCGATGCGAGCGTCGAGGATGTCGACATCGTGGCCCGTGCCCGGGCCGCCAAGTGATCGAGCGCGCAGCACGATGAGCGTCGGCTGATGGCGACGACCCAACGTGCTGGACGCGATGCGCCCCGACGTGTGGATCCGGATGCGCTGGCAATGCTCGAGGAGGAGCGCGACTTTCTGCTGCGATCCCTCGACGATCTCGACGCCGAGTTCCGCGCCGGTGATGTCGAGGTCGACGACTACGAGGCGCTCCGGGACGACTACACCGCTCGTGCTGCTGACACGCTGCGCCAGATCGATGGGCAGCGATCACGACTGTCGTCAACGCCGCGCCTGGCGCGGGGCCGAACGGCAGGGTGGATCCTCGGCGTGGTGATCGTTGCGTCGCTTGCGGGCTGGCTGCTGGCGCGCTCGGTCGGTGGCCGCGGGGTGACCACGAGCCTGACGGGTTCAGCGAACTCTCCTCGTGAGCGGCTGGCGGAATGCCAACCACTCTCGATGCAGGATCCTCCCAAGGGCATCGAGTGCTATGACCGGATTCTGGCCACGGATCCGGACAACGTCCAAGCACTGACTTACCGGGCGTGGGCCAAGATCCGCGCCGGTGACATTCCCGCCGGTCAGATCGGTCTCGATCGGGCCATCGAACTCGATCCGACCTTTCCGGACGCGTTCGTCTTTCGGGCGGTCGTGAAGAAGAACGCCTCGGACTACGTCGGTGCCCAGACCGAGATCGATCGGCTCTATTCCCTGAACCCGCCCGAGGCGTTGTTGGCGACAATGTCCTCTATGAATCTCGAGCAGCAGATCGCCATGGGGTTGCTCTCGCCACCGGTTCGAGCGTGTTGGGAGAAGGCTGACGCCTTGCAACAGGCGGCGGCATCGTCGACGACGACCGTCGCCCAGGGTCAATCCCTGGCAGGGTTCGGCGACGCGCTGGCGTGCTTCGACGCGACGATTGCGGCCGACCCGACGTCGGTTGACGCGTTGCTGGGCAAGGTGTCGCTCATCATCCGCGCCGGGTCGGCCGACTACCTGATTCCTGCGACCGACTCGTTGGCGGCGGCGTCGAAGCTGGCCCCTGGCGATCCGTCGGTGGCGTTACTGCGGGGGTATCTCGCGTTGTTGGTCCGCGACACGTCGACCATGATCACGCAGGCGGGTGTGATCTCAGCCGCCACGACTCGTACGTCGCCGTTGTTCGCAGCGGAGCGGACTGATTTCGACGCCACCATGGCCTCGCTGCGGTCGCAGATCGCGACCACGACCACGACCCCGCGCTGACCCTGGCGCGCTGCTTCGCCCGCGAGCTTCCTCGAGCAACCCCTGTGGCCGGTAGCGAGCGTCGTATCCTCCGGCCATGCGCATTTTGGTGATTGGAGCGGGGGGCGTCGGATCTGCCTTTGCCGCGATCGTGTCCCGTCGACAGTTCTTCGAGTCGTTGGTGCTGGCCGACATCGACCTCGACCGAGCCCAACGGACGGTGGACCGTCTCAGCGATGATCGGATCACGGCGGTGGTCATCGATGCTTCGAGTTCGGCTGCCGTTGCTGAAGCGATCACGAGATCGGGGGCGACGGCGGTGCTCAATGCTGCCGATCCCCGCTTCGTCCTGCCGATTTTCGAAGGGTGTTTCGAGGCGGGGGCGACGTATGTGGACATGGCGATGTCGTTGTCGCACGCCCACGCTGATGATCCGTACGGAACGTGCGGGGTCAAGCTCGGCGATGACCAGTTCGCGGTGGCAGGGGAGTGGGAGACGAAAGGCCAGTTGGCCCTTGTGGGTATGGGTATTGAGCCCGGCTTGGCAGATGTGTTCGCCCGCTATGCCGCCGACGAATTGTTCTCGGAGATCGACGAGATCGGCGTGCGGGACGGCTCGAACATGGTGGTTCGCGGCTACGACTTCGCACCGACATTCTCGATCTGGACGACCATTGAGGAGTGCCTCAATCCGCCCGTGATCTGGGAGAAGGATCGTGGGTGGTTCACGACGCCGCCGTTCTCTGAGCCCGAGGTTTTCGTCTTTCCAGAGGGCATCGGTCCGGTGGAGTGCGTGAACGTCGA
>JBBRSC010000249.1:0-4956 GCA_038245795.1 Acidimicrobiales bacterium
CACCCCGAACAACACGATCTGCTCGTTGCGCGTGAGCGTGGCTACGGCCGCCGAGAGCCCGGCCGCCGCCGCCCACCCAATGGACCGTTCCTGCCAGGTTCGCGTGGCTGCGTAGAGGAACGCTGCAACGGCTGCCTGTGCCAGCGCTTCAGACAGCAACATGGTGTCGTTGATCCATGCACCGGGGTACAGGGCCACGATGCCCGCCGCGATCAGCGCCGCCAGATTACCGGCGAGTCGTCGAACGGTGCCCGCCACACCAGCGATCGTGACGATGCACAACAGCGCGGCGGCACAGCGGTGACCCTGCGGCGAGTCCACACCGAGCAGCGACCAGAACGCCAGGTAGGTACCGAACGCCGGAGGGTGCGACGCCGAGGGCCGAGCGACACCGAACGCTCCGTACCGGTAGCCGTCGACATACCCCTTGCCGTCGATCAAGCCCTTCGCTTGGTAGTGGTAGTAGAGCGCGTCGCCCCCCAAGGCGAGCGCGTCGGGATTGCGTTTTACATACGTGTCGAGCTGGGTGATCGGCGGTACCTCGAGCGGGCGCCAGAACGCGATGTTCACGAAGCGAAGACCAAGGCCAACGCCGACAATCAGAAACATGACGAGCAGAAAACGCCTGCGGCTCGGGTCTGACATCACCGCCGACCGTAGTGGCTCGCCGCAATCTCGATCACCAGAGTCCGAGCTTTTCGACCAAATCGTCCACGTAGGTCACGACCCCGTCGACCACGCGACGCTCCGCCTGTTCAACCGCCTGCGCTCCGTCAACGATCTGGTCGAACGTTCGGTCGACAAACGGGACCGTGACGATCTGTTGCGCCTGATCGATCCCGTGATTGATGCTGTCGCGTACCTCATCGGCCGCGCCGACCACCGACTCGATCGGGGTGGGAACCCGGGCGGATGGCGACGCCCCCGCCACTATCCGTCCGATGTTGGCGAGCGACAGCGAACCCTCCTCGAAGTAGCCGCTGTGATTGTCGAACGGATTGGCCGTAATGGGACGACCCGGACCCGTGTCGAAGGTCTGCGCACCGAAACCGGGCGCGGTCGGATTATCGCCGAACCATTGGAGGTGTGCCACCGGATCTCCCGGAATCGCGGCAGCGAACACCTCCGTTCCCGCCGGCAGATGGAGATCGTCTGTCGATTCGGCAGACATCCCGGGACTCCCGAGGACGACCAGCCGATCCGCGTCCATACCGTCCTTCGCGGCGTCGCCGACGACCGTCGATCCGTAGGAATGGCCGATGACGGTGAGCGGGGCGTCGGTCATTCCCCGCAAGTGCGCGACGAAGGCGGTCAGGGCAACCCCACCCTCGATCGCTTGACCTTCCGATGCTGCTTCGAACCGGGCTTGGTCCTCGAGCCCCTTGGGTGCGTCGTACCCGATCCACGCTACGACAGCCGTCGAACCACCCACTGCTTCCGCTGACGCACGAATACGTTCGGCCTCGGTCACCAGGGCTCCGATGTCGGATGCTTCCGTTCCCATGCCAGGCACCAGCACCGCTACATGCCGCACGTGATCGAACGAGCCGACCAGGACCGCTATGCGACCGTCGCCCGCCGGGTCGGAGAACAGCACCCGATGAGGCGTCGAACCGAAGCGAGGAAGGTCCGCGAGCGAGCGAACACGGGCCGGCGACTGCGACGATCCCGCAGGAGGCGTTGACGTGAGGGGGCGTGTCTGCACCACAACATCGCCGCTCCAGGCACTGGCTCGGACCTGTTGGTCACCCTCGCGGCGGAGTATCTTCGCCGCTTCGTCGAGGCGACGAGCGACCTTGGCCAGCAATAGATCAACATCGCGCTGGCAGCTCCGCCGGAACTGGTCGCCATCGGTCCCGCTCCACTCCAGTTGGCGGAGGTCGCCAAGCAGACGGGTCGTCCGGAAACGGATGTTCGTCGCCGACTCTGACAGATCGACCGCGAGTGCGCGAATGGATTCAGTGTCAGCGCCCAGGACGTCGTCGACCGACATCTCACTCCATGGTCAGGTGGCCCGACCGCTCGAGAATTCCGGCCGGCCCGAGTGACCCGCGATAAGTCGTCCGAACGTACCCGCGCGTCAACGCCGCTACCAGGGCAGACCTCCCCCGACGGCCACCCGCAGACGGGGTCAGTTGAAGATCGGGAGGTCCAGGGGTGCGCGCTTGGTCCGCTTCAGCTCGCTGAAGGCCGGGAAGTCGACCATGGTGCGCATAGCGTCGTAGAAGCGGAGCGCGGTCTCGTCGTCGGGCACGCTGCTGATCACCGGACCGAACAACGAGTTTCCGTTGGGCGGGTCGGAGGTGATGATCGGGGTACCGACACCGGCGCCGGTGCGAGAAAAAGCGAGTTCCGTCTCGGCTCGGAGCACGACATCATGTGCCTCGTTGTCGACTTCTGCGGCCAATTCAGCGGGAAGGCCGAGGTTCGCCAGGATCTTGGCAACGTCGATTCCTGAGGCCGCCGATCCCATCATCTTGGCGAAGTCGCCCTCGGGCTTGGAGTACCACATCTTCTCGCCAAAGGCCGAGTAGAGGGCCAGCACGGTGTCGTTCCCGAACTGTTCTCGAGCCGCCACGCAGATCCTGTGGTAGCGACTGGCGGCGGTGTGGCTTTCCTTCATCGCTTCCGATGCCTCGGTTCCCTCGTTGATGATCTTCAACGAGATGAATCGCCAACCAACGGTGATACCTCTGAGCTCCTGGACCCGGGTGATCCATCGCGAGGTCAACCACGCAAACGGACACGCCGGATCGAAGAAGAACTCGATGTCGTACGGTCCACCGGGAATATCTGCGACGAGGTTTTGAGTGTCAGCCATGCGGCCTGCAACTCGGCCGACCTCGAAGATATTCCGCGTCAGGTCTTGGGTGGCTTCGATCCCGTGACGGTCGTGAAGAGGATCTGGGCCATCGATCGCTGGAGTTCATCAGTGCGGATGCCGTAGAACTCGAAGCCATAACGATGAGCGGCGACGTGGGCCAACATCGACACCAGAACTGACGCCGTCGCCATCGGATCGTCGGCCGAGCTGGTCCCTCGAAGCGACGCAATGACCTCCGACAGTGCCACGGTGAACTCGTTGAGCAACCGGGTGCGGATCGACCGGAATCGCTGATCGCCTTCGGCGGAGGTCAGCTCCATCACCCGCATCAACGGCCAGCGTTCCTCCCAGAACTGGATGAACCCCGCCGCTATGGCGTTGGCCGTTTCGAAGCCCGCCGCGCCCTTCCATGGCCCCGTCCGCACCAGGACCGTCAGACGATCGTTGCCGTCGGTCGCCATCTCCTCAGCGAGCGCAAGAATCGCCGTGGTCACATCCGGGAAGTACTGGTAGAAGGTGGCGGGGCTGGTGCCGGCTTCCCGCGCGATGTCGACGACCTTCAGATCCCGGTAGGTCTCGCTCGACAGCATGGCCTGCGTGCAGTCGAGGAGACGCAGCCGAGTGGCCCGACCACGCTTGCCCGGGACACGACCGTCGGCCGCTCGCATGTCATCGTCGTCGACTCCCAACTCTGGGTCGGAGGGATCGGGCACCGGGGACAGATCAGCGGCCATTACTCACCACGATAGGTCGCGCCGGGTGATGGGTCATGATGGCGATCACTGCGACTGAATCGGCGCGATGAACTTCTCCCCGAACGACGAGACCAGGTCCGGCCCTTCCTGACCTGTGACCTCCATGCGACCGGCCATCATCCACGAGGACGTCAGCAGCGTGGTGACGCCCATGTCGTCGAGCGCTTCGATGATGTCTGGTCGTGGCACCGCCAGCGGCGACGCCACGATGTCGAACGGTCGATCGGAGGTCCCGGCGTCGTCGCGATAGCGCGCCAGCGTGGCGCAGTGCTCGGCGAGCTGGTCCATTGGGTAGTTCACGCCGATCCATCCGTCGTGACGTGCGGCGCGTCGGAGCGCCACCTCGCTGTGGCCGCCGACGTAAATGGGAATCTGCTTGCTGGGTGCTGGCAGCATCCGCAACCGGTCGAAGTCGAAATGCACACCGTGATGCTCGACCATGTCCCCGGTCCACAGCGCCGCCATGACCTCGAGGGCCTCATCGAGTCGGGAGCCCCGCTTGTTGAACGGCTGACCGAGCTGATCGAACTCCTCGCGCATCCACCCCGCGCCGATGCCCAGCCGCACCCGATTCTTCGACAACACCGCAGCCGTGCCAACCGCTTTCGCCACGACGAACGGATTGCGCAATGGCAGGACGTACACGTTGGTCATGAACTCGATCGTCGTGGTCACCGCGGCGAGCGAGGCAATCAGGACCCAGGCGTCAGGCCAGTCCGCCAGTGGCGAGAATTGGGGCTTCCCGTCGTTCGTATACGGGTACTTCGAGTCGAGCTGCTCCGGGAAGAACACGTGATCAGACACGGCGATCGACGAGAAGCCCGCTGCCTCGGCAGCTTGGCTGATGGCGGAGAAGTCTTCGGTGCGAGCCCCGATCAGGGCCTGGGCGAATCTCATGCGGTACCTGTCTGATCAGCGGATGATGGCGGAATCGTTGGCGATGTCAGTCGATCGCGGAGTTCGTATTTCAGCACCTTGCCCGAGGGGTTGAGTGGCAAGGTGTCGACCAGGTGGATGACCTTGGGGACCTTGTAGTTGGCCATGTGAGCGCGTGCCCAACTGATGATCTCGGCGGGATCTGGGTCGGTGCCATGTCGGGCAACCACGAAGGCGTGACCGACCTCGCCCATCCGATCATCGGGGATGCCGACGACCGCCGACTGAGCGATCTGCGGATGATCGGCCAACAGCTGCTCGATCTCGGCGGGATAGGCATTGAAGCCACCGACGATGAACATGTCCTTGACGCGATCGGTGATCCTCAACGAGCCTCGATCGTCCATGACCCCGATATCGCCGGTGTGCAGCCATCCATCGGTATCGATGGTTTCGGCGGTGGTGACAGGATCGTTGAAGTAGCCGACCATCACGTTGTAG
>JBBRSC010000250.1:0-4945 GCA_038245795.1 Acidimicrobiales bacterium
CGAGGCGCAAGAAGTATCATTCCATGAGTTCACCCAAAACCACGGAGCGACTCTTCCGGGGATACTGGCCCTTGGTCGGTTTCGCCGCGGTGTTCGTCGCCATCTCGCTTCTGGTGCCCACGGTCCGCCAGGACGTGACCACAAGCTCCCCGACTGATGCAGCCACCACCCCGGGGTTCATCGATCCCAACGCACCGGTCGATATGGGGACGGCGGGAGCAGCAGACCCGACGACCGTGGTCGATGGTGGATCCACCACAGTGCCCGGCGCCGCCAGCTCCGGCGCGGCGCCAGGGGTGGGCATCAGCGGCGCGGCTGCACCGGGTCGGACCACGGTCAAGGGTGGGACCGGCGGCGCCGCTGGTGCCCGGACCAACAGTGTCGGGGGAGTCGCAGCGTGTCCGGGGCGTCAAGTTCCAGCCGATCCTTACTCGCCGCCGTGCTTCACCTTCTCAGGCGACAACGGGGGTTCCACATCGGTCGGTGTGAGCGCTGACAAGATCACCATCAGCCTCCGAATCCAGTCCTTCGACAACGGGCTCCTCGACGCCATCAGCAAGGCCGCTGGCGCCAAGATTCCGAACGAAAGCCGGCAGAAGATCACCGCCACACTGAATGGCATCGTCGATTACCTCAACGCGACCTACCAGTTTTATGGCCGCAAACTGGAGCTCAAGATCTACGAGGGTCAGGGCGAAATCGAAAAGGAGGTCCTCGGTGGCGGCCAGGAGGGCGCCAAGGGCGACGCGCTCAAGGTCTCGAGTGAGCTCAAAGCGTTCGCCGATGCGGGCGGCGTCAGCGCCCCCTATGCCGACGCCCTCTACAGCCGGAAGGTCATTTCGGTCGGCGCGCCGTATCTGTCGCGGCAATGGCTCACCCAGCGTCGGCCCTATGTCTGGAGTCCGTTTACCGACTGCTCGACCGTTGTCGAAGCTGCGTCGTCGTACTACCTGTCCAAGCTGGCCGGGAAGCCCGCTGCCTACGCGGGCGGTTCGTTGCAGAACCAACCACGCCGCACCGCAATCCTGGCGCCCGAGAACTCCTGGTATCAGGAATGCGCGCAGGCAGGCCAAAAGGTCGTCACCGACGCAGGCAAGGGGGCCGAGATCATCCTCAACCAGTCGTACAAACTCGACATCAATCAGATGGCACCGCAGGCAACGTCGCTGATCGCCAAGTTGAAGAGCCAGAACATCACCACGGTGCTCTGCGGATGCGATCCCTTGATCCTTGTGTTCCTGACGGGTAAGGCAAGAGAGCAGCAGTATCAGCCAGAGTGGGTCGAAACCGGCGTGGCGCTGACCGACCAGGACCTTGTCGGGCAGATCTTCGATCAGCAGGCATGGAACGGCGCGTTCGGGGTGAGTTTCGCGGGGCCGACTCAGGCCATCCAGGCCGGCATCGGGTATCGGGCGTTCAAGGCCGTTCGGCCCAACGAGGAGCCTTCCCAGGCGGCCGACATCATGTACTACCAGCTGCAGCTCTTGGCCATCGGGATCCAGATGGCCGGGCCGAATCTGACACCGGAGACCTTCGAGCAGGGCATGTTCAGATATCCGTCGACCTCGGGTCCGTTCGGTACGTGGAAGTTCGGTCCGGGTGACTACACGACCAGCCAGGACGCCCGCGAGGTCTACTGGAACAAGGACGCCATCTCGCCTCAAACCGGCGACCCCGGCACCTGGGTCGACCCCAATCCTGGACGGCGATATCCCATCGGGCAGTTCCCCGCTGGCGAGCCCAACGTTCCGAGATGATCGCTCGAGGTGCGAGCCCGTCGACGTCGACGGCGCAACTGGGGGCGAGCTGGCGGTCGTTGCCTGCGGTCGCCCGCGGCGCCATGGTCGTGATGTCGGCGATTCCCGTCTGGCTGATCGCCAATTGGTCCCTCCCGCAAGGCGCGCCGATCGGCGTGGTGATCAACGGGGTGATCCTCGGGGCCGCCACGGCACTCGCAGCTCTCGGCCTGATCCTGCTGTACCGCTCGAGTCGTGTCATCAATTTCGCGTACGGCGCCATGGGAGCGGCACTTGGACTGTCGTGCCTGCGCCTGTTCCTCATCTGGAATTGGCCGTACCCGGTAGCGATTCTCGTGGGTGTCGCTGCTGGTGTCGTGCTTGGAGTTGCCATCGAGTTCGTCGTGATACGTCGATTCAACTCGTCGTCTCGGTTGGTGCTGTCCGTTGCGACGATCGGCCTCACCCAACTTCTGGGTGGCATCGAGATTCTTCTGCCGCCCTACATCTTCGGTGAAGGGAACAAGGCAGTGTCCTTCGGCGGGTACGTGACGCCCTTGAGCTCGACATCGTTCAATATCGGGACGACCGTCATCAATGGCGATCACCTGCTCATCCTGGGCGTCGCGCCGCTCGTGGTCCTAGCACTGGCATGGTTCCTGAAGCGCTCGGCAGCAGGTATGGCCATCCGAGCAGCTGCCGAGAACAGCGACCGGGCGCGGCTCCTCGGAATCCCCGTCGGACGGATCAACCTGTTGGTCTGGGGAATCGCCGGGGGACTGGCGACCCTGACGTTCTTCCTGAAAGGGCCGTTCGTGGGGACCATCCCAACCGCGGCGACAGGACCGGCGATCCTGCTGCCAGCGCTGGCGGCCGCCCTCGTGGGACGCATGGAATCACTTCCCGTGGCCTTCTTCGCCGCACTGTTCCTGGGCGCCGTCGATCAGGTCACCCGCTGGAACACCTCGATCAGTTCACTGTCCGATGTGGTGCTGCTGGTCGTCATCCTCGGCGCGTTGTTGAGTCGACGGGCTGGCGGATCGCGCGCCCTCGATGGAGACTCATCGTGGCAGGACTCAGGCTCGGCGAGGCCCGTACCGCTCGCCATTCGCCGCCTCCGTTCCTTCCAATGGTCATCCGCGACGTTGCTCGTCGCTCTCGGCACCGTTGGTGTCGCACTGCCGATCTTCCTCAGTCCCTCGCACACGTTCACGCTGACGATTGCCGTGGTCTGGGGAATCGTTGCGGTATCGCTGGTGGTGCTCACCGGTTGGAACGGCCAGATCAGCCTCGGACAGTTCGCACTGGTCGGCGTCGGCGCCGTGATCGCCGGGAATCTGTTGGCCCGGTACAACCTCGACCTGTTTGTCGCCATGGCCGCCGCATCGGCCGGGACGGCGATCGTGGCACTGCTCCTCGGATTTCCCGCCCTGCGTATTCGGGGACCATTCCTGGCCGTCGTCACCCTGTCGTTCGCCGTCGTCCTCGACGGCTACGTGCTCAATCCGGACGTCTTCCCCGAACTCATCCCGGGTGACCTACGCCGGCCGGTGCTCTGGCAGCGTTGGGATCTTGGCAACGAGCGGAGCATGTACTGGTTCTGTTTGGCCACCCTCGGGTTGGTCCTCCTCGCCGTCCGCGGGGTTCGACGATCCAGAACCGGGCGTCTCCTCATTGCCACTCGCGATAACCGGAAAGCATCGGAGGCAATGTCGGTCCCCAGCCGATGGATCTCCCTGTCCGGATTTGTGTTCTCGGGCGCCATAGCCGGACTGGCAGGGGCCCTCAACGTTGTGGTCCTGGAAGGAGTCAGGGTGCAGTCGTTTCCTCCGACGGACAGTGTCGATGTGTTCTCGTGGACGACGATCGGCGGCATGTCCTCGGCCTTCGGCGGATTGTTGGGCGGCGGAGGGCTGCGAGCGTTACGTGACGTCCTTGGTTCCGATGTTCGTCTGGTGGTCTCGGGGACCGGCATGCTGATCGTGTTGTGGATCATCCCGGGAGGACTCGCGCAGATCGGGTTCGCGCTGCGTGATGCAGTTGTCCGCACGCTGGCACGCCATCGCAGCATCACGCTCGACGGATTGTCGTCGAACTCTGTCGAGGCTGTGGCGTCGCACACTGACCAGCCGGGCACGGCCGATGCTGCAACCATCCTCAGCGCGCGCGGCATCGACGTCTCGTACGGCCAACTTCAAGTGCTCTTTGGTGTATCGATCGATGTTCGGCGCGGGGAGATCCTCGCATTGCTCGGCACCAACGGTGCCGGGAAGTCGACGATCCTCAAGGCCATGGTTGGTCTCGTACCATCGAAGGGGAAGGTGCGCTTCGGCGGCGACGACCTAAGCGGACGTCGCGCAGAGGAGATCGTGCGGCGCGGGGTGGCGCTGATGCCGGGTGGTCGCAGCATCTTTCCGACGCTCACGGTCTCGGAGCATCTGCGATTGGCGACGTGGACATTCAGATCTGACGGCGAACGGATCTCCGCTGACACCGAGCAGGTACTTGATCTCTTTCCATCGCTTCGGCGACGCCTTCACAACATGGCGGGCGACATGTCGGGCGGCGAACAACAACAATTGGCGCTCGCCCAGACGCTTCTGTTGCGACCGTCAGTGCTGCTCATCGACGAGCTGTCATTAGGGTTGGCACCCACGATCGTGGCGCAGTTGCTCGATGTCGTCCGGGCGCTGAATGCCCAGGGAGCCACCATTGTGGTGGTCGAGCAATCAGTGAACGTAGCGCTGGCACTGGCGGATCGAGCGCTGTTCATGGAAAAGGGCCAAGTTCGGTTCGACGGCCCGACACGAGATCTGTTGGAGCGACCAGACATCCTGCGATCGGTGTTCCTTCAGGGGGCCTCGGCGTTGGCGGCGGCGAACCCATCGACGGAACCTGATAAGTCAGACGATCCCGACACTCTCAATCTGGAGTCCATTGACCTGTCGTTGATCAGCGCGTTGCGGGGAACGGATCCGACCACATTGCCTCACGCCGGACCGATTCTCGAGTGCCTCGAGGTCAGCAAGCGTTTTCGCGGAACGGTCGCCGTCGATGCAGTCGATCTGCAGGTCTTCCCGGGTGAGATCGTCGGGCTCGTTGGCCAGAACGGCGCCGGCAAGACCACACTGCTCGATTGCATCTCCGGCTTCCACGACATCGACAGCGGCCGGATCGACTTGCGCGGCCGCGACATCAGCCGTTGGGCG
>JBBRSC010000251.1:0-4920 GCA_038245795.1 Acidimicrobiales bacterium
CCCCAGGTCCGGAGTCGATCCGACCACCAGCGTGGGCCGCTCGCGACGCAATGATCGCCGCCGGCTATGCGACGTCCGACGACGTCGAGCGTTGGGATGCAGCGCTGACTCGATTCGCCGCAAGCGGCTCAGACCACAACGCAGCCTCGTTCATCCCCTTCTACTCCCTGATCGCGCAACGTCGCCCGAACTGACGCGCGCGGAGAACTTCAACGTCGGGCGCCCGTCCCCGACGGTCACGGGGTGGAAAATGGTGCCGGGATCGTCGAGACGCACGCTGAGTCGACCGCAGCTGCCGGCGCTGCATAGAAGGCCAGAGCGATCTTTGTTGCGCACTCATTCATGAACAGCACACCGTGGCCCCCTCCGGGATAGACGACCGTTGTCGATTTGGGGAATTGATTTCGGATCTCGTCGCCGAACGATGGAGGCGCGATCGGGTCGAGCTGACCTGAGGTGGCGAGAACGGGCAACTCGCCCGATGGCTGTTCGAGCCGTCCACCGGGCACGGGATCCACACCCCACTCGTCGCAATCGATGTAGGGCCACCCCGCGATCAGCGTCGACCACTTGCCGGGGTCGGCGAGGACAGTGCGATCCGCCTCAGTCAACGCTGAGCCTTCGTCGGCGCACACCATGACCGAGAACGTGGCGACAGCGGAGTCATCGCGCGGGTCCGCTGAGGGTGCGCTGTTCAACTGCCCGGCCAGGATGTCAAGGATCGAGAAATCCCCTTTCCCGAGAGCGGCAGCGGCCGCTGGTAGGAGCGGAATGATGTCAGTTCGGTACATCGCCTGGAATGTGCCGTTGTAGAGCTCGTCTCCTGCGAGCGTGGTGGGCTTCGCCCCGGCTGTTCCCGGGACGATGTGAGGTTGAACGTCAAGAGAGGCAGCGGCGCCGCGGAGTTCAGCGCCGATGTCTCCGTGAGCTGCAACACAGACCGGTTGCGCGGAACAGGCCCCCACGAGTCGGCTGATCGCGTCGTCGGCTCGTCGCGCGACGCTCGCTGGTCCCATCGGAGCGGTCGTGACCGAGCTGTCGAGGATCAACGAGCGGACACCATCGGGATCTTGGCGGTAGACCTCTCGTGCGACGCGTCCCCCATAGCTGACGCCCCCCACATCCCACGAGCTGTAACCGAGGGCCTTGCGCAGCGCGACGATGTCCGCGGCATTCTCGATGGTGTCATAGCCGTTCAAGTCGACCCCCGACTGCTCGAGTGCCTGGCGGCATGTTGTGGCTGCGGCCTTGGCGTGGTCGACACGTTCCTTCCACGGATGGGTCGAATCCAACGCCGGCGATAGCTCCCGACAATCGAGGCGGGGTTCGCTACGACCCGAGCCACGCTGATCGAGCACAACAATGGGTACCGGTTCGCCAACCAATGTGACCTTGCCACTGACAAAGTCCGTCGACGCCGCACCGCCGGGGCCACCGGAAAGAAAGATCAACGGCGTTGCGGTGGCCGGAGTCACGGCCGGAGTGAGCACCGCCACCCAAAGCTTGATGGTTCGAGCGTCGGGGCGATCTCGACGTTCCGGAACCTCGAGCCAGTAACAGGTCGTTGGCGGCAAGTTGGCCGCCGTGTCACACGTTCTGGGCACCAGCTTGGCCGGTGGGGAAGCCACGGTCGTTGGAACGCTGCGGAGCGTCGATGTCGCTGGACCGGCCGTGGTGTCACTGCCGCCGCCGCATGCCGACGTCAGTATCAGCGACACGATGACCGCACGCACCCCGACCCCGACGCCGACGCCGACGCGTGATGATCGAGCTGGCTGTCGACAAACACGATGACCCATGAGTACTCCGTCTCAGCGGTCGAGCGGACGTGGCGAACTTAGCCCGAATGGATCAATTGGTGGGCCGCTTCTGCCCAAATCGTCCAACATGCCGAAGCTTCAACGGACGCGGCACGGGACCCCGTAAGGGGCCCCGTGCCGATTGAGTTGCATTCAGACCCGAACGGGGTCCTGATGGATCAGAAGTCGGTGGTGGTCGTGCCGAAGACCAGACCATCAGCCGCGGCCACGATGTTCGGATTGTTCGACCCAAGGTTGAAGCCGTAACCACCGATGGCGGCCGAGGGATACAGCGCCTGGAAGGACGCCCATGGCATGGGAGCGCTCTGGCTGCCTGGGCCTGAGGGGATCTTGTTCGTCCACCACAGACCGTCGCCGGGGGTGGTCGCGGTGCCGATCCACTGCTGCCAGGTGCCGTTCACGATTGCGGATTGAGTACCGCTCTGGTTGTACGGCTCGTACACAAGGGTGGCGAAACCGGTCGGCACGCCCGTTCCCGTAATCTGAACGTTCAACGCGACGGTTGCCGCCGGGCCGCCCGAGGATCGGTTGGCCCAGTAGCTAATGGTATTGATGCTGCTGAGCGGAGTTCCCCCACCGGCGAGAGCGAAGCTGAAGAGCTGAGCCTTGTCCTGCAACGGCGTTCCCGTGGCTACACCGGTGGTGAGCTTCGCCGAGGTGCAACCGAATCCGATGGGAGCGCCGAGTGAAGAGTCGACGACGACCGAACCGTTGGTTCGGGTGTCAGCGCTCCACCAGCCAGATGCGGGATACGAAGCAGGGTTGTTGCCGGGGTCGCCGACCTGAATGGTCGTGACCGTGTCGGTACAGGTGGGCCCGCCCGATGGACCGACGCAACCTGTGCCCAACAACGCAATTGTTGCGGTGCCCAGCCCAAGTGCGACCGCCCGCAGTTTCATTCCAAATAGCTCCGCCATGATTCTCCCTGAGTAGTCGCCCCGCCGTCGTCATTTGACGACCCATTGACCATATCACGGTGATCGAATTCCCAAAAGGGCGCGAGCCTCAAATGGTCAATTGCGACAACCGAGATGTTGTGGGGAGTCCACCGGCCGAAGCTTCTTCGGGCGTCAGGCCTGGGCCGGCTCCAGGTCGAGCACGACGACCTGGAGCGGGCCGGTCCGCACACTGGCGGACGCTGATCTTGCATCTCCATCGAGCCAGACGGTTGCCGCCCGAGCTGCGTCAACATTGCGCACCCATTGCGAGTCTTGGCGCACGGTGCTCACCACGAGCCGATCTCCAACCCGCGCCGACAGCAACGGAATCGAGCGCTGGAGCCCACTGCTCCGACCGACGACATCGAGCCGGATCAGACCGAGGCCGACCCGTAACGGGGAAAACCACCCACGTTGGGCGACCGGCAGCACGAGGCTGTTCAGCGCGCCGAAGCCGGCTGTGGTGATCCGTTGCCTGGCATGTGCGTTCATGCACAGAGCAACGCCGATTCCCTGGGGACCATTCCGCCTCGAAGGCCGACTGACCTGCGTCTCATGTCACGTTGGTCCCATCGTCGCCAAAGGGAATGCGAGGCGGTGCCGACGAGTTAGTGCTAAATCCAACACGACATCCGGCTTCGGCAGGGAAGGACCCTTATGAGTACGCTCACCCTCCTCGACTCTCCCATCTCCAGCAATAGCGCTCCACTCCGGTTGGTGGCTCACGGCACGGCCGACATCGCTGCCGCCGCAACTCTCACGACCGCTGTTCGCGCTGCGACCAGTACTGCGTCAGCTGATCATCTCGTGGTGGTCGACGTCAGCGACGTGTACTTCGTTGATGCGACAGCGTTGCGAGCTGTCGATCGCATACGAACCACAACGGCCACCGAAGCGGTTCTCGTGGTCGGTTTGTCATCAGCCGCCCAGGAGGTGCTTCGAATCAATGACTCCATCGCTGCGATGGGTCGCCTCCGCCCGCTCGTGTAGAGCTACTGGTGTCGGAGCGTCGAGCGACACGGGAGCGTCAAGCGGCGGCATGACGACGTCCGGAACGGGCGCTGTGGCCTCCGCCTCCTTGCCTTCAGCCATACCCTCGCCGAACTCCTTCTTGGCCTGGCCCAACGAGCGAGCCAGCTGAGGAATTTTTGTCCCGCCGAACAGCAGAATCAGTGCCAGGGCAAGCACGATGAGCCCTTGCTCACCAAAGATTTCTCCGAGCATGTCGACCTCCAGATATGTGTAGTGGTCAGATCATCGTACGTCCACCGACACCAGAAGAGACCGCGATCAACGAGGCCAATACGACTGCCAGGGGTTCACTCCGGGACCAAGATCTCGATAGTGGGATTGAGCAACGCCAAGTAGCGGCGGAGGGTGCCAGCACGGCCTCGTAACTCGACCGTCGTTCCAAGGTCGACACCGGGAAGCTCGGTCCGTCCAGCGAACATTGCCGTCAACCCGCCGGTCTCGTCGACCACCACGAGCTCCAGAGTTCCACCGCCGTTGTTTGCATGGGTGATCCGCATGGAGCGCACCCGTCCGCGAACCACCACCTGCTGTCGCCAGCGGACCTCACCGATCGGTGAGACCACGTCGACCTCTCTCATCAGTGCTTGTGAGCCGACGAGTCGTGAACGACCTTGGTCGGTACCCGCTCAAATTGGAACGGCACCGTCGTGACGTTGGCGTGCGGCATTTTTCCGATCGCCATCGAGAGTTGCTCGGCCGTTGAGTCGTGGAGCAGCCGGTGCCACCATCGCCGATAGACCCGGCGAGGCAACATCACCGTGACTTCGGTGTCGCCGTCGAGCTCGCTGAACACCAGGTCCACTGCGGCCCGTGTGACGCGTCGATCTGCGCACTCCACGATCTCGAGCGGTATCCGTGCCAGCGCAAGCTGCGCCCATCGATCCCGCAATCGCACAGCACGATCCGCGTCGACGGCGATATGGATGGCCCGCAGCTCGTCCGGGATGAGCGTCCGCGCGTACTGGATGGCCCGCGCAGCCGATGAGTCCAACTCATTGATGAACACCAGCGCCACATGCCGTCGCATGATCGGCGCTGCTGCTGCCGCGAGTGCGTCCTCTTCGAGTTCAAGGCGTTCGTTCTCGTATTGACGATTCAGCCGAACGAGCAGCGCGACCAGAATCGGGATC
>JBBRSC010000252.1:0-4919 GCA_038245795.1 Acidimicrobiales bacterium
CCTCGCAGGTGGCGGTGGCGCTGGGCGCTCGATGCGCGACCGATGTCACCGGCTTCGGATTGACTGGGCATGCGTCTGAAGTTGCTCATGCATCCGGCGTTACGTTCGAAATGTTTGTCGATCAGGTGCCGTTGTTCGACGGGGTGATCGACCTCATTTCTGACGGCGTGGCGCCGGGCGGAACGCTTCGGAACCTCGAAGCGGCTCGAGATGTCGCCTGGGGTGACACCCCGGACGAGCTGAGAATTGCCATGTGCGATGCCCAGACCTCGGGCGGACTGCTGATCGCTCTTGGCGCAGCGCACGTCGATGAGTGTCTGATCGAACTCGCAGCGGCCGGAGTGAAAGCTCACGTCGTGGGACAGCTCACCCAACTCGTGACCGATGACCCTGGCATCGTCGTTCGTCGAGGATTGCGGTGACCACTCCCGATCCTCGCCGATTGCTGCCCCAGGTCGATGCGCTGGCGCGGTCCAGCGCCGACATGGCCTCGCCCAGCAGGGTCAGAGATGCTGCACGCCGCGTGATCGAGGCTGCACGCCAAGAGATGGTGTCCGGCGGCAGAGAGGTGCCCGAGCTCGCGGAGCTCCACAGTGCGTTGCGCGATGACCTGCTCGCCCATCGACCGTTGACCGAAATTCTCAACGCCACCGGTGTGTTGCTGCACACGAACCTTGGGCGCGCGCCGATTGCCGTCGAGGGATCGCCGCCTGCCATCGCCGTCGATCTCGAGTTCGACGCGGCGACCGGGGAACGTGGTCGGCGGTTGGGGGGTCTCGAACGGTCCTTGTGCGCGTTGACGGGCGCGGAAGCAGCGCTCGTTGTCAACAACAATGCCGCGGCAGTTCTCCTAGCGGTGAGCGCGCTGGCGGCCGGTCGAGAAGTGATCGTCGCTCGTGGCGAGTTGGTGGAGATCGGCGGCTCGTTCAGGATTCCCGACGTCATCGTTCAGGGCGGCGCACGACTCCGCGAAGTCGGAACGACCAACTGCGTGCATCCGTCTGACCTTCAGAACGCGCTCGGCGGCGAGACCGCGCTGATGCTCGAAGTCCATCCGTCGAACTATCGGGTCGTTGGCTACACATCTTCGGTGTCGACACGCGAACGTGCTGAGATCAGTTCGGGCGGCGGGGTCCCGCTGCTCGTTGATGCAGGTTCGGGCTTGCTCGACGCTCGATGCCCGTGGCTGAACGACGGGCCTCCTGCCTGGCTGGTCGAGGAGCCAGGCGTTCGGCAGCTCCTCGATGACGGCGCTGATCTGGTGGCGTTCAGCGGGGACAAGTTGCTGGGAGGCCCCCAGAGCGGAATCCTTGTCGGTTCGACATCATTGATGGACACGATTCGCGCGCATCCGTTGGCACGCGCACTCCGCTACGACAAGACGCGAGCTGCGTATCTCGAATCCACGCTCGACACCTACCTTGACGGCACCGCCGGCGACGAGATCCCGTTCTGGATCATGGCGACGATCACGATCGAGGAGTTGACCCGTCGTGCTGGCCTGCTTGCAGCGGCTGTCTCTGATCTCGCGGCGGCGGAGGTGCAACCGGCGGTTGGCGCCGTCGGTGCCGGATGCTTGGCGACGGCTGACATCCCGGATGTGATGGTGTCGGTGGCGGCGTCGAGCCCGGATCGTCTCATGAAGGAGCTTCGTCGGGGAACACCGACGGTGGTGGCGGTGACCGGTCATGACTCGGTCCGCTTTCACCTTCGCTCGATCCGGGCAGCCGACGATGAGCGCCTCGCCCAAGCCGTACGAGAGGCCATACGAGGAGCCATCGAACAGCCATGATGGTGATCACCGCCGGGCACGTAGATCACGGCAAGTCGACCTTGATCAAACTTCTCACCGGAACTGATCCCGATCGTCTCGCCGAGGAACAGGCTCGGGGTCTCACCATTGAGTTGGGCTTCGCGTTTGCGACGCTTCCGTCCGGAGCTTCAGTGGCCTTCGTCGACGTACCTGGCCACGACCGATTCATCAGGACCATGCTGTCGGGCTGCGGTTCGGTCGATGCGGCGCTGTTGGTCGTGTCGGCGGTCGAGGGCTGGAAGCCACAGACCGAAGAACACGTTCAGATCCTTGATCTGCTTGGCATGCGCTCCGGGGTGATCGCGCTCACGCATACCGATCTGCTCGGCGACGCATCCATCGATCCAATGGTGGCCGAGGTGCGGCAGCGAGTTACGGGAACCTTCCTCGAGGGCTGCGAGATCGTGCCGACTGCCGCCAGCGAACCGTCGACGATCGACGAACTTCGTGCGGCACTGGACGCACTGGTCGGCAGCGACGCGTCGAGGTGGTCTTCAACGTCGATCAGTCGCCCGAGGTTGTGGATCGATCGCTCGTTCACGCTGTCGGGCCACGGGCGCGTCGTGACTGGCTCGCTGACCGGCGGATCGATCGCCGAGGGTGACCAGCTGCAGATCGTTCACGGCGACAGCGTCGATCAGGTTCGGATTCGGTCCGTCCACGCCAATGGTGTTCCAGCGTCGGCTGCTGAACCGGGACATCGGGTGGCGCTGAATGTCGCAGGAAGGGCGGGCGCCACCGGACGTGGCGGAGCCGTGGTGCGCAGCGAACAGTGGGGCGGGGGCGAGCATGTTCACGCCTCGCTCACACTCGTCCGCTCGCTTGTCGCGACGCCACGCGAGCGTGGCTCGTACCGGCTGTTCGTCGGAACGACAAGTGTTCCAGTTCGCATTCGTTACCTGGACCCTGAACCGGGCGGAGAACACGAACCGCGTCTCGTCCGATTCCGGGCCGCCGCGCCCATTGCCCCGATCTCGATGGGTGATCGATTCGTCCTCCGTGATGAGTCGGTTCAGCGGACAGTCGGGGGAGGGATTGTCCTGGCGGTCGACCCGTCCCCGGCTCTGCACGATCTCGCGTCGTTGCGAGCGCGGTACCGAGCGGGGGAGCTCCACGATCTGCGCGATCGGACCGAGTCACTCGGTCGCGTCGTGATTGCGGAACATCATGGAACGATGCCGACGGCGGCATTGATTCAGGCCGTAGGGCCAATGAATATTGAGGGACTGATGCGTCGAGGTGCCACGACGGTGACCGATGACGGCAGCGCAGACAGCCCGGCAGATCGCCCATCATCAGTCGACCGATCAGCCGTACGGCAGGCGCAGATGATTGAATTGACGAAGGAGCTCCAAGCCCTCTTCGACGAACAACGCCCGCCTCTACTGACACCCGAGGACCTTGCGGTCCGAAGCGGGTTAGCGACGAGTGTGCGCGCCGAACTTCAGCGCTTCGGGTATCTTCGGACTGTCGGGCCGTTTCTCACGACGGTCGACAGCTTTGCGACGATGTCGGATGTGATCGGCGATGCGCTCCGGGGCTTGGGTACCGCAACGATCGCTGAGCTGCGCGACGCGACGGGCTATTCGCGGAAGTTTCTGGTGCCATTGCTCGAGTCACTCGACCGGACGGGCCTGACCCTTCGCTCAGGCGATCGCCGTTCCCTCGCGGCTCGATTGACCTGATCCACTGATCCCCAGCCCAAAATTCCGGGTCAGGTGAGGTCGAAGCGAGGGATGGCAGTCATCAGGAGATCTGCCATGTTCGATGCGTTCGACCGCAGGTAGGCAAAGACATCCTCCTGGGTCACCGGCGCAATCGTCGGATCTCCATCGAGACCGGCATCGAAATCGGTCACGAGGCCGATGCCGACGTAGGGCAGCCCGGCCTCGGCCGCAAGAGCGGCCTCGGGTGCCTGCGTCATATTGACGAGGTCCCAGCCCATCTGACGATGCCACGCCGACTCGGCTCGGGTGGAGAACCGGGGCCCTCCGATGACGACAACCGTGCCGCCCTCGTGGATGGTCAGGCCCTGCTCAGTACCGACTGTCGCCAGCGTGGCGCCGAGGGCTTCGTCGTATGGATCGGCGAGCGGCTGATGCCACGTCTCGGGTCCGTCGAAGAACGTGCCGACGCGCCCAGATGTCCGATCGACGAACTGATCCACGATGACGAGATGGCCGCGATCGAGGTCTGCCCGCAGCGATCCGCAGGCGAACGGTGCGATCAGGGCGCGGACGCCGAGCGCCGCCATCGCCCAAATATTGGCGCGGAAGTTCACCTGGTGCGCGGGAATTCGATGGTCGTTGCCGTGACGCGGAACAAAGGCGACGCGACGATCACCGACCGAACCGACGAGCGGATGCTCCGATGGGGGGCCATAGGGAGTGTCGATCTCGATGGTCTCGACATCGGTCAGGAACTCGTAGAAACCGGAACCGCCGAAGACCCCAACGTCAGCTGTTCTCGATGATCGTGGGACGTTCAACACGGTGTCAGGCTACTCGCAGCGGGGCCGTCGCCAGCTCGGACACACCGACATCGAATGGGACCGTCGGTCGACATCCGAACGCATCCCAGAGCCGCTTCGGCGACGCAAAAACGTGCCGCACATCACCCTCCCGCCATCCCCCGACCACTGCCGGTGCGAGGGCAGGGTCGACGGCGTTGGCGAGCGCCGTCGCCATGTCGAGCACCGTGCGTGGCTCGCCACTCGCCACGTTGTAGGCGCCGTTACCGGGCGCTTCGCTGGTCAGCGCCGCGCAGACTGATGCCGCGACATCGATGACGTGCACAAAATCGCGTGTCTGGCCGCCGTCTTCGAACACGTTCGGGGCAACGCCGGCAGCGAGCGCCGAGAGAAAGATCGAGGCCACGCCGGCGTAGGGGGTGAGCTGGGGCATCCGCGGGCCGTACACATTGTGGAAGCGCAGGGCGGTCACGTCGGAGCGATGCTCGGCGCCGAACGCGAACGCCAGATGTTCCTGGTGCAGTTTGGTGGCGGCGTAGACATTGCGCGGATCGCACGCCACGTCTTCGGTGATGGCAACGGCTTCGAGTGATTCGCCGCACACGGGGCACGGTGGCTCGTAGTTGCCGTCTTCAA
>JBBRSC010000253.1:0-4891 GCA_038245795.1 Acidimicrobiales bacterium
ATCGATCCCGAGTCCCGCACCTTGGTGGCCGACGTGACCATCACCGGTGACCTGCTCCACGACGGGGCGCCCATCGCCCCGTTCTCCGTGGGCGGTTCGGTCGACTCCTACCGCTATGGCGACGACGGCAGCTTCACGATCCACCAGCAGACCGCGGCCGGCGACGCCATCATGACCAACGGCAAGGGGATCGGCTCGGGGGAGTTCAAGCTCCACCTCACGAACCTCCCCGGTCACCCGAGCGTGGCCAGCGTCGACGTGCAGGGTGTGGCCAACCGCGCTGGCGTGATCCCCACGACGTTCACGACCACCTACCTCGACGGCACGACGGCCACCGGTTCGGTCCGGTTCGCTCGCTGAACGCGCCGCCGCGAGCGGTGATCAGATGACCGTGGAGGTGGAGATGCCCGCCATCACCCCAGCGGTGGGCGGGTGGCCGACGAGGATCTGCACCTGTGAGCCTCGACCCGGAAAGCACCGAGCTCACGTATCGACACCGACCTCATCGACCGAAGGCACGACGCGTGATGCGCCCCGGGTGGGGGCTTCGATCCACACAGTGGTGATCGCGCTCGATGCTTCGGCGTACGGATCACTCGGCACCCGGTTTCAGGATCTACCTGGTACATCGCGGCCGGTGCGCATCTCTTTACGCTTGTGTGAGTGAGCCGCGAGACCCGTCTGATGATCGTTCTGGTCTTGAACCTCGCCCTCGTCGCCGGACTCGTGGCCGTGGGGATCATGGCCCATTCGTTGGGTGTGCTTGCGGCCGGGGGCGACTACCTCGCCGATGCGTTCGCCATCGTGGTCAGCCTCGTGGCGATCACCCTCGGCCGACGTCCGCCGACACGGCGCCGGCCGAACGGCTATCCGCGAGCGACCGCAATCGCGGCGCTGACCAACGGGGTCTTCCTTGCACTGGTCGTGGTCGTCGTCTTCGTCGAGGCGGCACGACGCCTCGTCGATGGGGTGGGGGCGGTCGACGGCCCGCCGGTGATCGTTGCGAGCGGAATCGCAGCCGTGGTCATGCTCATCGGCGCGTTCATACTCGGAGGCGACGACGACGATGATGAAGACACCAATGGCGACAGAGCCAACATGCGCGCTGTTCTTCTCGACACGCTCGCTGATGCCGCGGCGGCCGCGGGCGTTGCCGCCACGGGCGCCATCATCCTCGTGACTGGCGGGATGTACTGGTTGGACCCGGCGGTCGCACTCGTTGTCACGGTTGTCATCGGCTACCACGTCGCAGCGCTGCTACGGGACGTCATCCGAACCATGCGTCGCACGGACGCTGCGACATGACGGCCAGTCACCGCTGTCGCGGGGGCCGCGTGGCGATAGGCACACCTTAGCACTATTTGTTCGGCCGGTCGATAGGTTTGAACGGGTCGGGTCGATCGTTCGACACGGCAGCGGCGAGAGACAGCCAGTCGGTGATCGTCGAAGCCTCCCCCAGCCCCACCCCCGAGACAGCGAGCCAACCATGTCCCTCATCAACAGCGAGATCAAGCCCTTCACCGCCACCGCGTTCCACAACGGCACGTTCGTCGGCGTCACCGACCACGACTTGCGCGGTACGTGGTCGATCATGTTCTTCTACCCGGCCGACTTCACCTTCGTGTGCCCGACCGAGCTGGGAGACCTGGCCGACCACTACGCCGACTTCACTCGTCTGGGCGTCGAGGTCTACTCGGTCTCGACCGACAAGCACTTCACCCACAAGGCTTGGCACGACGCGTCGGACACGATCTCGAAGATCAGGTATCCGATGCTCGGCGACCCGACTGGCGCTATCAGCCGGAACTTCGAGGTGCTCATCGAGGACGAGGGGCTGGCCGAACGGGGCACGTTCGTCATCGACCCCGACGGCCGCATCCAGATCGTCGAGATCAACGCCGGCAACATCGGCCGGAGCGCCAGCGAGCTGCTGCGCAAGGTACGCGCCGCCCAGTACGTGCGGGAGCACCCGAACGAGGTGTGCCCCGCCAAGTGGGAAGAGGGCGACGACACCCTCGTCCCGTCGCTCGACCTCGTCGGCAAGATCTAGCCGACCGATTCCGTGGCCCCGGGCGGTCCCCCCGCCGCACGGGGCCACCATCACCGACCCCCTTCGAACCGAACGGATGGCCCCGTGCTCGACCCCCAGCTCAAGTCTCAGCTCGCCACCCACTTCGAGAAGATCACCAACCCGATCTCGCTCGTCGCATCGCTCGACGACTCGGCGAAGTCGGCCGAGCTCGCCGAGCTCCTCACGGAGATCGAAGCCCTCTCGGAGTCGATCAGCTACGACCCGACCGGTGAAGACGGGCGCCGCCCCTCGTTCTCGATCAACCGGGTCGGTTCGGACGTGACGGTCCGATTCGCTGGGATCCCGATGGGTCACGAGTTCACGTCGCTCGTGCTCGCCCTCCTGCAGGTCGGAGGCCATCCGTCGACCGCCTCGCCGGACGTGATCGAGCAGATCCGCGGGATCGATCAGGTCTACCGCTTCGAAACGTACGTGTCGCTGTCTTGTCAGAACTGCCCCGACGTCGTTCAGGCGCTGAACCTGATGAGCGTGATCAATCCGAACATCGAACACGTGACGATCGACGGAGCGCTGTTCCCCGACGAGGTCGAACAGCGCACGGTGATGGCGGTGCCGACCGTGTTCGCCAACGGCGAACTGTTCGATCAGGGGCGGATGAGCCTCGAACAGATCGTCGGCAAGCTCGATGCGGGAGGGGCGGAGCGCGTTGCGGCACAGATCGACGCCAAGGATCCCTTCGACGTGCTGATCGTCGGCGGTGGTCCCGCCGGCGCGTCGGCAGCCGTGTACGCCGCACGGAAGGGCATCCGCACCGGGATCGTCGCCGAGCGATTCGGCGGCCAGTTGCTTGACACGCTCGGCATCGAGAACCTGATCTCGACCCCGTACACCGAGGGGCCGCGGCTCGCGGCCGAGCTCGAGCAGAACGTCGCCCGTCACGACGTGGACATCATGACGAACCAGCGTGCCGTCAAGCTGGTCCCGGCCCACGACACTCGTCTCATTCGTGTCGAGCTCGAGAACGGCGCTGCGCTCGAGGCCAGCTCGGTCGTCCTGACGACCGGCGCTCGCTGGCGGCGGATGGACATCCCCGGTGAGACGCAGTACGCCAATCGTGGCGTCGCCTACTGCCCGCACTGTGACGGCCCGCTCTACAAGGGCAAGCGAGTGGCGGTGATCGGCGGCGGCAACTCGGGAGTCGAAGCGGCGATCGATCTTGCCGGGATCGCCGAGCGGGTCACGCTGATCGAGTTCGATGTCCGACTGCGGGCCGACGACGTGCTGCAGACGAAGCTCGGCAGCCTGCCGAACGTCGATGTGATCGTCGGCGCGATGGCGACCGAGGTGCTCGGGGACGGCAACAAGGTCACCGGGTTGACCTACCGCGTCCGAGCGAACGACACCGTGGAGCCGATCGATCTCGACGGGATCTTCGTGCAGATCGGGCTGCTGCCGAACACCGAATGGCTGGCCGGCGCCGTGGAGCTGTCGGATCGCAACGAGATCGTGATCGACGATCGCGGGCAGACGTCGGTGCCGGGAGTGTTCGCTGCCGGCGACTGCACGACCGAACCGTTCAAACAGATCGTGGTGGCGATGGGCGCTGGGTCCACCGCCATGCTCGGCGCCTTCGACCACCTCGTGCGCATGCCGGCATCCGCGCCGGCCGACGCCTCTGCTGCATGAGGAGGAAGCGTGAGTTCAAATCGGTCATGGGCCATTCGCGATGCGCATCCGGGTGATGTCGACGGCGTGCTTCGTCTCGTCGACCTCGCCAAGGGGCAGGTGGACACTCGTCCCGTCGATCTTGTGGAAACCCTTGTTCACCTTCGTTCGGGGGGGCCGGCGATGGTCGCGTCCGTCGGCGCTGCCATCGTCGGGGTGGTCACCGCGTCGGTGAGCGGCGATGCCGCTTGGATCGGGGCCCTTGCGATCGCGCCCGAGTGGCGGAACCAAGGAGTGGGTTCCGCGTTGGTGCGTGCGATCGAGGAGCGGGTGCTGCACATGGGGGCGCGCAAGATCTCGACGATCCTCGGAGTCGGCCAGGTCGGCGAGGAAGCGTTGGGGAACCGAGGATTCGTGGCCACGCACGGGCTCGTCCTGTACGAGAAGCTCGAGCCGCTGATGCCCTCAGAGGTCGGGGTGCTCGACGAATGGGGCGGCGAGTTGCTCAGCTCGGACAACTGGGATCTCGTCGCCGGGATGTCGACCGAGAAGTCGTTGATCGAGGCACGCATCGTCGCTCCACTTGCTGATCCGGTCACCGCCCGAAACATCGGCCTGTTGGCGCCGGCGACCGTGATGCTCTTCGGGCCACCGGGGACTGGCAAGACGACGTTCGCTCGTGGCATCGCCGGTCTTCTCGGATGGCCGTTCGTCGAGCTTCTGCCGTCAAAGCTTGCATCGGCCGCCGCCGGGCTGGCGTCGGAGTTGCGCCGAGCGTTCACCGAGCTGGTCGGGTTGGAGCACGTGGTCGTGTTCATCGACGAGTTCGATGAGATCGCGTCGCGCCGCCAAAGGCGCCCGGAGATGCAGTCGGTGGTGAACGAGCTGCTGAAGGCGATTCCACCGTTTCGTGCTCAGCCAGGGCGGCTGCTTGTTTGCGCGACCAACTTCATCGACGCGATCGACCCGGCTGTGATCCGGCCTGGGCGATTCGATCTGATCGTTCCCATCGGTCCCCCTGATGAGCATGCCCGCGAAGCGCTGTGGCTCGCCGCCATCGAGCGACTCGATCATCGAGACGTCGAGGTTCGTCGGCTCGCGGCCGAGTCGGTCGGCTTCACGCCCGCAGACGTGGCGCTCGCTGCCCAGCGCGCGGCCGCGTTGGCGTTCTGCCGGACTCGGGCCAGCCAAGAC
>JBBRSC010000254.1:0-4841 GCA_038245795.1 Acidimicrobiales bacterium
GAACACCGCGCGACTGTGGTCCAGCTACGGCGCCGACGCCATCGGCCAGGTCCTGATACCGATCGCGTTGGCCAAGATCGCCAAGGCCCCCGCAACCGTCGCCATCTTGGCGCGGGTACAGGAGGCGCTCAATGCGCGCATGGCTCCGCTGGTCGGTCGAGCGGCCACTGCGACTCGTATCGAGGAACTGGTCCCGATTCTCGAATCGTTGGCATCCGGAACCGAGCTGCTGCCCGCCCAGCTCGAAACGCTCTACGGAATCACTGAGGCGGAGTACGCGGCACTGAAGAAAATCGCCGACGACCTGGGCATCTTGATGACCGTGCGGTCCCGCCACGAGACCTCGATCAAGTGGATCCGGGATTTCGCCGCCAAACTCAAGCCCGAAGCCCTCAAGATCAAGACCATCTCGGAGATGGACACCAAGCTGGGTTACAAGGCCAGCGACATCGGCAGATTGGTGTTCAAGAAGCCCAAGGCCCTGATCGCGTTCGAGAAGGGCGAGGGAAGCATCGGCGAAGCCATGGCCAAGGTCGCAGCCGAGTCGGGCTTCGAACCCGGTTCGATGGAATGGCAGAACGCCTTCGACCGCCAGATGCTCCGCGTGAAGGAATGGCGAAAGTACGAAAAGGAGTACAAGCGCCTCGACTCCCAAGGGTGGATCAACGTCAGCGTCGACTACGAGGCGAACGCAGCCGCCGACTCGGTGGCGAACGCGAAATCGAGTCTCGGGCTCGCGAAACAGAACCTCGGCAAGTACGAGGGGTTCCAGCTCCGCTCGGTCGGCCCCCCTGGCGAAGAGGAATACGTGGTCGAGATGTTCAACCGGAAGGAAGGACGGTTCGTGCCGATCACCGGCGACATCGACCCGATCGCGTTCACCCACCTCGACGGTTCGCCGCTCACCGCAGCCGAGCACGCCCGGGTGCTCGACTCGATGCGACTCGATCCGTTGTTGCAAGCCCAACACGGTGAATCGACCACCCTCGTCACGACCAAGTACGTGGACGGTGGGGTCGACTTCGTGGTCAACCAGTTCAAGCCCGGTGAGCCTGGCTTGCAGATCGCCCCCGGTCCGTCACTGCCCCGCGTGGTTCGTGTCAATGGAGCGAAGAGCCGTTGGGCGAACTCGTTCGACTACCACATCCACATGGACGGCGGATTCGTCTACTCGGGGAGCTACATCCCCAAGACCGCTCTCCCACTTCCGGCCTACACCGTGCCGGCAGCCGCCATCCCTGCGGTCGCCAAGGTGCGGGCGCTGCCGGCGGCCACCACCGCCGCAGCCAACGTCGGCCGTTGTCGGGTCACCTTCGGAACCCCGATCAAGAACATCAACACTGTGGTCGACGCCAACGGCAAGCTGGCCCGGCTGGCCGGCCCGAAGAACAACCAAGTCCAAGAGGATCCGGCGCTGCACAGCGAGTGCTTCAGTGCGGGGCCCGACATTCCACTGGTCGTCTCGCCCGCGACGACGGTGCTCGAGGGCACCGCTGTCGATGCAGTCGAGATAGCGATCCCCACCGGTGAACAGGGCTGGGCCGAACAGGGCGCTGACCTCCGAGTCGGCGACCAGGTCACCATCGGTGCCGGTGGCGCCACAGCCGAAACGCGGACGATCGCGGCCTTCGGGTCGATCATCGTCGACCGCCCGTTGGAGTTCGCCCACGAGGCCGGCGAAGCCATCGTGGTGACCGCCATGGTGCCCCGCGACGGCGCTGGGGGGACGACAACGACGACGACTACCACCACCATTCCGTCGACCATCCCTTCCACGACGAAGGCGCCAAATACGACCATTGCCGCAACGACCATCCCGACGACGGCGGGTTCACCTGCGGTTCGCGGGATCTCGACGGACCGTTCGGGTAATCAATCCACCCCGGCATCGGCGAGCTCGGGCGGCAGCGGCAATTCTGGTTCGGGCACCGTGACCGCGACGCCTCTCGCGGTCACCGGAAATGATTCCTCCCGAACGACCGCGCTGGCATTCTGCCTGGCTGGATTCGGGATCGTGTTGATGGCGCTGGCGAAGCGGCGGGTTCGCCAGCGCCATCGACCTCGCTGATCGAAATACAGCCTCGCTTGGCGGGACACACACAACTTAGCGTTTTTCCAGAGTAACACTAGCCAATAGAATGTCTTCTGTAACTAACATTAGATAGGCTGGCGGCCGAGGTGACATGTCATGCGACGGCCCATTCCATTCCGCACACAACAAGCCACAACCGACATCGGCGAGCATCTGGCTTCGTGGCGCAAGCTCCGCGGTCTGACGGTGCAGCAGGTCGCTGAGCGCGGCGGCACGACTCGACAGACTGTGTCGCGCCTCGAGCGGGGTGACATCTCCGTCGGGTTGGATACTTTTCTCAGCGTCTGCCGGGCCGTCGGGATCCTCGATGACATCGTTCAGGCCACCGACCCCTACGAGACGGCGTTCGGGCGCGCTCGGGCCGATCAGACATTGCCTCACCGTGTACGTCGATGACGTCAATTCGGGTGCATGTCGACTCGTCGAATGGGACCGTGCCCGTCGGAACCGCGCGCATCAGCCGCGTTCGCGGGATCGAAACGACGGATTTCTCCTACGACGACGGGTTCCTCTCCGGTCCGGGCTGGGATGTCAGCCCCGATCTGTCGCTCCAAACGAGGGCGACCGTGGTCGAAGGGTTGCCGGGGGCGTTTGACGACAGCGCACCCGACGCTTGGGGGCGGAACTTGATCACCAGGCAACTTGCAACGCTGGCTCGGATCGCCGGACACGCCGCACCGACACCAACGGAACTCGACTACTTGCTGGGCGTGAACGATCTGACCCGGCAGGGCGCACTGAGGTTCTGCCTCGACGACAACCATCCGTTCCTCGCGCAGAGCGCGCAGGTACCGAAGATCCTTGAACTGGCGTCGCTGCTCGAAGCGACCAGGCAGGTCACAACAGGTGACGACTCCGACACCACCGACGAGGCGCTCGCGGCTCTCCTCGCTGCGGGCTCGGGCTCACTTGGTGGAGCACGACCGAAAGCATCGGTGATCGACGGAACGGCTCTGCATATTGCGAAGTTCCCTCAGCATGACGATCAGTGGGACGTGTTGCGCTGGGAGGCAGTCGCCCTCGACTTGGCAGAGGCGTGCGAGCTTCGGACTCCGGCCCACCAGCTGATCGAAGTCGGGCGCGACCCGGTACTGCTCGTCAAACGTTTTGATCGCGATGGAGAGCATCGAATCCCGTACCTGAGCGCCAAGTCCTTGATCGGTGCCAGCGACGGCGGCACGTGCGACTACCTCGAACTTGTCGACGGCCTGACGGAGCACGGAAGCCAGGTGAGCGCCGACCTCGTCGAGTTGTGGCGACGCATCGCCTTCTCCATAGCGATCAACAACACCGATGATCACATGCGGAACCATGCGGTCCTGCGCGCACGTGGCGGCTGGACCCTGTCGCCCATCTTCGATGTGAACCCAAACCCTCGCCCGTCGGCACGGCGGGCAACCAGTGTCGCCGGAGCAACTGAAGCCGAGGAGTGCAAGCGGGCATTGTTTGCGACCGCCGCCAACTTCGGTCTCGAGCGAGCATACGCTGACCAGTTGTGGGGAGATCTGATTGACGTCATTGCGCAGTGGCGCGTTGTCGCGACCCGCAACGGGATCAGCGTTACTGACCAGGAAGCGTTCACCGCCGCGTTGGATCGCTGGTCAGCGTGACCTCAAGCTCCTGGCAGGAACTCATCGCGGCACTAACGAAGCTCCTGGCCGCCGGCCACACGAATCGGGGCACGCCGGTCACCGTCGCACTACCGTTCTGACAGATCGAGGGTTTCAGTTTCGAGCAAGCAGAAACCCAACGACTATGGCGGGACCGCCTTTGCCCGGCGGCGCAATGATGCAGCCCGCAACGAGATCATCGGTGCCGGCCAGGTTGCTGCGAAATCGCCAGGCACGCTGGTCGGTCACACCGCCCGGGATGGCTGCGGCAGCAGCGCCCAGCGATGATCGGCCAGATCGGCCGCTTGGTCTCAAATCCAAGGTCGAAGCCCGACGCTCCGGTTTCGATCAGGCAGGGGCGGGCTGGGCACCGCGGATCAGCGTGCCCGGTCGGTCACCCGTGGGTTCGTCATCCTCGCGAACGACGACGCCGCTCTTGATCGTGGCGACGTAGCCGGAGACGCCCTGGACGAAGCGACGGCCGCCAGCGGGAAGGTCGTAGACCACCTTCGGCGACGGGATCGAGAGGGCGTCGTAGTCGATGAGATTGAGGTCGGCCAAGTAGCCCGGCGCAATCAGTCCACGGTCGTCGAAGCCATAGAGCGCGGCGGTGCGCCGAGTCTGATGATGAACCACGGACTCGATCGAGAGCCGCTCACCCCGGTCGCGATCGCGGCTCCAATGGGTGAGCATGTAGGTCGGCAGGCTGGCATCGCACAGGATGCCGCAATGAGCGCCGCCGTCGCCCAGACCCAGCACCGTCGTCGGGTCGACCAGCATCTCGCGCAAGGCGTCGAAGTCGCCCTTGGCGTAACCGATGAGCGGTGAATACAGCAGACCCTTGCCGTCCTCGCCGACGATGAGGTCGTAGGCGACCTCCATGGGATCGCGGCGCTGTGCCGCTGCAAGCGCCGCAATCGACTGCTCGGCCGGGGGTTCGTAGTCGGGTGACTCGAAGGCGTAGATCCGAGGCCAGTTGGTGAGGACGATGCCCATCGGTCCGAGGTCGACTGTCTCGGCCAGCACCGCCCGACGCACCTCGGGGTCGCGTAGACGCACGACTCGCTCGGCAAGTGGGAGATGGGCGATTTCGGCGTAGGCCTGATGGAACATGAACGGCAGCGCAGTGGACTCCAAGC
>JBBRSC010000255.1:0-4819 GCA_038245795.1 Acidimicrobiales bacterium
AAGTGACTGAAGTAGGCGAAGATCGCCTCGGGTGAGAACTTCGAGGCATCCTTCAGGACACCGATCTCCTGGCTGTACCGGGCGAACGCCATCATGTCGTTGTCGTAGACCATGAAACGGATGAGGCGCTCGAAAATGGCGACCTCATCGGGCGTGAAGATCTTGCAGAGTCCAAAATCCAGGAACGTGATGTGGCCACCCGGATCGAACAGGTAGTTCCCGGGATGCGGATCGCCGTTGAACATCCCGAGCCGGTAGATCCCTCCGAAGGCGAAGCGGTAGAGAGTCTCGGCGGCAAGGTTCCGTTCCTCTTGCGACCACGTGATCACCTCCGACAACGGAGCTCCGACCACGAACTCGCTGGTGAGTACCCGGCCCGTCGAATACTTCTCGATGACCCTCGGTACATGGATAGTCGGATGCCCTTCGTAGGCATCAGCGAAACGGGTCTGGTTCGCCGCTTCGTTCCGGTAGTCGAGTTCCTCCGTGAGACGTTCGCGGAGCTCCGCCACGATCGGCTTGGGATCCATGCCCGGAAAGACGAACCCCATGACGCTGAACAACAGATCGCTACTGTCGAGATCGGTCCGGATGGCCTCGTCGACGCCAGGATATTGGATCTTGACCGCCACATCGACGCCCTCGTGGGTGGTGGCGCGATGTACCTGTCCGATCGACGCAGCGGCGATCGGATCGGGATTCCACGTTGCGAAGATCTCACTGGGGGGAGCACCCAGCTCGTCGGTCACCACCTGCGCCGCGAGTGCTCGCGACATCGGTGGCGCATCGGACTGCAGGTTCGCAAGCGCCTCACGAACCGGTTCGGGAAGACCCTGATCGAGGTAGCTCGCCATCTGACCGAGCTTCATCACCGCACCCTTCATGTTGCCGAGGACCTCAGCGACCTGCTCCGCAGTCTCCAGCTCGAATCGTTGGCGGAGTTCGGTCCTCTTCTCGTCGCTGGCGAAGGCTGACCTCGCCGACATGGCGGCGTAGTGCGCGCCGGCTTTCGAGCCGATCTTCGCCAACTCCGCCGACCGGGCGCCGCGGGTGCCGGCCACCGCGACATCGTTGACAACGCGTGCCGACGAACGCTGCCGCCACCACGCGGCGCCGATCACACCACCGATCGCAGCCAGCGAACCCACCAGTCGTTTCGAGATCATGGACAAAACTCTGCTCGCACTGGTCCCACTTCGACCAATCGACGGCATGGCCCGATGCGCTGGGTCGTGGAATCGGTCCTCATCAGGCATCCTTGGTGGTGTGTCCCCCACCATGAGTGCCCCGCTTCCCGTGCCGCGTCCCGACCGCAAGGTCGGACCAATGGCACTGGTGCTCGCCAGAGCCAGCAAGGGCATCGCCGCCGTCGTCGATCAGATCGATCCGTATGCCGAATACTGGGACGCCCGCAATGATGAGGCGCGCTCTGCGGGGCGACCGATCTGGTTCGTGCTCGGCGATTCCACTGCGCAAGGGATCGGCGCACCCCGTCCCGATCAAGGGTGGGTCGGCCAGCTCGCCGAGGCCGTCGACCGGACAGCGTCGACCGATGGCCAACCCGTTCCGATCATCAATCTGTCCGTGAGCGGCGCCCGCAGCGGCGATCTGATCGACGTCCAGCTCCCCCGCTACGAGGCACTCGTCGCCGAACTCGGGACCCCAGTGCTCACCACGGTCATGATCGGTGCCAACGATGTGTTCCGCAGTCCCAACATTTCACGCCTTCGTCGAAATCTGGGCGAGATCGCCGAACGACTCCCGGCAGGAGCAATCCTTGCGTCGTTGCCGCAGGCAGGCGCGTCCATGGTCGCCAAGTTGGCCAACGACCGATTGAAGGAGCTCGCCGACCAGCACGGGCTGCTGATCGCGCGCATCAATCGACGGTCGGATATTCCGTATCGACAACGACTCGGCCAGGATCGATTCCATCCCAGCGAGTACGGCTATCGGGTGTGGGCCGAAGGCTTCGCCGAAGCACTCGGCCTGACGCTCGCACCCATGATCGACCCGTTCACTCCTCGGTGATGGTCACCGAGTTGATGGTCACGGCGGTCGTCGGGCGGTCGCCCGAACCCGTCTGGACCTTCTGGATCGCGTCGAGAACATCGTGTCCGCTGATCAGCTCACCGAACAGCGAGTAGCTGGGCGGTAGGCCGACGCCGCTGGGGCCCGACACGATGAAGAACTGTGATCCGTTGGTGTTCTTTCCGGAGTTGGCCATCGCCAGCGAACCAACCTTGTACTTGCGCGGGTCGGGCAGTTCATCGTCGAAGCGGTAACCGGGCCCGCCGCGGCCGCTGCCCTCCGGGCAACCACCCTGGATCATGAAATCGCCGATGACCCGATGGAAGACCAAGCCGTCGTAGTAGTGGTGTCGGGCGAGGTTCACGAAGTTGTTCACCGTCTGCGGCGCATCGTTCGCCTTCAGGAAGGCCACCATGTCGCCCATCGACGTGGAGATCGTCGCCTGATAGGTCTTCGAGGGGTCGATCGCCATCTCGAATGACTCTTTGAACTTGCGTTGCTGCGGTGCCGAACCGTCCGCGGGAGGTGCTGGTGTTGCCATGGGCGGGCACCCTAACGCCTCACTGGCGCTACCGGCGGAACCCGTCGAGAACGGGCTCGGCTTTGGCGGTGTCGAGCTCCAACACCGCTGCGTCGCCCTTGCGCGTCCCGATCACCGGCAGCTTGACGGTTTCCGGCGACACCCCGGCCATGTCCTGGGCGAGCGTCCAGACATCTCCCACCCCGATCTGCTTGTCGACTCGCACACCGTTGCTGGCAGCTGACACGAGCTGTGCCGCCGTCCATGGATTGCGGGTCTTGCCCACCTCGGACAGCACGGTCTTGATGAACAACTGTTGGCGCGCATTGCGACCGAGATCCGACAGCGGGTCCTCGACCTGCTTGCCGTTGATCGTCTCGGTGTAGTGACGGGAACGCACAAACGCGAGCGCTGTCGCCCCATTGAGCCGGTTCGGTCCAGCGGTGTCGATACGGAGGCCGGAGTTGCGATCGTTGACGGGATACGGGAAGTCGATCGTGATGCCGCCCATGGCATCGACCATCCCCGAGAACGACACGAAGTCGACCTCGACGTAGTGGTTGATGGGAATTCCCAGGTTCTTCGTGACGGCCCGGATCAGATTGGCTGGGCCCTGGTTGTAGGTGGCATTGATGCGACCGAATTCGTTGGTCGCGGGGTTCTTCACCCACAGGTCGCGAGGGATGCTCATCATCCGTGCGGTGACGCCGTCGGTGCGCAAGACGATGATGGTGTCGCTCCGACGGCCGGCCACATCGGTGCCAATGGCTCCGACGTTCGGGGTGTTGGCGTCGATGCCCTCACGCGAATCGGACCCGACGATGAGGTAGGTCCGCACCGTCCCGACCGGCGCGGTGAGCGCGTCTTCTGTGTCGACCCGGTACAGGCCATCGACAGTTCGCCAGGCCCACAACCCAAGGATCAACGCGCTGAGAATGAGCAGCAGCGGAAAGTACAGGTAGACCCAACGAAGCTTCGGGCGCATGGCCCGGAGGAGCCAGCCGACGAACCCCGGGCGACGGGGCACGCGCGCCGATCGCTTGCCACGCGGGGGTGTGCTCGGTGGTTGACCACTCGACGATGAACCAGCGGGACCCGATTGAACGGCACTCCGGTATTCAGCAACGCCCCGCGCTCCCGAAGGACCGGGAACTGGGGTCGGTGCTGAACGGGCAGCACCGATGATGGGCTCGGGGGCCCAGATCTGGCGCGGAGGATGCACTGGCCCGGGGTGCACTGGAGCTACCAACGGCTGGACCGTCGGAGGAACAGGTGGCCCAGGAGCCCCAACAGGTGACGGAGCTGTTCCGGATCCATCTGACGGAGAGGGAACGAACCACTGACGTCCCGGGCCCGGATCGGCCGGGGTCTCGTCGTGGCTGCTCATGGGAGCATTCTGCCATGGGCCATTCGGCCCGCTTCGGCATGGGCCCTTCGGCCCATTTTCGTCGCGAGCAGCGATACCCATGGCATCTGTATCGTGCGACCCCCAAGATGACGCCCATGTCCACATCCACTCCCCCGAACAACGTCTGGCCTGTGGGCCGTGATGGGTCGATTCCTGCCGAGTCGCTGCCGCACAAGTAACTCGACGTCAACGCGGGCCTGGCACCGGCACGTGCCCTCGCCGCAGCGCTCCAGAACATTCTTCCCGAAGATGTCGTGGCGCAACTCGACGAGGACGAGTGGATCGATCTTCGTGATCACCTCGGCGATGGGGGCGATATGGATTCGCTGGCAGAACACCTCGAGCGAGAGATGGAACGCTCGACAGATGACGCCGAACGCCTCGTGGCGTGCCATCGGATCGCCTTCCGACTCATCGGTGATCCAGCCGCCGCCGAGGACATAGCGCTCTCGACCTCCAAGGATTCCGGGAACTCAAACGCTGATGCCACGCACCGCGATGTCGTCCTCAGGGACAGTCTGATCGCCGCCACTGAGGCGGCCCTCGCGTATCGACGAACGCCTGATCCAATGGGGATGCCCGAGGACGAGCATCGCGCCCATCGGATTCGCCTGGCACGCGATCTTCAACGCCACAGTCCAGGCGAGCGCGCCGTCCTGGCCATCCGTCACCTGGCGCTCGTTCCCACCTCTCGCATCGCGACCATGATGTCGATGTTCGAAGATGACGTCCGCCAGATCACCTCTCGCTGGCTTCCCTCCGAGGTCATTGCCTCGGTGTCCATGCTGGGCACACTCGATCGCTGGATCAACACCGAGCGACAGCAGTCGGGCCCGTTGGAGGACCCGTTCGCTCACCTCGAC
>JBBRSC010000256.1:0-4754 GCA_038245795.1 Acidimicrobiales bacterium
CCGACAATTCGGTGACCTCGTTTACGAGGGGGCGAACCATGCGTCCGCTCGACGTACAGATCCCCCTGACCGGATCGCGGGTCACCCGGTATCCCTTCGACAACTACAGCGCTCCACGCCTGATCATCGCGGCAGGAGCGCCTACCCTGAGCAATAGCACGGTTGGCGGGAGCACGGCCGTGCCGGTGACGTTCGAACTCAAAGCGAATCTGACCGACTTCAGATCCTCAGCAAACTTCTTGTCGGACCCAACGAAGGACCCGGGGGTCGCCATCTCCTTGGCCTTTCGTCGCAACGGCGCTGTCTTGCTCTGGAGTCTCATTCTGACCCTTCTCTTTTGGGCGTTTGCGGCGGGAGCGCTGATGCTGGGGTGGATCATTCTCGCCCACGCTCAACCAATTCCCATCTGGTCGTGGGCATTTCTGGCGGGAATCCTCTTCGCCCTTCCCAACCTGCGAGGGGGACTCCCGGGATCGCCGCCATTCGGATCGCTCGTGGACTGGGCATCGTTCTACTGGTCGGTCACGATCACGGGAACGGTCCTGATCGCGATGTTGATCACGTGGTTCGCTCGACAACGAAGATCGATCGCCGGCCATGCTGTGCCGCCATCAGAGGATGCGTAGCTGGATGCGCGCTGAGATCTTCGACACCGCCGGCGTGACATGTCACTGAGGCACCCTGCAGTCCTGGCAGGTGCGCTCGTGGCGAGCCTCGTTGTGGCGGTGATTGCGGTCGGTTCTGCGTCAGATCAGCAACGAAGGTCGAACAACCCCGATGATCTGACCAACAACACCGTGAGCCTTCCTGCTGCGTCAACTACGAGCCAGCCGGCTCCCACCGCACCCGATACGACACCGGATCCGTCAGCTAGCCCGACCACGATGTTCGGTCCCTCGGTGTGGACGGTCCCTGTGTCGGAACTGGCCCGAGACCCCCGATCGGACGACTGGTCAGCGCGCCTCTGGGGTCGCGCCAACATTGGCGCTCCGGGAGACTGGCTCCTGCTGTCCGGGATCCAGCAGGATGGCAACGATTACAGCATTCCGGTCTACGACGCAGCGATGGCAACGACTCGCCGAAAGGTGCGACGGAAGTTCACTTTTCCTGGCGTTTTCAACGTCGGACCCGACGACACGATCCCCTGGAACGACGCATGGCGCCCGTCAGACGGCAACGACGGATTCCTCGTGATTCTTGATTCCTCGACCGGACACGAGTGGGACCTCTGGAACGTCAGCTCGCCCGGCTATCAGACCGAGGTCAACGACAGCGAGCAATGCATCATCGATGACCGGACTCATCCTCGCGATTCGACCAAACGATTCGACATCAACGCCGATCTCTGTGCCGCGTCGGCCGTGCTCATCACGTCACCGGATGGCACGACGGCCGATCTCCGGAGCTACCGAGGGAACTTCCCGGGAGCAGGAGGTGGAGGCATCCAGAACGGGCCAGGAATCGTTTTCCCCTCCGAGGTCGCCCAGGGAGCAGTTCGACACGCCTGGAAACTCATGATCGTGAACACGATGTTCGGCCCAGAATGCTCCCCGACCGAACGTGTCGATCCCGCCAAGTTCGGTGTCACGTGCGGATCGGCGGTCGCGCCCGCCGGGCAATTCGAACGGGTCAACGGCGCCAGCCAAGGCGGGCCCGCCCGCACAGAGACCGTGCCCGAGGGGACCCGCTTCGCACTGAAGATCACCGATGCGGAGATCGAGGCATGGCTCAGATCCAGGGGGTATTCGGGAGCGAGAGCCGAAACGGCGCGCATCATGGCCGTCTCGTTACGCGACTACGGCTGGTTCATCACTGACTCGAGCTCGGTCGGGGCCGGATTCACTCTGGCCGGCGCCGCCAACCCTGAAACCCAGAACCAATGGACCGCTCTCGGGCTGACCGAAGACAGCGACCGCTCGCTCCTGCAGGGATTGTTCACCCGAGATCGAATCACGGTCGTTGCCCCGCCGACCAACATCTGCGCCGATGGAACGCTCAGCACGTTCTCTTGCTGGGCATCCTCGACCAGCTACGGATCCTGACGTTCAGCTGCGTCCCGTTGTGGCTCCCTTGGCCGTGTCCGCCACCCGCCAGCAGTACCACGCCACCAACGAACGGCTGCCGGCAAACGGCTCCCCGAGGACTTCCATCTCTCGCTCGGTGGGGTGCTGCTCCAGACCCCAGCCCTTCGCGAAGCCGGAACGGACGCCGTAGTCACCAGTCGGCCAGATGTCGACCCGACCGAGGGTGAACATCAGGAACATCTGGGCGGTCCAACGGCCGATCCCGCGAACCCGGATCAGCGATTCGATGACCTCGTCGTCGGACAGACGTCCGATCCGCTCGAACGCAATGTCGCCGTCCGCGGATCGGTTTGAGAGATCCAACATCGACAGGGTCTTGGCCGTCGACAGGCCGCAGCCCCGGAGGCGATCATGGCCCGCCGCCAGCAGCGCTACCGGCGTCACTTCACCGTCCACCGCCGCAACAACCCGGCCCCAGATCGTCGCGGCGGCCGTTCCATTCAACTGTTGATATGCAATCGATTCCGCCAGCGACGCGAACCTGGTCGACGCAGGGAGCGCAGAACGCAACGCTGCTGGACCGTGCTCGGCAATGACCGCATCAAGGATGGGATCGATGCCGTCGAGGAGTTCCTGGGCCTCGCGTACGCGAGCGGGCTGTCGCCTCATCTCACAGGACAAGATTGGAATCGAGCTCCCACGTCGGCAAGCCTTGCACACCGTGGAGTTGAACCTCGCCGAGATTCTGGCCGCCATCGAGGCGGCGATTCCGGATCGCGAGTGTGTGGTCTTCCGCAATCGTCGGTTGTCGTGGCGCCCGGTCGGTGATCGGACCCGCCAAGTTGCGAACCTGCTCGCCCAACACGGGTTGACCGGTCGCGATCGAGGCGACGCAGCCGGATGGGAATCAACACAGGATCACGTGGCGCTTTACCTCCACAACGGCAACGAATACCTCGAATCGATGATCGGCTCGTTCCGCGCCCGGTGCGCTCCGGTCAACATCAACTATCGCTATCGATCGGGTGAACTGCGCTACGTGCTGAATGACAGCCGATCGCGGGCGATCGTGTATCACGCCTCGTTCGGCGCCACGTTGGCCGAGGTGGTCGACGATCTCCCGGAGCTCGAACTGATCATCTGCGTCGACGATGGCTCGGGTGTCGAACCCATCGCGGGAGCGCTCCGCTACGAGGAGGCTCTGGCCGCGGCAGACCCGCTGGCGTCGATCGGCAGACTCTCCCCCGACGATCTCTACGTTTGTTACACGGGAGGCACCACCGGTATGCCCAAGGGTGTGTTGTGGCGGCAGGCGGACTTCCTGGTCGCGGCACTCGGTGTACGTCGCCGCGACGGATCGGACCATGCCAGTCTCGACGAGCTGGTGGATTTGGCTCGTGGCGGCTCGCTGAGGGCGCTTCCCGCACCCCCGCTGATGCATGGTGCGGCGCACTGGAACGCCATCAGTGCGTGGATCTCGGGCGGGACCGTGATCATCCAGAGCCAGACGGAACGTTTCGACCCCGCCGACATCTGGAGCACCATCGACCGCGAATCGGCGACCTCGCTCTTGATTGTCGGCGACGCCTTCGCCCGCCCGCTGCTGGACGAATGGGATCGGGCGGCGGCGACGGGTACCCCGTACTCGGCGGTGACGCTCCGCCACGTGCTGTCCGGTGGTGCAATCCTGACACCGACCTCGAAGCAGGCCCTCCTGAATCGACTTCCCGGTATCACCATCGTCGATGTGCTCGGCTCGTCGGAGTCAGGGAGGCAGGGCGTCAGCCAACTTCGCAGCGTCAGCCGCGATCCGGTCATCGAGAACTCGGCCGCCGATCATCGCTTCGTTCCATCCGAGACGTCCCGATTGGTCAGCGAGGACCGGTCCCGGGTCCTGTCGATCACGGAAACCGACGTCGGCTGGCTGGCGCAATCGGGTCGCGTGCCGCTCGGGTATCTCGGCGATCGAGCCAAGACCGAGTCGACCTTTCCAGTGATCGACGGTGAACGACTGGCGATCGCCGGGGACCGCGCCCGATACGACGACCAACAGATCACATTGCTCGGTCGCGACTCGGTGACCATCAACACTGGCGGCGAGAAGGTGTTCGCCGAGGAAGTGGAGGTGGCGCTCAGCTCGCATCCTGCCGTCTTCGATGTGGTTGTCTGCGGCCGGCCCAACGACCAATGGGGCGAGGAGATCGTGGCGGTCGTGGCCCTTCGCGCTGGCCGTGTCGTCGGAGACGCCGAACTCCGCGCCCACTGCCGCTCGACATTGGCAGACTTCAAGTCTCCCCGGGTCATCGTCCGTGTGCCCGTGGTGCAACGGAGTCCGTCGGGCAAGGCGGACTACGCCTGGGCGCGAACGATGTCCACGTCGTCGGCCTCGGACAGCTGAGTTACGCGATGATCTCCGCATGACGCCCGACGAACGCTGTGCCGTCGAGCCGGGTGGCCACCTCGACCTCCACGCGACCCTTCGCCCAATGGCACAGGGCAGCAATGACCCCACGTGGGCCTTCGATGGTCCTGGGGTATGGCGTGGCCTCATGACGCCGGACGGTCCGGCGACGATGCACTTCGAGACAATCGTCAGCTCCCGCGTCGATGTCGGGCTCTGGGGGCCCGGCGCCGCCTGGGCCGGAGCGCGCGCTGCCGCCATGCTCGGTCGTCCCGAGTCGACGAACGCGCTCATCGACCACGGGCATCCTCTTGTCGGGCGCCTGGCAC
>JBBRSC010000257.1:0-4740 GCA_038245795.1 Acidimicrobiales bacterium
GCCGAACACCTTGTCGGCTCGAGTTGGGCCAGGCTCAGGATCATCGCGGAAGACACTGGCGATGTAGCGGCCGAGCAGGGGGGCGCCGACGCCAAGGGCAACCAGGAGGACTGCGATCTGCAGCCAGTCGGTGATGCGCATCAGAACTTCTCCGGAACAACGAGGGCAGCAACGAGGTACCCGACCAGCAACACGGTGAGGATGAGACCGACGATCTCCTCGCCGCTCATTGCTGCGCTCCGCTGGTTGTCACCACGTGATCGAGCACGTTGTCCGGCAGGGTGTCGGGGGTATCGAGTTCGAATTCGGCGTCGTCACCGAGCATCGAGTTGCAGCCCGCAACGAGCGCAACTGCCATCCCGAAGAACACGATCACGATGAGGACGAAGACCACATCAGCCATGAGGAGATTCCTTTTCCTGGGCCGCTCTCCACTGGGTCGACCCGAGTGGGCCGAGCGGCGCATCAGGTGATCTAACCCGGCTCCCGACGGCGTGAGAAGGGCCTTGATGCCATTTTGACGCGCAGTCGCACAACGTTGACGCCCTCTTGGTATCGCTCGACGTGTGTTCGTCGTAGAACAGACACATGGAACAACATCGTCTCGGACACGCCAACCAGGTCGACTGGTTCATTGGGCTCATTGGCGCGCTGGCCACCATCGCCGTGGCGGGCGTCATGGCCTCCGGCAGTGAGCGCGGTACCACCAACTCGGCGCTGGCCGTCGTGTTGGTCGTCGTAGCGGCCGGAGTGCTCGGTGGTCGGCGCGGTGGCGCAACGACGGCCATCGTTGGCGCGTTGTCGCACGACTTCTTCCACACCGTGCCGTACAACACGCTGCGCATTCGAGGCACCGGGGACATCGTCGAGGTGGCGTTGATCCTCGCCATCGGCTTGGTGGTCGGCGAGCTCGCCGGGCATCGCCACGCTGCGGCGCGGACGGCGCTACATCGCCGTGATGAGCTCGAGGAGGTGCTGGCCCACGGTCAACTGCTTGCAAGCACGACCTCAGCGACGGCTCGGATCGCGGCAACGTGCGCTGCGGTCTGCGGTCACCTCGGAGGAACGTCTGCACGCTACGAGGAGGGACCGGTTCCGAATGTCGGAACCCGGTCGCGGATCACGTCGCGAGGGGGCGTCGAGAACCTTCAGTTCCGTGCGCTCGGCAACGGCATCGACCTCGGCGACGGTGACGTTCAACTCGAAGTCGTCAGCGGGGATCAGACCTTCGGCTGCATCGTCGTGACCCCGACCGCCGGTCATGCGGTGAGCATCGACGATCGAATCGCGGCCGTCGCGAGCGGCACCCAGTTGGCCCTCTCGCTGGCGCATCTTCCCGTCTGACCCTCACCGATTCGTTGGGTTGTTCGGTGTTCATGAGGCGCTGCGCGAGAATCCCGTCGTGAACACGATCGGCCGACGCCACTACGACGGGGCACCACGAGTCGCACTTGAACCCGCCGGCAGTCGACACTGGCTGGTCGATGCGATCGAGGCCGGCGGCGGTGTGATCGTGCCACTCGCCGAGGCCGAAGCCATTGTGTGGGCGACTCCGACTGGACCTCAGGTGCTGGCGGACGCCGTTGCATCGGCACCCAACACTCATTGGGTGCAACTCCCGTGGGCGGGCATCGAGCCGCTGGTCGATGTGTTGGACGACTCGCACCTGTGGACCTGCGGCAAGGGCGTGTACGCCGAACCGGTCGCCGAACACGTACTGATGCTGGCGCTCGCCGGGTTGCGGGGCCTTGCTGACTACGCACCCGCGATCACCTGGATGGGCCAGCGCGGGCAGAACCTGCTGGGCGCCAACGTGGTGATCCTCGGGGCGGGCGGCATCACCGATTCGTTGCTGCGATTGCTCGGCCCGTTCTGTTGCACCATCACGGTGGTTCGCCGACAAGCTGAGCCCATCGACGGCGTCGATCAGGTGGTCACCCTGGATGATCTCGACGAGGCCCTGGCCACCGCTGATCTGGTGGTGCTTGCCTTGGCGTTGACCCCTGAGACGACCGGTCTGTTCGACGCCCGAAGGCTGTCGATGATGAAGCCCACAGCGTGGCTCGTGAACGTGGCTCGTGGCGGACACGTGGTCACCGACGATCTGGTACAGGCGCTCAATGAGGGCGTGATCGGCGGCGCGGCACTCGATGTAACTGAACCGGAACCGCTCCCCGACGGGCACCCGTTGTGGTCGACGCCGAACACGATCATCACGCCGCATGTGGGCAACACGTTGGAGATGGCGAAGCCGTTGCTGTCAGCACGGATCACCGAGAACGTCCGGCGCTTCGCGACGGGCGATCCGCTGATCGGGGCTGTCGACGTTCGCTCCGGCTATTGAAGCGAGTTCGTTGATGGCGCTCGGGTGCCGCGGTATCCGGTCAGAACCCGCCATGGACGTGGCGCTCGTCAGGCTCGGGGAACCTCGACCACCAACGCGCCACCCATGCCGCCCCCGGCACACAGTGACGCCACTCCGAACCCACCCCCGCGCCGACGGAGCTCGTACATCAGCGTCACGATCAGGCGGGCGCCCGAGCACCCCACCGGATGACCGAGGCCCACCGCGCCACCGTTGACGTTGACCCGCGCAGGATCGAGATCCAATACCTTGATGCAACCGACCGTCATGGACGCGAAGGCCTCGTTGATTTCGATGAGATCGATGTCGGCCATCGTCAGTCCTGCCCGCTCGACGGCGCGGGGAATCGCGATCGTCGGCGCCAGACCTGTTCGAGCGGGGTCGACACCACTGGCGGCCCAACTGCGTACATAGCCGAGCGGCTCCAATCCGTTCGCCGATGCGTACTCACCCGACGCCAAGACCAGTGCCGCGCCACCGTCATTGAGCGGCGACGAGTTGCCCGCCGTGACCTGGCCGTCGTCGATGCCCGACAGCACGCGTAGCGACGCCAGCTTCTCGAGCGACGTGTCCCGACGCGGATGCTCATCAGTATCAAAGGCCCGAGGCTGGCCATCCCATCCGCGAACCTCCATCGGTACGATCTCGTCCGTGAAGCGACCCTCATCGATGGCCGCAACCGCCTTGCGATGCGAGTCGTACGACCACTGATCGGACTGTTCGCGAGTCACGCCCACCTCGCGTGCGGTGTTCTCGCCGACGGTGATCATCATGTTCATGTTGGGCGCATCTGGTCGATCGGGATGGCTCGGCGAGATCATCTGGGTGGGCACCCCGAACGGCACCCCCGACTTCGCGAAGGTGATGGGCGATTGCGTCATCGATTCGATCCCACCCGCAATGACCAACCGGTCCATGCCAGCCATGATGTTCGCGGCCCCCGTGGCGACCGACGTCAGGCCCGTTGCGCATTGACGGTTCATCGCAAGGCCCGGTGTGTCGTCGGGCAACCCCGCTTCGATCGCGACGTAACGGGCGATGCACCCCCCGCCTTGGAGCACCTCGCCCAGGATCAGATCGTCGATGTCTTCGGCTGGAACGCCGGACCGGCGGATCGCTTCGGTCACCACCGCCACGCCGATGCGGTGGACCGAGGTGGTCGCCAGGGCACCCTTGTAGGCGTCGGCGATGGCGGTGCGGGTAGCGGCAACGATGACCGCGTCTCGATCAGATCCGGTGTGCGTCATGACGAGACGGTACCCGAGTTCCTGACACGCGTGTCAGGTACGATGCGGGCGTGTTGTTGGTCGACCAGTTGGCCCATATGGCCGCCCACCACCCCGACGAGGTGGCCTACTCCGATCTCGACAGCGGCGACGATGACCACAACGGCATTGGCGCCGGGAACGGCCGCGAGAGCGACTTGACCTTCGCCCAGTGGGAATCGGGTGCCAACCGCTTGACCCGCACGCTGGTCGAACGAGGGGTCCGGCCGGGTGATCGCGTGGCCCTCTACCTCGAGAGCACCCACGTGCTCCGCTGGATCCAGTCCTATGCCGCCATCCATCGTTGTGGCGCGGTGGCAGTGCCGATCAACACCCGCCTCACCGCGCCAGAGCTGGCGTCGATTCTCAACCATGCGACCCCGGTCGCCGTGGTCACCTCCAACCTGTTGACCCAGGTCCTCGATCGCACCGATGCCCCATCGATCCGGCAGCGCCTGCTCGCCGACACCGAATGGGACTCGATGATGCAGGCCGACGACGGGCCGATCCGACCACCGATCACCGACGACGACCTTGCCGACATCATGTACACGTCGGGTACCACCGGCCTCCCCAAAGGGATCGCCGTCCGCCATCGCCAGACCCACATCATTCCGGCGGGAACCCCCACATGGTCCGGCGACGCATGGCTCGTCGGATCGCCGCTCTTCACGTTCGCGGGGTTGAGCTTCGTCTACAACCCCATGAAGATGGGGATGCGCTGTCTCTATCAATCCCGTTTCGACGCGGCAGCGTGGCTCGAGACGGTCGAACGACGACGACCGAAGTTCGCCTTCGTGGTGCCAGCCATGGCGCAACTGATCACGCTCGAAGATCGCTTCGACACGGCCGACCTGACGAGCATCGAGATGCTCTCGATCGGCTCGGCGCCGCTGCCCCCGACGCTGCAGTCACGGCTGGCGAACCGGCTTCCGAATGCGACGGTGTCGAACAGTTACTCAATGACGGAGGCGGGCACGGCATTCACCTACATGCCGCCCGGCGAACTCGAACGCCATCCCGGATCAGTGGGCATCCCCATGGGCACCGAGATCCGCATTGCTGACGACGATGGTGTCATGGTCGCCCCGGGCGAGGTCGGGGAGATCC
>JBBRSC010000258.1:0-4682 GCA_038245795.1 Acidimicrobiales bacterium
GAGTGCAAGAGCGTTCACGAGTGGAGCAGCCTAGGGGCCAGCCGGTCACCGGTCACAACACCCGCCGCGGAGGGACTCAGCCACCGGTCGCATCAGCGCCGGGTGACGGAGACCAGTTCGGTACGAGGCAGCGAGCCGTAGCGGAGCGCCACGGCCACATCTTTGGCTTCGTGCTCCTTGAAGGACCCCGAGATCTGGATCGAATCACGTTTGAACGAGGGCTCCTGGATCGTCGGAGCCGTGAGCACCATCCCATCGAGGACAACCGCAAGTTGCTGCGTCGGGCAGATCGTGGCGTCGCGCGAATTGCACTTCTGGGCTGCCGCGTTGAACAGATCAGTTCCGTTGGGACCTTCCCGGAACGCGGGCCGAACTTGGCATCAACGCCGACGCCGCCCGCACGAGACGGCAGGGTGACCTCTTTGGTGGGATCGTCCTGTTCGATCGGCGTGGTTTGAAGATCCGTTTGGCCCGGGCGCATCGAGGGGCGGAGCACCGCCGAATCGGAACATGACCGCCGGCTCGGCGCCCTCAGACTTCGTGACCGAGTCCTTCGCTGAGTTGTTCGAACTGTCCGTACACGCACCGGGCAATGAAGCCAACGTGGCGACGACACCCACGAGCGGCCAACGCAATCGACATGGTTCACGCCGCTGGTTCATCCCGGTCGTAACCGCGTTGTGCACCGGCATCATGTCCGTCCCACCTGACCTGGAATCCGCTATTCACCCCATGTGAGGGCGGTCGTTCGACGAAGATCGTCGAGCGACTTCTCCATGATGGCCGATCGGATCTGGTCCATGAAGGACAACAGCCACGCCAAGTTGTGCAGCGTGCACAGGGTGCCACCGGTCGGCTCCCCCACCGCGATCAAGTGGCGCAGGTACCCGCGGGAGTATCGACCGCACACCTCGCAGCCACACGCGGGGTCGATCGGATCGTCCGATCGGGCAAACTCGGCTCGACGAATGTTCATGCGCCCAGCCGAGGTCAACAGCGTTCCGTGGCGGCCGAGGCGGGTCGGCAGCACACAATCCATCATGTCAACACCGCGCGCGACCGCCTCGATGATCCCGACCGGATCGCCAAGCCCCATGAAGTAGCGAGGCTGATCCACCGGAAGTTCCGAAATGGCGGCGTCGAGCGCCGGCAACATGGTGTCGCGCGCCTCGCCCACTGACAGGCCGCCGATTGCATAGCCATCGAAATCGAGATCCACGGTTCGGCGCGCTGATTCGCCGCGCAGATCGGCTTCGGTGCCCCCCTGCACGATCCCGAACAGCGCCTGATCGTGGACCCGCGTATGGGCCGTCTTGGCTCGCGCCGCCCAGGACGCAGTTCGATCGACGGCTTCTCGCAGAGTGGTCCGGTCGGACGGCAACGCGGAGCACACATCGAGCACCATCTGGATGTCGGCGCCAAGTTGTTCCTGGATGCGCACCGCGCCCTCGGGCGTCAGATGGTGCGAGCTGCCGTCGTAGGTGGACCGAAAGGTGGCGCCCTCGTCGGTGACCTTCGGTGACAACGAGAACACCTGGTACCCACCCGAGTCGGTCAGGACATGGCCCGACCAGTTCTCGAAGCCGTGCAGCCCACCAAGCGCCTCAACCACATCGGCTCCCGGGCGCAGCATCAAATGGTACGTATTGCCAAGAATGATCTCGGCGCCGAGCCGTTCCATGTCGGCTGTTGACACGGCCCGGACGGTGCCGCGGGTGCCAACGGGCATGAACACCGGGGTCCGAAATGATCCCCGTGCGGTACGAACGGTCGTCGCGCGCGCGGCGCCGTCCGTCGCTTCGATCTCACATGTCAGTTTCACGATCGCCCCAGAAGCATTGCGTCGCCGAACGACAGGAACCGATACCCGTCGGCCAGGGCAACGTCGTAGATCTCCCGCCAGCGGGGGCCCACGAAGGCGTCAATCATCACGAGCAGCGACGAGCGCGGTTGATGAAAATTGGTCATCAAAAGATCCACGATCGCCCACTGATACGGATCGGAGATGAAGAGGTTGGTAGATCCCTCGAGTTCACCGGACACCGCCGCCGATTCGAGCGCCCTCACCGACGTGGTGCCGATGGCGATCACCCGGTCGGCGGACTGGACCGTGGCCCATGCATCGGACGAGATGCGATATCGCTCGTGGTGCATCTCGTGATCGGCGATGAATTCGGCGGTGATCGGGCGGAAGGTCCCGAGGCCAACGATCAGCTCCACCTCGACAATGCGTGCGCCCGTCTGGCGAATCCGGTTCAGCAGTTCGTCGGTGAGATGGAGGCCGGCCGTCGGTGCGGCCGCTGAACGTGGTGCACGGGAGAACACGGTTTGATAGCGCTCGGGGTCCACCAATTGGACGTCGTTGAGATAGGGGGGCAGCGGCATCTCGCCCGCCATCGCCAACTCGGCCTCCAGATCCAGTTCGCCGCCGTGAGTGGTCAGCGGGCGGACCAGGCGGCGGCCTTCGCCCAGATCCGCACCGATCTCGAAGCTGAGCGTCGCCGACCTTTCGGCAAGGAGCTGCGTGCCCGGCGGGATTTTTCGGGAGGGCCGTACCAGCGCTTCCCACCAGCCGTCAGCGGCGGGCTCCAACAGGAGGACCTCAGCCGCTCCGCCGGTCTCACGTCGCAGCGGCACCCTGGCCCTCATCACACGGGTCGAGTTGAGGACGATCACATCGCCAGCGCGCAGGTAGTCCGCCAGATCCGACACATTGCGATGCTCGATCGCTGCGGCAACGGCCACCAATAGACGCGCCGAATCTCGCGGTTCAGGCGGCTCCCGGCCGATCCGATCGTCGGGGAGGTTGTAGTCGAACTCTGCAGTTGCTGCTCTGGCAGTTCGGTCATTCACATCGAGGCGACGCGGGGCAGCACCTCGGCTGCGAACATTTCGATGTCGGCGATCGGCGTGTTCGACGGCGGTGCCAGGTAGATCTCGTCGACGCCGAGGCCCCGGTACATCTCCATGTCTGCGAGCCATCCATCGAGATTGTCTCCGGGCGGGAAGGTCATGAGCGTGAGACGAATGGCGTCCACGTCGGTGCCCTCGGTCTCGCAATGCTTGGCCAGCGTGACCTTGAGCGCCTCGAACCCCTCCTTGCCGATCGGGAACCAGTTCACGGCCTGGGCGTGTCGGGCCGCGAGACGCAACGTCTTCTTGGGGCCCATGCCGCCGATCATGATCTCGGGGGGGCCCGTCACGTTGGTTGGCGAGTTGAGCGTTTCGGTGAGCTGGTAGTGGGTACCGGTGTAGGGGCCGGTGTCGTCACTCCACATCTGCGTGCAGATCGCGAGGCACTCGTCGAGCCGCTCGTACCGCTCGGACGTCGCTGGAAACGGCACACCGAGCGCCAGGTGTTCCTGTTCGTTCCACGCGGCGCCGATGCCGAGAATGGCCCGACCCCCCGAGAGCACGTCGAGCGTGGTGACGATCTTGGCGAGCAATCCTGGATGGCGATACGTCACGCCGGTGACCATCAGCTGCAACTTGGCGCTCTTGGTGAGTCCGGCGGCGAAACCGAGAAACGTGTAGCCGTCGAGCATCGGCTCCGTGTACTTCCCAACCATCTCGATCTGAAAGAAATGATCCATGGCGGCGATGGTCGAGAACCCCGCCTCATCGGCCAGGCGGATCGCCTCAGCCGCGGTGGAACCGAGCGCGGACGCTCCCCCATCCCAGGTGAACCGTGCGAAGTCGATGCCACATTTCATGGGCTGGACCCTATCCCTCGTTCAGTCGAACAGTGACGAGTCCTGCTGCGCTCGGGCGCTCGGAGGCTCGATCAACCCGAGGTGCCGCCACGCCGCCGGGGTCGCTACCCGACCGCGAGGGGTTCGCATGAGGAGACCCTGTTGGATCAGGAACGGTTCGTAGACGTCCTCGACGGTTTCTGTCGGCTCGGCCACCGAGATCGCCAGCGTCGAGAGACCGACGGGGCCGCCCCCGAACCGTTCACAGATCGACGACAGTATCGATCGGTCGAGCTTGTCGAGGCCCAGCTCGTCGATGCCGAACATCGCCAGACCCTCAGACGCCACGGTTGCATCGATCCGCCCGTCGCGTTCGACTTCGGCAAAGTCGCGGACACGTCGCAACAGACGATTCGCGATACGGGGCGTGCCTCGACTGCGTCGTGCGATCTCGTGGGCGCCCGCCGTGTCGATGTCGGCGCCGACGATGCTGGAGGCGCGTTGCACGATCAGCTCCAGATCCTCGACTTCGTAGAAATCGAGGCGCGCCACCAAACCGAACCGATCGCGGAGCGGGCCGGTGATGAGCCCGGTTCGGGTCGTCGCTCCGACCAATGTGAAGCGCGGCAGGTCGAGGCGAATCGAGCGGGCCGCGGGGCCTTTTCCCAAGACGATGTCGAGCTGGAAATCCTCGACCGCGGGGTACAGCACTTCCTCGACGGCCCGCGACAGGCGGTGGATCTCGTCGATGAACAGGACGTCGCCTTCGCCGAGACCGGTCAGGATGGCGGCGAGGTCGCCGGCGCGCTCCAACGTGGGCCCGGACGTGATCTGGATTGCCACGCCGAGTTCGTTGGCGACAATGCCAGCCAACGTGGTTTTGCCCAGCCCTGGCGGGCCGGCGAACAGCAGATGGACGGCAGCCTGACCTCGTCGACGCGCCGCCTCCAAGATGATGTGGAGTCGCTGCTTGAGCTCGGACTGACCGAC
>JBBRSC010000259.1:0-4634 GCA_038245795.1 Acidimicrobiales bacterium
CGCCGAGCGGGCGAACAGCCGATACGGCTTCGATCTGACCGGCTTCGGCGAAGATCTCCAGTTCACGATCTATGACGAACCGGGAGCGTTCTATTCGTGGCATCAGGACGGACTTGATGGCGACGTTGCGTCGCGGAAGTTGTCGATGGTGGTTCAGCTCAGCGATCCCGAGGACTACGAGGGCGCGGAGCTCCAATTCTTCGACGTTGCCGAGGATCTTGCGGACGAGGACTTGGCGACCTTCACTGCAGCGTCGCTTCGACAGGGTGCCGTTGTGGTCTTTCCGTCGTTCGAGTACCACCGGGTCATGCCGCTGCGATCCGGGCTACGCCACTCATTGGTTGCGTGGGTGAGCGGACCGCCCTTTCGCTGATCGAGGACTTCTGCCGATCGCCCTACCGCTGATCGATCGTGAGTCAGCTGATCTGACGGCCAGCCGTGGTGAAGTTGATGCTCAAGCGAGCGTCGCCTTCGCGGATGTCGAAGCCTTCCGCCAAGTGGCATTGCTCGGCCCACGGACTCGAGTGTCGCGGATGATCCCGAAGCGGTTGCACGACACCGTTGACCGAGAAGGATGCCGCTGTTCCGAACACGAGTTGGCCTTCGGTCGGCGACGCGTACCGAACGACGAGCTGGGACCCATCGACCTCGACCGTCGGTAACGAGTTCGTGATGGCGGTCACGAAGGCGGCAAAGCTGCCGTGGTCGGCGCGACGGCCCACCTCGACGATCCAGATGTTCTCAGCGCCCCCGGGTGCCAACAGATCGAACGGCAGGGTGTGCCCGCCCGTCGCCTCAGTGGCAGCGTTGTAGGCCCGCCATTGCGTGGGCCGTTGTGACCACAACGCGACGTAGCCGTCACCTTTTCGCGCGAGGACCCATCCAGCCTGCTCGACGACCTCGTCGAAGCGGTCTTGGGGGAAGAACGCGTGGGTGAACGGTTGGTAGGAGAAGATCGGACCGAGGATTGCATCGGTCGGCGATGCGTACGACGCTCGGTACACATGGATGGCCGCCCTGCCGCGTTGTGCTGATCGTGGCATTGATGCGGTGCCGGTCCAATACCCGTTGTCGGAGCCCCAGTCGAGCGTCGCGGGGACGTTCTTGGAGGGATGCGTCGTGAAGACGACTGCCTCGGGGTCGAGGGTGGCCTGCCATGCATGGACCTGTTCCATCGCGTCGCCGACCCGATGCTCGATCACCGACGACAACATGGCGTCGGGACTGCGCCACGTGTACGTATGGGCCTCGCCCAGCACTCCCGCGGCGGCGAACGAGGCAAGCTCGCGGATCGCGAGCTGAATGAGGGCCGGGCTGGCGCCTGCGTATTGCCTGATGGCGCTGAACTTCTGGAACAGTTCGGTGTCCCACAGCTGGTAGGCGTTGACGGCGTCGAGTGTCACCGGAATCGTCTGCCAAGTCGACAATGCACCTTGCGACCACCAGAACGGCAGGTTGGCCGGGTCGTTGTAGGTGTACCCGTAGGGGGCCTGCGGCGAGAACGACACCGGCTCGTGGGGATCGAGCGCAATGCCGTGGCGCTCGCGAATGATGGCCGTCTGCTGGCTCGTGGCGACTCGTCGGATCACCTCGGGGAGTCGGTACTTGTCGGAGCCGCAGAAGAAGGTCGGGCCGATATCGGAGAGGCTTTGATACGGACGGTCCGTGGTGTCGAAGAGTAACTTTGCGGTGCCGAACGAAGTCTCGATCAGCGAATTTGTCTTGGATCCTTTGTACGCCCGGCCGTGGGTGACGCCGTACGCGCCACGCATGGAGTGAGCGGCCACGTCGAACATGCACACATCGAGCGCGGACGCGGCGAGACTCACGAGCTCCTCGTCATCGGCGAACTCGACGAGGGTCAGCAGCGGCGCGTAGTCGTATTTCATATAGGTGTTCGAGTGCCACTCGCTGAATCCGAATCGTGCCCGCTCGCGAATCCATTCCGTCACCCGAATTCGTGATCGGGCGGCGTGTTGTGCCCCGGTCAAGCCGGTGAACGTGAACACCTGGTTGGGCAGCGCCAGTCCGCCGAGGTATTCGTCGATGGCAAAGATGATCCGATGGTTCTCGGACCAGAACCATTTGTTGTCGATCTGGCCGGGTGGAATTGGGTCGTCATAGCGGTAACGGGCGCCGGCGATGGCCGCCTCGAGTGCAGTGATTGTTGTTGGGGGGAGCACGCCCCGACCGAGCCGGAGCACCCATTGGTAGGCCATGAGGTCGAAGTAGCTCGTGTCGCCGAACGGCTCAGTGCCGACCAAGGAGGGAACCACCGCGGCGGGGTTCCATACGAACGATGGATCTCGACGGGCCCGGATCAGATGGGCCGTGACGCTCGCGGCATTATCCGCATTCAAGCGCTGAGTCGCCAGCCCGAGGTACTCCCCGACCCGGGCTTGGAAGACCGTCTCGTCGATGAGCCCCACGGTGCCGGGTGTCGGCAGCGGGCGGGGGCCACCGACGTTGAGGAGGGCGCATGCCGGATCGGCAACGCCTGGCGTCGAGGACGGAGTGCACCCTGCAAGGAGCGCCGTTCCGAACGTGCCTGCTGCCGAAGCCAACAAAAATTGTCGACGCGTCGCTTCCATTATTATTCCCCCCCGTAACGCCCCTGCCCCTTAACCGAGGTCAAGTCACAGCATGCCTCATTCCCAGGTTGCCGTCACGTCTGAACCCCCTCGTCGAATCGATCATCTAGGTCGGCCGACCCTCCTTTCCGAAGAACGTTCAATACCGATCGGCGTTTCGCCGATACGGATTTCGTGCCTGTTCAAGCGCTCCGATCTCACGCCTCGCTCGTGTCTGCCCGTCGATTCGGTGCCGCGCTCGTTGCCGCCCGTTCCCACGAGGACGTCTCGCTCGTGGTCATGTCGCGGCGATCCGACGGGTGGTGGCGTCCCGACGAGTTGGCAGCGTTCGAGCAGGGCGTCCACGTGCTCGATGATCCGTCGGTCCTGGCGATTGCGCGGCTCTACTGCCTGCGCGGCTGCGCGCTCGCCGAGCGATCGAGTCTGCAGATCATTCTTGACCGATCCACTGCCAACGATCTGAACCCGACCCAGATCTCCGAGCTCGATGGAGACCTCGACGCCACCGCTGAGCGTCTCGCAGCCTTCGGACGGATCGTCGGCGCAACCGTTGTCGAGCGGGATCATCTCGAGATCGTCTCCCGGGCGCTCGACTGCCCGGCGGAGACGCTCCGCATCGCCATCGATCGCGCCAGTCGGCGTGACACGCTGGGCGACACCGCCGTGACCATGGCGTCCCGGGTGGTCGTGCCGATCATCGGTGTCCTCATCGCCCACACACCCAATGGGTCGGTGATCGCAACACGTCCCGCCGGGAATCGTGGCCGACCGAGCCTGGAGATCCCCGGAGCCGCTCCCATGCGGAGTCTTCTGGTGTCGTCTGGTGTTGCGATGGATTCGACGACCTCAGATCCCCACGTCACGGGAACGACTTCCCGTCCGACCTGATCCGAGTCGGCGGATCAGCCGCGCTTCTGGGTGCTCAGGAAACTCCAGATGTCCTCGCTGGCGGTCGCAGGCCATCCATGGCCGCCTCCAGAACCGATCCGGGTGATCAACGCCACTGAATCTCGGCATCCGGTGGGGCTTGACTCGATCACGCCGCTGGCACGTGGGACGACGACCGGGAGTCCGGTGCAACCTGCCAGGGTCGCCCAGTTCTGCATCGCCGCATCGGTTGACGGTGGTTCGTATTCCGATCCCAGGGTCAACCGTGTGCCTGACACCGACGTGGTCTCGAAGGCAGGTCCGAAACCTCCCGCCACTGGAAAGAAGTCGTCGCTCTGATCGACCATTGCCAAGACCGGAAGCGCCCGTGTGGCACGGCAGTCGCTGGGATGGAACGCACCGTTGACCATGGCAATCGCGGCGACCCGGTCTGACCGTCGGCACGCGACGACGGCCGCCATGTGGGCTCCGTCGCCGTGTCCGGCCACCACCACCCGATCAGGATCCACACACACCTGAGAGGCGACTGCTTCAACGAGCGTTGAGGCGAACGCCACGTCGTCGGGGATCGATGTGGCCTGCACGACGTTCCATTGGGAGAGATCTCCAAGGGGAGCGGGAATCGCCACGATGAAGGACTTCTGGGCGGCGAGTTGTTCGATGTTCGTCGTGGCTGCCACCTCATCCGGAGTGGTTCCGTAGTCGCCGAACAACACCAGCAGCGGAAGCGCAGTGCCTCGGCTGTCAGTTGGCGGAACGAAGACCCGCGCGTTCCGCCGGAGTTGGCCGACGTTGATATCGACGCGTTGCGCCGAGCCAGAAACAAGGGTCGGATCGATCTTGCATCCGAGTCGCTCGTCGAGCCGATCTGCCGCCTTGATGGTGGCATCGGCGAACGACGGCCGGGGTCCGCCTCCCCACGTGATGACGACCCCTGAGGCAACCATGAGCGACATGCTCAGGATCACACCGAGTGGCGGACGGCGCCAACGACGCTTGGCGGGCGCAACGTCGGGGAGGGGAGCCAGCGGTCGACGTTCGTCGGCTCGGGGCAGCGGATCGAGTGGTAGCGGATCGACGCGAGGCCGCTCCGAGACGCTGGGGAGCAGCGGGACGACCGTTGGGGCCTCGGTTGCCGGAAAGATGATCGAAGAC
>JBBRSC010000260.1:0-4602 GCA_038245795.1 Acidimicrobiales bacterium
CTTGGAATCAACCTTGCCGGAGATGACGTGGAGCTTCAACACGTCGGCGAGGGCGCCCTTGGGGTCAGCCTTGAGCGCGTCAACCGTGGCGGCCGGGAGCTTGGCGAATGCCGCGTTGGTCGGGGCGAAGACGGTGAACGGGCCGGGACCCGCGAGTGTGTCGGCGAGGCCAGCGGCCGTCACGAGCTCCACGAGCGTCGAGAACTGCGGATCACCGGCGGCGATGTCGACGATGGTCTTGCCCTTGGCAGCCGGGGCTCCGGTGATGACTTCGTCCAGTACGTGGATGATGCCGTTCGACGCTTCGATGTCGACCTTGGAGATCACGGCGCCACCAATGGTGAGGCCGACGCCCTTGCCGGGAGCTGCTTCGACGGCAACCTCGCCGCCGAGGGTCTTGATCTTGGTGCCAGCGGCTGCGATGGCGGCCTTGGAATCAACCTTGCCGGAGATGACGTGGAGCTTCAACACGTCGGCGAGGGCGCCCTTGGGGTCAGCCTTGAGCGCGTCAACCGTGGCGGCCGGGAGTTTGGCGAACGCCGCGTTGGTCGGGGCGAAGACGGTGAACGGACCGGGACCCGACAGCGTGTCGGCAAGGCCAGCGGCCGTGACGAGTGAAACGAGCGTCGAGAACTGGGGATCGCCAGCGGCGATATCGACGATGGTCTTGCCCTTGGCAGCCGGGGCTGCGGTGGTCGTGGACTCGGTGGTTGCAGTATCGGTTTTCTTGTCAGCGCAACCGCTGGCCAGAAGGGCCAGAGGAAGAGCAAGAAGGGCGATTGAACGCAGGGGAGTGAGACGCATGGTGCGTTTCCTTTCATTGGGGAACCGCACTCACTACGACGATCGACCCCGAAACGGATGCAAACCCGCCCGAGGAAAAACTCAGGATCGGAAAAACTCAGGATCACGCGGCCCAGCCCAGTGAGCCCGAAAAATGCAACAGAGAGGGCGGCTGGTGGGAGCCTGCCCTCTCTGCGCTGGGGTGGGGGGTATGTCCCGAGGTGGGGTCGGGACATGAAGAGCCAACCACACCCTGACTCAGCTCATTCCGTGGCGCGGAGGAAAAAATGATTCATTCACTACGGTGAGGTCGTGAGTGACTTCGTGGTGATCGCAGGCCTGTCGGGAGCAGGACGATCTCAGGCCGGCAACAGCTTGGAGGATCTCGGCTGGTTCGTGATCGACAATTTACCGCCGCTCTTGATCCCGAAGGTCGCCGAGCTCGCTCAAGGACCACGCTCCGAAACACCGAAGGTGGCATTGATCGTCGGTTCGGGGCCGGGTGTCGAGCAGCTCGAGTTGGCGATCAGCGAGCTCCGTGCGAGCGGTGCGGCGGTCCGTCTTGTCTACTTGGACGCGTCGACTGACGTCTTGGTGAGGCGGTACGAGGCAACGAAACGACGACACCCGTTGTCGCAGGGATCGCTGAGCGCGGCGATCGAGAGTGAGCGGGAACTCCTCCAGCCGGTGAGAGAGTCGGCTGACCTCATCATCGACACCACTGACAAGACCATCTACGACCTACGAGCGATGCTGGTCGACTTGTTCTCCGATGACGTGTTCACCGAGACCATGCAGACGACGGTGATGTCCTTTGGTTACAAGTACGGCATTCCCAATGATGTTGACGTGGTCATCGACTGCCGATTCCTCCCCAATCCGTATTGGGACGAGACACTTCGACCGCTGTCAGGGAAGGATCCAGAAATTGTCGAATACCTCTGGGCGCAGGACCTGACCGAGGAGTTCATTCGGCGGTTGGAGTCACTCCTGGAGCTGTTGGTGCCGGCATATCGGGCCGAGGGGAAGGCATATCTGACCATCGCCATGGGATGTACGGGCGGTCGCCATCGGTCGGTGGCGGTCGCAGAAGCGGTCGCGCGGTCACTGGAAGCGTCGGGGCTCCACGCTCGGGTCACTCACCGGGACATCGAGAAGTAGTTCGATGGGCGTGGCACGCCATCCGAAGGTGGTCGCGATCGGAGGAGGCACCGGCCTCGCTGCGTCGCTCGGAGCGGTACGACGCGTCACCACAGATCTGACCGCCGTCGTGTCGGTCGCTGACGATGGGGGATCAACGGGCCGGCTCCGAAACGAACTCGACCTCCCTGCCCTCGGTGATCTCCGCAAGGCGATTCTTGCTCTCGCAGATGGGGATTCGGTCTGGGTCGATGCCATGCGTCACCGATTCCCAGCGGGCGACCTTCAGGATCACTCGTTCGGCAACCTGTTGATCGCCGCGCTGTTGGGCAGCGGTTGCGACCTCGTCCAGGCCGTCGATCGGGCGCTGGAGTTGGTCTCGGGTGTGGGACGAGTCCTCCCGAATACCGAGGATCCCGTGACCCTGTGCGGGTGGACGAGCGCTGGCGTCATTGTCACCGGTCAGGTCGAGATCATGCAGACAACTGGGGTGGAGCGGGTGTGGCTCGATCCGCGCGACGCCGCGGCGCCAAAGGATGTCCTGATCGCCATCGGTGAGGCGACCCACATCGTGTTAGGTCCGGGGTCGCTCTTCACGAGTCTGCTCGCCGCAACTGCTGTGCCATCGATTACCGAGGCGATCCGGGCGGCATCAGCGGAGTTCGTGTACGTCGCGAATCTCCGCCCCCAGGTTCCCGAAACCGGCGAGTTCACCCTCGAGGACCATCTGCAAGCTCTCGTCGCCCATGGCCTCCGACCAGATCGAGTGCTCTTTGACGGCCGCCACATGACCAGCGACCCCGACTCCTCCTTCTGGCTGCGAAATGCCCGCGAAAAGCTCGGTGTTTCGAAGCCAGAACGAGGCGGGGGCGGGGGAATCGTCGTGAAGGACATGGCGCTGGCATCGGCGGACGGATTCAGCCACGATCCAAGCCTTCTGGCGAGAGCAATCTTCATCGACTCAGCGGGTTGAGCGGTCGGAACAGCGACGTTCGGCCCGTCGCCGATTGGCACGGCGAGCACCTGATCTGTTGTCATTCACGTCACATCGGCCTGATCGTGGGTCGATGGGAACTCAACGGGGAGTGACATGGGCATTCGGGTAGGCATCAATGGTTTCGGTCGGATCGGACGGAACTTCTTCCGTGCCGCGAAGGCACAAGGCGCCGATATCGACTTTGTGGCCGTCAACGACCTCGGATCGTTGGCCACCATGGCCCATCTCCTTGCCAACGACTCGGTATTCGGAAAGCTCAACGCCGACGTGAAGGCGGTCGACGGCGGCATCTCAGTTGATGGCGACATCCTGCAGATCGTCTCGCACCGGAACCCCGCCGAAATCCCCTGGGGCGACCTCGGGGTCGACGTCGTCATCGAATCGACGGGCATTTTCACCGACCGGGACAAGGCCGCCGCCCACCTCGAAGGTGGGGCACCGCGTGTGATCGTGTCCGCTCCCGCCAACGGCGCCGACGCCACCTTCGTGGTCGGCGTCAACGACGACACCTTCGACCCCGCCAAGCACATCATTGTGTCCAACGCGTCCTGCACCACGAACTGCTTCGTTCCCATGATCAAGGTCCTTGATGACGCCTTCGGGGTGGAGAAGGGACTCATGACCACCATCCACGCCTACACCGGCGATCAGAGTCTTGTGGATGGTCCCCACAGTGACCTTCGCCGGGCGCGTGCCGCTGCCATCAACATCGTCCCGACGTCAACCGGGGCCGCTCGCGCTACCGGGCTGGTGCTCGAATCGATGAAGGGCAAGCTCGACGGAACGTCCCTTCGAGTTCCGATTCCCGTTGGCTCCATCACGGACTTCGTTGGCGTCCTGAATCAGGACGTCACGGTCGAGCAGGTCAACGAAGCGTTCAAGGCCGCTGCCTCTGAGGGTCGCCTCAAGGGAATCCTCGAGTACAGCGAGGAGCCGCTGGTCAGCTCCGACATTGTCGGGTCGTCGTACAGCTCCATCTTCGATTCTGGCCTGACCATGGCAATGGGCAACCTCGTCAAGGTTCTCTCCTGGTACGACAACGAAACCGGCTACTCGACCCGGCTGGTCGACCTCGCGAAAATCGTCGGCGCAGCGAACCAATCATGAAGTTCGGGGTCCCCGAGCTGGAGGACCTCCCAGATGTCGACGGGAAATCGGTGCTCGTTCGGGTCGACTTCAACGTCCCGATTACCGATGGGGTCATCACTGACGATCTGCGAATCCGGGCGGCGCTGCCGACCCTGAACTGGTTGGTCGACCACGGCGCACGCGTCACGGCGTGTACCCACCTTGGTCGTCCCAAAGGTCACGTCGACGAGCGTTACTCGGTGGTGCCCGTCCGGGAGCGCTTGGCGGCGTTGGCCCCCTCGATCACGCTGGCCGAGAATCTGCGCTTCTCGCCCGGCGAGGAGGCCAACGATCCCGCCTTCGTTGCCGAGCTGGTGGCTGGTCACGACTGCTACGTCAATGATGCGTTCGGGGCGTCGCACCGTTCGCACGCTTCGATCGTGGGCCCGCCGACCACGCTCCCGTCCGCGGCGGGTCGTCTCATGGCGCTCGAAGTAGAGACGCTGCTCGGAATTCGAGATGATCCCACTCGACCGTTCGTGGCGATCACTGGTGGCTCGAAGGTGTCGGACAAGCTGGGGGTGATCCGAGCGTTGCTCGACATCGCCGACGAC
>JBBRSC010000261.1:0-4587 GCA_038245795.1 Acidimicrobiales bacterium
GATGATGTTCCGCTGGATCTCGTTGGGGCCCGCGTAGCTCGGACCGGACAGGGCGAACTGGAAACCCTGGATCCACCCGTCGGGGTCAACCGCCGCCTCGGGGCCCAACAGATCGAGCGCTGCGCGATTCAGATCGATATCGAGCTCGGACCAGAAGACCTTGTTGAGACTCGATCGAGCGCCAGTTGATCGACCCTCGACAACGTCGGTGACGTCACCGAGCGTGTACAACGCGTAGGCCTCGGCATCGATCCACGCCTGCGTCACCGCGTCCGCCGTGACGGGGTCGACATCGTCGAGACCCACAGCCAGGTCGACCAGCCGCTGAGCGGCTGCCTGGAATCTCCCCGGTGATCGCAGCGTCAGGCCCCGTTCGGAAGTGGTGGTCGCCATGGCGACGCCCCAACCCCCGTCGATGTCGCCAAGGGTTCCGCCGGCGGCCGGGTCGACATCGCTCTCGGGCACGAAGACATCATCGAAGAAGACTTCAGCGAAGCCCTCATCGCCGTCGAGTCGGCCGAAGCCGCGCACGGTGACACCTTTGGCGTCGAGCGGCACGAGAAAGTACGTCAACCCGCGATGGCGTTGCGCCTCGGGGTCGGTGCGGAACAATCCGAACAGGTGCGTACAGAACGCGCCGCGAGTGGTCCACGTCTTCTGTCCGTTCAGTCGCCAGCCGCCTGCTGATTCGTCGCGGACAGCACGGGAGGTGATGGCCGCCAGGTCCGAGCCGGCGTTGGGCTCGCTCCAGCCCTGGCACCACAGATCGTCGGCCGCACTCATCCGGGGGAGGTACCACTCCTGCTGCGTGACCGTGCCGTAGTCGAAGATGGTCGGCGCCAGGAGAAAGATCCCGTTCTGGGTCACCCGTTGCGGAGCCCCCGCTCGGTAGTACTCCTCCTCGAAGATCAGCCAATCCCAGAGGCTGGCGGCGCGACCACCGAACTCGGTGGGCCAGGACACCGCCGATAGGCCTTGGCTGTGCAAAGCGCGCTCCCACTCGAGGTGTGCCGCAAAGCCCGCGGCGGTGTCACCAGAGGGAAGGTCGACGGGGACGTTCCCTTCGAGCCATGAACGGACCTCAGCTCGGAATTCATTCTCTGCTGGGCTCCACGACATGTCCATCTCAGTGACCTCCGGAGTTCAGGCTGGCCAGTACGGCGAGTGCATCGCGTTCGATGTCAGCGAGCAATTCGGCGACTGAGGGCAACGTGTCGATGGCGCCCACCACTTGGCCGGTGGGGAGGATTCCAACCTCAGGATGCCCGTCGACCATCGCTGCCTTGGTCAGCATCGGCGCGTTCGCTGCCAGCGCCACCTGCGCCCACGTGAGGTCCTGATCGCGGCGCATGGCGAGTCCGGTCCGCACCAGATCCGGCAGCGATGTCTTGGTCTGCTTGCGGAACTTCAGCGCGTTGCGGGCTGCCCCGACGAACGGCAAGAAGCGCGCGTTCTCGAGACCATCGATCATGTCGGTCCGGATGACCCGCTGAGGCGCACCATCAATGGCGCTCGTCACGACGGTGCCAGTCGGCGGGGTCGCCAGATAGATGGCCTTGACGTTGTCCGGCACCTGGGACTCCTCCGTGAGCAGAAAGCGCGTTCCCATGGCGATGCCATCGGCGCCGACACTCAGGGCGGACACCAGGCCTCGACCGTCGTAGAAGCCTCCTGCTCCGAGGACGACGACGTCGGTTCCAGAACACGCGTCGACGACCTGTGGCAGCAACAGCGAGGTCGGGATTGTGCCGGTGTGGCCACCGCCCTCGCCCCCCTGCGCGATCACGGCAGAGACCCCGATGCCGACCATCTTCTCGGCATGTCGCTTCGCGCCGACCGTCACGATGGTCGTCACACCGGCGGTGCGGAGTCGATCGACCTGCTCGGGTCTGGGCGCCGCCGCGAAGCTGGCGACGGGCACCTTGAGCTCCATGATCATCGCAATCCGTGCGTCGGCATCGGGAGCATTTGGTAACAGGTTCACGCCAAAGGGCTCATCGCTCGCGGCGCGCACTTCGTTGATTGCCGTGCGCAACTCGGCCAACGTCATTGTTGCCGATGCGAGGATTCCCAGCCCTCCAGCTTTCGCGGTGGCGGCGGTCAGCGACGAGCCGGATACCCATCCCATGCCCGTCTGCACGATTGGGAGACGGACGCCGAACAACTCGGTCGCACGAGTGGACAACTCATTCACGGGTTGGGGACCTCGCGCTCGCGCATTCCGGCGGGATCGATGACGTCACGGATGAGTTGCAACTCCTCGCTGGTGGGGAGACGGGACTCGGCGACATCGCTGGGGATCACGAGCTCGAAGCCCGTCGCATCGATGATCTGATCGATCGATACGCCCGGGTGGAACGAGCGGAGACGCATCTGGTGATCCGGGGTCTCGAAGTCGAGCACTCCCAGGTTCGTGACCACCCGACGGATTTCGTGGAACCGTGAGTTCGTGGCACCGAGCGTCGCTGCCCGGTCGTAACCGATTCCGCAGACCACATCGACCGCAGCGACGAGCACCTTGGGCGAGTGGTTCGGTACCCAGTAGCTGGTGGTGTGGTTGATGGTGTTGCCGGGCGCGCCGCGAAACCCCAGGAGCTGTGAGCGCGGTCGGTGCCAGTCGCCGATGCACGCGATGTTCTGGTTTCCGTACCGATCCACCTGGGTCGCACCCATCATCACGTGGCGTTTTCCGTTCCAGAGCACGGAGAACATCTGCGGATACGGATTCCACGCCTCGACGAGTGCGTCTGCCGGATCGGCTCCGGGCGGCAGAGCGTTGGCAGCGAAGGCCGCGAATCCGTCAGTCATGACGAGGTCCGGTTCGAACGTCTCGCGGGCGAGTCGCCCGCCGATCATCGGAATGGTGCCGATGGGGTTCGCGAGTCGCTCGCCATCGCCGCGGAATGTCTCCGCCACGGCTACGCAGCAGACCTCAGCTCGAGTGATCTCAGTCATTGAGGAATCCCACCACTGCTTGATAGTCCTCTTCGGACACGTTCAGGTATTTCTCGACAAAGGCATCCCATGCCTCATCGCTGGCGGCCGTTGCCGCGTATTCCTTCTGGAATGCCTCATCTCGGCCATAGTCCGGTGGGCACTCGGTGAAGTGCGCCGCGCCGGAACGTTCGATCACGCCAGTGGTCATCAGCCGGCTGATGCGCTGCGTGTGATGCGTCCCGTGTTGCGGGAAGTCCTCGGTGTCGATGATCTGCTCGCAGCTCATGAAACACCGATCGGCGGCCATTGCCATGATGTCGTCCATGTAGAGGTCCGCGTTGAGGAACTGACCGTTGCCACCCCGGTCAGCGCGATGCATGTGGATGAGTGCAACATCCAACGGGAGGGCGGGAACCGCAACGAGTTCCTCGTAGGTCCCATCGGCGGTCGCATAAGGCGACATCACGGTCAGGATCTGAGGTTGCAGGGTGAGGAGATCCGATCCGAGCCCGGCACGGGTCGGGAGGAACGGAACCCGCCACGCGGCGGCCTGCAACGCCAGCAACAACATGCCTTCGTCGTACTCAGTGGCGTCGATCGAACCTGCCTGCCGAGCCATCCGGTAGTGGGGCTCGAGTGGAATCGTGTCGAGCGACACAAAGCCCGACACCACTCGCCGGACCTTGCCGGCCCGACAGAGCAACCCAACATCGGGACCGCCGTAGCTGACGATCGTCAGGTCGCGAAGATCACTTCGCAGGATCTCCCGGACGAGTGACATGGGCTTTCGTCGCGAACCCCAACCGCCAATACCGATGGTCATCCCATCGCGGAGTTCGGCGACGGCATCTGCCTCCGTGGTTCTTTTGTCGGGGATGGCCACCGTGGGAGTCTCCTCATCGTTTCTGACGGACCGTCAGAAACGACCAAGGTAGCGCCGCTTCGGTCGGCGAGGCGACTCAGAACGGCCACGGATCACGGCTTGATGACGCCATCCCGCACGAGTCAGCGAATACGATGCGCGCCATGAATCTTCGAACCGTTGGAATCGTCACCCTGCTCGCTGTGGTCCCCGTTGGACTCGCGTCGTGTGGCAGCGATTCCACCTCGACATCGACCACTGCCTCAACCACAACGGCCAAGGAAGTCACGACCACCGAGAAGGAAACAACTACCACTGCGGCCTCCGTTGGCGGCGACACCACCACCACGGTCAGCGGAACGTCCTTCGGCGATGCGTTGCCACCCCTGGAGGCAGAGCTTGCGGCCGCTGCGGGCGATGCCTGCGCTCTGTCGAAGGTGTTCGACAAACTCGACGCCGCTGGCAACCCCACGACGACGGACGAGGTCAAAGCTGGCACTGACTTCGTTGTGAAACTGTTCAACGCCATTGCCGATTCTGCTCCGGCCACCATGAGCGCCGAAGCAACGGCTATCCGTGACGCGGCCAGCAAGTTCGAGGGTGACGCCGCTGGGGTGGACTATGACCCTGCGAAGATCTCCGGGGCCACCGACTTCTCCCCGGCGGCACTCGCCGGTCTTCAGAAGTTCAAGGAACTGACCAAGGGCTGCTAGCGCCCACACCGGGCCGCCACAGCCCGGAACATCACCATCGAAAGTGCGTCACGCGATGAGCGACGATTCCCATCC
>JBBRSC010000262.1:0-4552 GCA_038245795.1 Acidimicrobiales bacterium
GTTCTCATACTTCTACACGGCCATCGCGTTCGACCCGGTCCAGCAGGCCGACAATCTCCGCAAGCAGGGCGGCTTTATTCCGGGGATCCGGCCGGGCCCACAGACCGAGCGCTACCTGGCCAAGGTCCTCAATCGGATCACGTTGCCCGGAGCGGTCTTCATTGCGTTCCTGGCACTCGTACCGGCGATCGTGATCGGCGTCGTGCTCGCCGACAGCAGCGGCAACATTGGCTACAACTTCGGCGGCACGTCGCTGCTCATCGCAGTGGGCGTTGCCCTCGAAACGATGAAGCAGATCGACAGCCAGCTGATGATGCGCAACTACGACGGTTTCCTGAAGCTGTAGCTCGCGTTTGCGGCCAGCTCTGAAACCTGTTGAAGTTTCCCGATGTCCAGCGGCGTGAGGATCATCATTTTCGGCCGGCAGGGTGCTGGCAAGGGAACTCAGTGCGTCCGCTTGGCGTTGCATTACAGCGTTCCGCACATCTCCACCGGTGACATGCTCCGCGCCGCGGTCCGCGACGGGACAGAATTCGGCGTCAAGGCCAAAGAGTTCATGGACGCCGGCAAGTTGTTGCCCGACGACATCATGGTCGGACTCGTCGCTGAGCGCCTCGCCCAGCCTGACGCTTCGGCGGGCTGGCTCCTCGACGGCTTCCCGCGTACCCCGGGCCAGGCAGATGCCCTCGCTGAGGTCTCGGCCGATGCTCCGTTCGATGTTGCGGTCAATCTCGATGTTCCCGAGGCGGTCGTGATCGAGCGCATTTCCTCGCGTCGGGTGTGCAACAACTGTGGCGCGATCTACTCGACCGATCGACCGCCCACGTCGCCGTGGACGTGTGACACGTGTGGGGGAGAGGTCGTACAGCGGGATGACGACACGGCGGAAGCCATCACCAAACGGCTGGCCGACTACATGGCCCAGACGGCGCCGCTCATCGACTATTTCGATGAACGCCGCCAACTGGTGACCGTCGACGGCAACGACCATCCCGACGTCGTCTTCGAGCGGCTGATCGCTGCTGTGGACGGCGTGATCGTTTCCTGAGGGAGCCGAACCCCAGGATTGGCCTGAGGCCACAAGCTGCATTAGCATCTCCCGCTGGCCTCCCTCGTGATGACGCGTGTGGCCAACCCCCAGTCATTGGCCCGGCATCCGGGCGTTATCAGGAGTGCACTCTGCCCAAGTCCAAGGAAGACGCAATTGTCCTCGAGGGGACCGTCCTCGAACCGTTGCCGAACGCCATGTTCAAGGTGGAACTCGAGAATGGGCACAAAGTGCTCGCTCACATCTCCGGCAAGATGCGGATGCACTACATCCGCATCCTCCCCGGCGACAAGGTTCAAGTGGAGCTCACGCCGTACGATCTCAGCCGAGGTCGGATCACCTACAGGTACAAGTGAGGCACCAGCGGATCGGGTCACCGGTCCGCAGGACAACCTCATTCCACATGTCCCGCTGCTTCGGCCGCGGGACCCAGGGTCGAGCAAAGACGCCGGCCGACAGAGAGTGAAAAATGAAAGTTCGACCAAGCGTCAAACGCATGTGTGAGAAGTGCAGAGTGATCCGGCGGCATGGCCGTGTGCAGGTCATCTGCGAAAACCCGCGCCACAAGCAGCGGCAAGGCTGAGGGGCGACATGGCACGCATTGCAGGCGTCGACATCCCCCGCGAGAAGCGACTGGTGATTTCCCTCACCTACGTCTTCGGCATCGGCCGCACCCTCTCCGAGGAGATCTGCGCCGCCACCGAGATCGATGAGTCGACCCGGGTCCGTGATCTCACCGACTCCGAGGTCAACAAGCTCCGAGCGCACATCGAGGAACATCTCAAGGTCGAGGGCGACCTCCGACGTGAGATCAGCCAGAACATCAAAAGAAAGATGGAGATCGGGTCCTACCAGGGCATCCGCCATCGTCGTGGTCTTCCGGTCCGTGGGCAACGCACCCACACCAACGCACGCACCCGTAAAGGCCCGAAGAAGACCGTGGCTGGCAAGAAGAAGGTCAAGAAGTAATGGCAAAACCTCAAGCAGGAGGACGTCGGCCGAAACGCAAGGAACGGAAGAACGTCACGCACGGCATCGTGCACATCAAGAGTTCGTTCAACAACACGATCGTTTCGATCACCGATCAGGACGGCAACGTCATCTCGTGGGCCTCGGCCGGCAACGTGGGCTTCAAGGGCTCGCGCAAGTCGACACCGTTCGCTGCCCAGATGGCCGCAGAGCAAGCAGCCCGTCGTGCCATGGAGCACGGCCTGCGCAAGGTCGACGTCGTCGTCAAGGGTCCGGGTTCCGGACGCGAGACCGCGATTCGATCGATCCAGAACGTCGGCATCGAAGTGACCGGCATCAAAGACGTGACGCCCGTGCCGCACAACGGTTGCCGGCCCCCCAAACGACGGAGGATGTAGGAATGGCCCGCTATACCGGACCGAGGGCGCGCGTCTCACGCCGCCTAGGAACGAACATCTGGGGCACCCGTGGCGAGACCATCGCGATGGAAAAGCGCCCGTATCCCCCCGGAGAGCACGGTCGAACCCGTCGTCGCGGCAACGTCAGCGAATACCTGATGCAGATGCAGGAGAAGCAGAAGGCACGCTTCACCTACGGGATCAACGAACGCCAGTTCCGCACGCTCTACGCCGAGGCATCACGTCGTCCCGGCGTGACCGGCGAGACCTTGCTGCAGTACTGCGAGCTCCGCCTCGACAACATCGTCTACCGCGCAGGTTGGGCCGCCACTCGGCCCCAGGCACGTCAGCTGACGGGCCACGGCCACATCGACGTCAACGGCCGCAAGGTCAACATCCCGAGCTTCCGGGTTCGCAAGGGCGACGTCATCCGCATCCGCGACAAATCGCGTCAACTGACGGTGATCCAGTGGAACATGGAAGCGCTGGGGCGCACGCCACCACCATGGATCGAGGCCACAGATGGCGGCCAAGAAGTTGCCATTCGTGAGCTCCCGATCCGCGAGCAGATCGACACCCCTGTCCGAGAGCAGCTCATCGTCGAGCTGTACTCGAAGTAGTCCCCAACACTCTCTATTCCGAGCCCGTCCCACACCTGAGGTAGCACCCCATGCTGGTCATTCAGCGACCGACTGTCGAAGCGATCGACGACGAACACCCGAAGCGTCAGCGCTTCGCTATTGGCCCACTCGAGCCGGGCTTCGGCCACACCATCGGCAACTCTCTGCGTCGCACGCTGTTGTCGTCGATTCCCGGAGCTGCGATCACGCAGGTGCGATTCGATGATGCGCTGCACGAGTTCGACACCCTGTCCGGGGTCACTGAGGATGTCACTGACATCATCTTGAACCTCAAGGACATCGTGCTGATCTCCCACAGCGACGAGCCGGTGACATTGCGCCTCGACATTCGTGGACCGTCGGAGGTGACCGCCAACGATATCCAGACCACCAGCGATATCGAGCTCCTCGAGCCGGCGCTGCACTTGGCGTCGGTCAATGGCAAGGGTCGCCTCGCGGTCGACCTCACCGTCGAGCGTGGCCGTGGCTACCTGGCCGCCACCGACGGCCGTGGCAACACGACCATCGGTGTGATTCCCGTCGACGCGATCTTCTCGCCCGTGCGGCGCGTGTCGTTCGTGGTCGAGCCCACCCGTGTCGAGCAGTCGACCAACTTCGATCGCCTCGTGTTGGACATCGAGACCGACGGTTCCATTTCACCCCGTGAGGCGCTGGCCTCGGCTGGATCCACCCTCCGGGCGCTGGTCCAGCTGGTGGAAGAAATGTCCGACGAGCCCGCTGGGCTCGAACTCGGCGAGATCGGGACCCCGGCATCTACCTCGCCGGACCTGGAACTCGCCATCGAAGACCTCGATCTCTCGGAACGTCCTCGCAACTGCCTCAAGCGCGCCCAGGTCAACACCGTGGGCGAGTTGCTGCAGAAGAGCGAGGACGATCTGCTCGCGATCACCAACTTCGGGCAGAAGTCGCTCGACGAAGTTATTGAAAAGCTCGACGAGCGGGGTCTCTCGCTCCGTGGCCGTAGCTGACCACCGGCACGATCTGAGGATTCGACATGCAAGGACGCCCGAAACAAGGCAGACGCTTCGGCGGTAACGCTGGCCATCAACGATTGATGATGGCCAACCTCGTGTCGTCGCTGGTTGCGGCCGAGGGGATCACCACCACCGAAGCCAAGGCAAAGGCGCTGCGACCCATCGCCGAGAAGGTCATCACCAAGGCGCGGCGCGGTGGGCTTCACAACCACCGGCAGATCTTGGCGTATCTGGGTGATCAGGAGATCACCGCGAAACTCATGGACGACATCGGCCCCCGTTTCGCCGATCGTCCGGGCGGATACACCCGCATCCTGAAGCTCGGCCCCCGCCACGGCGACAACGCGCCGATGGCGCGCATCGAACTCGTCTAATACATTGGCTCTTCGCGCAAGCGCTCATCGCTGGCCGGGGGCCCAACCCCGACAGCTTGACCATGCAAGCGCTCATCGCTGGCCGGGGGCCCAACCCCGACAGCTTGACCATGCACGCGATCATCGCTGGCCGGGGGCCCAACCCCGA
>JBBRSC010000263.1:0-4551 GCA_038245795.1 Acidimicrobiales bacterium
ACCGAACCCGATGTGTTGCGTCGTGGGATCGGGTACGTCATCCAAAACGTCGGATTGTTTCCCCATCGCAGTGTCGAAGCAAATATCGCCACCGTTCCGAAGTTGTTGGGATGGTCGAAGGAACGTGTCCGGTCCCGGGTCCGCGAACTGGTGGACCTGGTCGATCTCGATCCTGCGATTCTCAAGCGCTATCCCTCTGCGTTGTCCGGTGGGCAGCAGCAGCGGGTCGGCGTGGCACGGGCCCTGGCGGTTGATCCACCGATCCTGTTGATGGACGAGCCGTACAGCGCGGTCGATCCGGTCGTACGGGCCCACCTCCAGGACGAGCTCGTGTCGCTCCACCAACGCCTCGGTACGACCATCGTGGTCGTCACCCACGACATCGACGAAGCGATCCGCATCGCCGATCGGATCGCCGTCTTTGCGGTCGGTGGCCGACTGGCCCAGTACTCGACGCCTGATGAGCTCCTTCGCGCACCTGCAGACCCCTTCGTCGAATCGTTTCTCGGTGGGGATCGGGCGCTTCGTCGGCTCGGACTGATTCCATTGAAGAACGTTCCGTGGCGGGCCGTCGGTGCCGATGTCGCCGGCCGGCCCACCATCGACGTGGGGCGTACCGCTCGTGACGCCATTGATGAGCTGTTGTCGAGCGGCGCCGAGTCGTTGGTGCTCACGAGCGGCACCCAGGTAGTCGGACAGGTCTCGATGGCCGAGCTCACGGCTTCGATCTCGTGATGGCCCAATCGGACCTGGACGGGTTCTTCTCCTGGCAGTGGGTGTTCGACCGCCAGGCAACAGTGCGCGATCGGGTCATCGAACACATCCAGCAGACGACGATCGCTGTGGGTGTCGGGTTCCTCATTTCGATTGCGTTGTCGACTGTTGCCATCCGCTGGAACTGGACGGCGAAACCCATTACCCGGGCGGCCGCCATCTTGTACACGATCCCGTCGCTGGCTCTCTTCACCGCGCTGATCCCCATCACCGGGTTGACCCTGCTCACGGCGGAGATCGCGCTGATCAGCTACACACTCATCAACCTCGTTCCCAGCATCATCACGGGTCTGCAGTCGGTCCCGGCATCGGTACTTGATGCTGCCGATGGCATGGGCATGGGTCGCGCCCGACGATTCTGGACCGTGCAGATCCCGTTGGCGGCGCCGCAGATCATTGCCGGGCTGCGCATTGCGACGGTGACGACCGTCGGTCTGGTCACGATCAGTTCATTTGTTGCGCTCGGCGGCGGTGTCGGCGCCTTCATCAACGACGGACGGGCTCGGGCATTCTCGACGCCTCTGGTCCTCGGGGTGGCGCTGTCGATCCTGTTGGCCGTCGGCTTCGACCTGCTGTTCATTCTGCTGGAGCGACTGATCCCTCCACGGACCCGCCGGACCGCTCAATGAGGTCGATCTGGGAGTTCCTCACCACCAGTGCCAATTGGGGTGGACGGCGGGGCATCTGGGCGCGGACCTCGGCACACCTCTGGTTGTCGCTCGTATCAGTCGCCATTGCATCAACGGTGGCGGTGCCGCTCGGCATCTGGGTGGCTGGCTGGAAACGGGGTGCCGGTGCTGTGGCCGCCATCATGAACATCGGTCGTGCCATCCCCAGTTTCGCGATTCTGGCACTGGTACTGCCGATATCGATTCGGTGGGGATTCGGCCTGGGTTTCTGGCCGACCGTCGTGGCCATGGTGGCGCTGGCCCTCCCGCCCATATTCCTGTCGACGTTGACGGGGGTCCGCACCATCGACCCATCGGTACGACAAGCTGCTGACGGGATGGGCATGTCACGTTGGGAAACAATCCGCCAGGTCGAGTTACCGCTGGCGACCCCGCAGATCATCACCGGCATCCGCATCTCCACGCTGGCGGTCATTGCAACCGCCACCCTGGGCGCGCTGGTCGCCTTCTCCGGGCTCGGGTCGTTCATCGAAGAGGGACGCGCCAGTTTCGATCAGCCCCGCTATCTGGGCGGTGCCGCACTGGTCGTCATGTTTGCGCTCCTCGCCGAGTCGCTCTTACTGGCAGTCCAACGACTCCTCACACCCTGGACGAGACCATGACACGACACCGCGCGCTCGTGGCGACCCTGAGCCTGGCGCTGCTCGCGACGGGCTGCAGCAACAACTCGACCCAGAAAGCGATCGCGCCGGTGCCAACCCCCGTGTCGGCTGGAGCGTGTGATCCTGCCGACGCTGGGGCGTGTCTCCTCCCGTGGCCAAGCGACTCGTATACCCGTGCTGATCCCTCCACACCCACCGGGCGACGGATCGATCTTCCTGCTGACGGCACACCGGCCAATGCATCAGGCACCCACATCGGGGTCGCCGAATGGAACCGCAACGACGGGTTCAGCCCGTCCTCGATCGGCCTCACGATGGTCCCCCGTATCGATATCGAAGCGTCGAAACTGCCACGACAGGGCAACATCGGCGCTTCACTCGAGCCGGCGAGCCCCGTTGTGATCACCGATGCCACGAACGGCAAACGCCTCGCTGGTTGGGCTGAGATCGACAGCCGTGTCACCGACCCTGCACGACGATTGCTGCGGATTGTGCCCGCCGCCGGTCTGCCCGAGGGGCATCGAATCACCATTGCGCTCAGCGGCCTGGTCGCCGAGGGCGGCGCCACCATCGCACCGCTGACCTGGTCGTTCACCGTGGCGTCAGGCGAAGGCCTCACCGGGCGGCTCCGTCACATGTGGAGCGAAACCACCACCAAACTCGGCGACGGGGCGCCGCCATTCACCGCCACCGCCGTGCGGAGCGGCGGGTCGACTGTCGTGAACGGCACCTTCGAGATGCCCAACTATCTGTCCGGTACCGGCGGACCCGGCGCCGTCATGAACAACGATGGCGACCCCAACGGCATCCCCACTGCCTCGGGCACGATGAACGCCGACTACACGTGCGTCCTTCCGACCATCTCGACCGCCAAGGACCCCGCGCCGGTCGTTCTGTATGGCCACGGCCTCCTCGGCAGTCGCGATGAGGTCCTCGGCATCGGCGTGGTCGGCGCCGTGGCCGGCATCGGGTTCTGCGCGCTGGATTTTCTCGGCATGAGCACGGCCGATGTCCCCACCGTGCTCGACGAGTTTGCCGATCTCACGAAGTTCCGCACGCAAGCCGATCGCCTGCAGCAGGGCCACCTCGGGTTCATGATGCTCGGGCGACTGCTCCGGAGCGCTCAGGGATTCGCCTCGAACCCCGCCTTCCGCGACGGCGCCGGACCGATCATCGATCCGAATCGCCTCGCCTTCCTCGGGGCCAGTCAGGGCGGGATCCTCGGTGCGGTCCCGTCGGCCATCACGACTGACTGGAACCGGACGATCCTGGCCGTCGGTGGGATGGGCTACAACCTGTTGTTGCGTCGCAGCGTGGACTTCGACAAGTTCGTCGGGGTGTTCGACACGAGCTACCCGGATCGGGTCGATCAGGCACTGGCCCTCGAGCTGATCCAGATGTTGTGGGACCGCGGCGAGAACACCGCCGTCGCCCAACACATGGCCGACAAGCCGGTGTTGTTGTTGCAGGCCTTCGGCGATCATCAGGTCGCCAATGTGTCCACGGAGAAGCTGGCGCGCACCCTCGGCGTCGGTCGCCGGGCACCGACGCTGGCCGACGGACGATCCGCCGACGACACCCCCTTCTGGGGCATCGATCCCATCACCAAATTTCCCTACAACGGGTCAGCGTTGGTGGTCTGGGATTTCGGTACCCCGACTCCCCCATCGAGCGACACCCCGCCACGACAGGGCGAGGATCCTCACGGCAAGCTCAGCGACGTGCCGCAAGCCCTCGGCATGGTGCAGGAGTTCATCACACCAAACGGTTCGGTGATTGATGTGTGCCCCGGGGTGCCCTGCCGAACAACCGGGTAGCTCAGAGCTCGAGCAGCCCTGAGACGGCGGCCAGCGCTACCGCCGATCCTGCAGCCTTGTCGTAGACCGCTTCGAAGTAGTGCTCAGCAGCGCGTTCCTGGCCGTTGAGCGGCGGCGTCGAGAGCGATCTCACCATGGCGGCGGGATGAAGCGAGGGCCGGATGGGATCGTGCGCAATGTCTTCCGAGGCTGGCGATCCCCAGAATTCTTTCGCCGGGACCGAGTTACGTGCACCCCGGTTGCGGGTGGCGTTCTTCTTGCGTCGTTGTCCGCTCATGCCGGGACCTCCTCGGTCGTCTGGAGCGTGATGAAGTTGCCGGAGCCCGTGGCCGCCACCATGTCCGGCTGCTGCGCAGTGTCCGGTGGCTCCACGGCCTCCGCCGCGGTCTGGTCGATCTCGTCCTCGGACAGCACCTCGTCGGTGCGAAGACCGAGCGCGATCCGCAGCTGGCTCGTGTCGAGATCGGCCAGCGAACTCGATTTCGGCAACACCATGTCGGCGATACGACGTTTGCCGTTGACCACCTCCTCGACGCGCTCGTCGACGGTGCCCGGACAGACCAGGCGATGACAGATCACCGTCTTGGTCTGACCGATTCTCCACGCCCGATCCCGCGCCTGGTCCTCGACCGCCGGGTTCCACCAACGGTCGTAGAGCACAACATGGCT
>JBBRSC010000264.1:0-4549 GCA_038245795.1 Acidimicrobiales bacterium
ATCGATGACTTCGCACCCAACCTCAGCTTCTTCTTCTCCAACGGCATGGACCCCGAGTACACCGTGCTGGGCCGCGTGGCCCGACGCATTTGGGCGATCGCCCTGCGGGACCGCTACGCCGCCTCCGAACGCAGTCAGAAACTCAAATACCATGTGCAGACCTCGGGCCGATCGCTGCACGCGCAGGAAATGGTGTTCAACGACATCCGCACCACACTCCAGGCCCTCTGCGCGATCTACGACAACGCCAACTCGTTGCACACCAACGCCTACGACGAGGCGGTCACCACCCCGACCGACGAGTCGGTTCGTCGGGCGATGGCCATCCAGCTCATCATCAATCGTGAGTGGGGCCTGGCCGGTTGCGACAACCCGTTGCAGGGATCGTTCATCGTCGATGAACTCACCGACATGGTCGAGGCGGCGGTGCTCGACGAACTGGACCGCATCAACGAGCGGGGCGGGGTGCTCGGCGCCATGGAGACCGGCTATCAGCGCGGTCGAATCCAGGATGACTCGATGCTCTACGAGCATCGCAAACACGACGGGAGCTACCCGATTGTCGGGGTCAATACCTTCCGCGCCCCCGAACGCGAGGGAGAGGCAGCCGACGTCACCATCGAGTTGCGGCGCTCCGACGACGGCGAGAAGCAGCAACAGATCTCACGGCTGTCCGACTTCCAGGGGCGCCATGCCAACGAACGCGCCGCAGCCCTTGAACTGCTCCGGCGGGCGGCGTTGGACGGCACCAATACCTTCGAGGCGCTCATGGTGGCCGTTCGATCGTGCACGCTCGGCGAGATCACCGACACTCTGTATGAGGTCGGCGGCCAGTATCGACGCAACGTGTGATCGATCAGGCTGTGGCCGTGGCGTCGAGATCGATGCCCTGGAGATCTATGCCCTGGAGATAGAGCGCGAACCACGCCGGATCACAGAGGTCCGAAGGGTGGTGCCTCCCGACCGCCGTGGCGATCATCTCCGGCACCGCCTCGAACAGGAAACTGAATGCCCACGTCGTGAGCCGCCACCACGCCACCGGATTCCACAGTCGCCGCTGCTTGGCCAGCGTGATGGTGGTCCCCATCACGACGAACACGCCGAGCACACTGAGCAGGGTCAGCAACCCGAGGAGATACGTCCGCCGCTTGCCGCCAAGTGCCGTGAAGACGTCGTAGGCGACGCTCTTGTGCTCCACTTCCTCGGCGAGATGCCACAGATACAACTGCGCGGCGGTTGGGTCGGCGCCGTGCAGCAACGTTCCGATGCGCGGCTCGGTCCACCGTGCGATCGCGTACGCCACGGCCTCACCACCGGCCACGAGACCCGCGAGCTTGGTCACCCCGTGTCGGCCCCGCCCCCAGCGACGTTCCAGACGGCGGACGATCCAGGCAATCGCGCGGTCGACCCGTCCGAGGAGTGGCACCTCCGCGATCAAGAGGTCGTTGAAGCGTCGATGCTGTGCGTGGTGCCCGGCCTCCTGACGAAGATAGGCCTTCGTCTCGACGGCAAGTTCCTCCGGGAGCTCGCCGCGGCGACGGAGCTCGTCTGCGCCCTCGCGAATCGCCCGAACGAACATGGGCTCGACGTGCGGCATCAGCAGGGACACTGAGTTCGCGGCGCACGCGAACTCGGGGAGTTCTGGGGTCCATGCCGAGGTGAAGTCGTCGGGGTACTCGAAGCGCATCCGGCGTCGGGCGTTGATCGTCACCACGTCCCATCGGCAGAATCGTCGCCCAGGTCAAGCAGTCTCCGGTCTGACAGGATCACGTACTCATGCTCTCGCCCCGTAGCTCGACTCATCGCACCGTCCTTGCGCTCGATGGTCTCTGGGATATCACGTTCTCAAATGGGGACTCGTTCCCGACTGCGGTCCCTGGAAGTTGGAATAGCCAACACCCGGCGCACCGGGACGATCTCGACCCAGTGATCTACCGCACCAGCTTCTGGATTCCGACAGCGCTGTCAGGATCGCGACTTCGGTTGTGGTTCGGCTCGGTCAACTATGAAGCCCGGGTGTCCATCGACGGGGCCCACGTTGGCTCCCATATCGGCGGTCATTTGCCGTTCGAGTTCGACGTTTCGGAACTCGCTGCTGGCCATCACTCATTGGCGGTCGGAGTGGATGCGGCGCTCCGTGCGGATCGGGTCCCACCGGGCGACCTTCCACCGGGCCACGGATTTCAAGCGGGAGGATGGCCGCCCGCCGCATTCGACTTCTTTCCCTACGGCGGCATCCAGCGGTCGGTCCTTCTCGAATCGTCCGATCATCTCGCCGTCGAGACCATCACCGTCGACCCGCTCCTCGACGGGCACGTCAGACTCGGGATGTCCGGGCCCGCGGCCCCGCGGAGGTGCCGCGTGATCGATCCGGCGACCGACTTCGCGACCGACTGGATTGACGTCGACGCCGAAGGTCTCAGCGAGGGTGTCGCCTGGGTCCAGGTTCCCTCACCACGGCACTGGTGTCCCGCCGATCCCCATCTGTACATCGCCGAGATCGAGACACTCCGAGACGATGTCGTCGCCGACTCGGTGCAACAACGGTTCGGAATCCGCGAGGTCCGCGTCAACGGTGATCAGCTACTGCTCAATGGTGAGCCGATCACGCTCCGCGGGTTCGGTCGCCACGAGGACGCACCAGCTCATGGTCGTGGGGCAAGCAACGCCCACGCTGTGCTGGATCACGATCGGATGACGTGGTGCGGTGCTAATTCCTATCGGACCACCCACTATCCCTACGACGAAGCCCAATTGGATCTCGCCGACGAACTGGGATTCTTGGTCGTGAGCGAGACGCCGGCCGTCGGGTTGTATTTCGTCGGTCCCGATCAGGAGCAACGAGCCGAGATCGCACGTCAGCAGCTCCGCGAGCTGATCGCCCGAGATCGACGACATCCAAGCGTGATCATGTGGAGCCTGGCCAATGAGCCGGTCTCCGAACCACGCCCCGAGCGCTCGCTCGCGTTCTTCGAAGGGCAACACGCACTGGCCAAGCGCCTCGATCCCACTCGACCGACAACCGTGGCGGGCTGGCAAATGGTGGATGAACCGAGCTTCGGGATCGTCGACGTGATCAGCGTCAACCGCTACTTCGGGTGGTACACCGAGCCGGGACGGATCGCCGAGGGTGCCGCCGCGTTCGCCGCAGAACTGGATTCGTTGCACGAACGGTTCTCACGGCCGATTCTGGTCTCGGAATTCGGAGCCGACGCGTTGGCGGGCCACCACGCGGACCCGCCCGAGATGTGGAGCGAGGAATACCAGGCCGAGTTCTTGTCGGCATATCTCGACGTGATCGACGCGCGATCGTGGGTCGTCGGCGCGCACGTCTGGAACCTGTGCGACTTCCGGACCAGCCAGGGCATCACACGAGCGGGTGCCATGAATCACAAGGGCGTGTTCACCCAAGATCGCCGGCCAAAAGCAGCCGCTCACGAGCTACGACGCCGCTGGAAATTGCGGCCCGGAAGCTGACCAGGCCGTTCAGCCCGGCGTGATCGTCCATCCGCCGTTGCAGTCGACGGTGACCAGAATCGTCGACTTGGGAATGGTGTTCTCGCCATCTTTGGCAGTCCCGAGACTCGACAGTGAGTCGTCGAAGTCCGTTGGTCCCAGAAAGTCGAGGTTCCCGAACGTCGACGAGCCCGATGAATCCGGGGCGAAAACGGTGACGATGTCAACACCCGATTTCAGCTCTCCGTCGATCAGGAAGACCCCAGGGCCGGTACCTGCCAGCGGCGATGCGCCATTCCACGGTTCGGCAGCGAGCGACGGTTTGATCTGGAGTTTCCATTCACCGTCGAAGCCAACCTTCAACTTCTTCGTCGGTTCACCGAACGACGATCCGTACTTGTTCAGGAGTTGGGTTCCGGAGATCGTGTTTGAATCCGAGGTCGCGAAGATCGAATCGAAGTTCTCGGCTCCGTTGGCATCCACTCCCTGGATGGTCAACGAGCTGTAGCTGTCAGCACCCGTTGCCTCGTACGTAATCAAGAACGGTCTGCCATCACCGCTCGGATTTGTGAACTCCACAACGGTATTGCTGTTGCCGGTGACCGTGATGGTGTCACCCCGTGTTCCCAACAGGTCTGACGATGAGGTCGATTTCTCTGTGGTGCTGGTCGTCGTCTTCTTCTTGCCGGTGGTCGGGGACAACGGGTCCTCGGTGGTCGTCGAAGTACCGGTTCGGCTGGTCGCCACCGTCTCGTCGTCATCGCTAGCCGTGATCAGCACGGCGGCCAGGCCACCAGCCAGCGCAAGCACCAGCAACGCAAAAGCGATGATCAGTCCTGTCCGGGACTTCTTGGGCGCACCCGACGCGCCGGGTGCTGCGTGACCACCAATCGGAGGAAAGGGCGGTGGACCGTACGGGACTGGACCCGGCTGCGCCGTGACCGCTGATGGCGGGTCCATGGCCGCTGGGGGCGCGAACTGCGGAACATCATTGCCATCGAATGGTGTCGTCACCGGACCACCGTTACCGGGGTACCGAGCGGGGCCCAATCCCACGCCAGCCTGGCCTGGTCGATGCGCTGGCGGACACACC
>JBBRSC010000265.1:0-4535 GCA_038245795.1 Acidimicrobiales bacterium
GGTCGAGGGCTCGATGAGCGCTTGGCGGCAGCGTTTGCCGATGTCGGCGGGCGGGCCGTCATCATCGCCATGGACACACCGCAGGTGACGGCCGCCCAGCTTGATGCGGCCCTCCTCCAACTCGACGAGTTCGATACGGTGCTCGGTTCAACGGTGGATGGTGGTTACTGGTGCATTGGGTTGCGGGTCACCGACAACGACGTGACCACTGGAGTACCGATGAGTCGAGCCGACACCTGGGACCATCAGGTGGCGCGCATCGCGGAGCTCGGTCTGAGCTGCGGAGTCGTCGAGGAACTGATCGACATGGACGAACTCGATGACGCGCGGATCATTGCGGCAATGATCCCCGACTCGGAGTTGGCACGTTGCCTGGCGCGCATCCTCGGTCCCGACTGAGCCGACGAACGCCGACTCGGGTCCTCGACGGCTACCAGGTTCCGAAAAACAGCGTCTGCAACGCAACGCCCGTGACGATCTGCGCGGCGAGCGCCGTCCACGTCCAACGTTTCCGAATCCGGATGAGCAGCCACGCTCCTGCGACGGTCACCCACGGCACGAACGGCAACCAGATGCGCTCGATCTCGGACTTCGAGAGTCCGGACAGATCAGCGACCGCCAACGCCACGACCGCAGGTCCGACGATCCACAACAGCCGATCGCGCCGCGCTGCGCCAACGCTCGCGATGACCGTCGGGCCCAGAACGCACGCGAACACGACCAGGTTGGCGATGACGAAGTAGGAGAAGGGTCGATTCTGTTGGGCGTCGTCGAGTTCGTATTGACGTTGCACGGCGCTCAGACCGACAAACCAGTTGAAGCCGACGAGCGCCCACGTCCCGAGGACGGCCAACACCCCAACACCCATCGGCGCCAACAACAACACCCCGTTCTGGCTGGGAAATCCCCGGGTTCTGCCGGGTGTTTCGCAGCCAGAACGGGGGTTGGGGCGGAGGGTGAGGGCGAGGGCCATGATCGCGACGAGCGGGACCACGCCGTAGGTCAGCGTGATGGCACCGCCGGAGACGACCCCCGCTATGAGAGCGATGGGCCACGATCGACGATCGGTCGCGACGGCCATCAGCGCGATGGCGACGGCCGCGACGGCTGCGAACAACGCGTCGGCAGTCGATCCCAAGAACACCGCCGCCGGGGTGATGGCGACCAACACGGCGGCGTATCGGGCGAGATCGCGGCCGGCCACCAGCCGAACCGTGACGGCGATGCTGAGCGGGATGGTGGCCGCGACGCACAGCACCGCAACGGTCGCCCACCTGGGGCCGCTCAGCCCGATCGAGTCCAGGCCACCGAACAACGTGACCATGCCGGGCGGATGCGAACGGACGTGGGTCGGGAAGGTGGAGAAGAGCGCTTCGTTGTTGAAGCTCTCGAAGTAGGACCGCCATCCGTTGGTGCGGATCCACTCCAATTGCGGGAGGTAGTCGTCGCTGATGCCGATATGGCCGGTGAAACCTTCCCATCCGCCGGTGGCCGCAAGCAGTGCCGTCCACGTCGCTGTGAGGATCGTCGATCCGAGCACGGTGAGTCGCAACGTGATGCGTTCTCGCGAGAGCGCGACACTCGCAACCAAGGCCGCGACGCCGATCGGGACCAGCCACCAGTTCCAGCGGGGAAGCCACTTGTTCTGAAACGGCGGCAGGCCGAGATTGATGTGTCCGTTGGTCTCGATCACCAACGAGTGGCCTCGTGCGCGGCTCCAGATGACCCCGAGCACCACGAAGCCGACTGCGGCGCACGAGACGATCCAGCGTCGTCGGGTCATGGGGTCTGCGGTCTGCGTCACGTCGTGAGCTACCGCGATGCCACCGAGGTTGCATTGTTGGGAGCTGAAGCCGGAGCGCCCGCAGTTGGCGCAACGGCCAAACCCAGCCCCAAGGCGACGAGGACCGCGACAGTGGTGGTCGAGGAACCCAACCCGATCAGCAATCCACCCTCGTCATAGGTGAACATCAGCACGACGGCGACCACCACGAGCGCAGCGCCAACCATTCGCTGCTGTGCTTCGGCGAGCACTTTGGAGACGATCATCGCTCCAACGCCGATCGTCCCAACGATGAGCCCCAACGCCACGGACCCGGTGAACACGTTGCGGCCGAACTCGTTCGGCAGTGCCTTCGGCTCCGTGAAGAGGGTGAATGCCGTCCCCGTGAAGCCCTCGCCGGAATGAGCGATGGCGATGATCGCTCCGAAGCCGATCGTCGCCCCGGCCATCGCGCGTGCGGATTGGCCCCGAGCAGTCGATGCTGTGACCAGTACGCCGATGTGGAGCCCGATCATCAGGATGTACGACCAGAACCATTCATTCGGTGTGTTGGCGACGGCCGAGAGAATTGCGAAACTCTGCACGATGCCGAGGACGGCAGCGATGCGCTGGAATCGGCCCGACATGAGCAGCGCTGCGAGAGCGACTTCGCTGATGATCGTGATCCATCCGAATGCCCAGAGGTGCGGGCTGATGATGTGCTCGAACAGCCACGGCGCGCCGGGCAGCACCGGATGATCAACCCCGGCGCGCGTGTAGAAGCACAGACCGCCGCAATCTGCGCCGCTGCGTCCGAAGGTCTGCGGGATCTTCCAGACAACGTTGCTGAGCCACAGCATCGCGGCGATCCAACGCAGCGTGGTCGGGCCCCAGCGCGCCGAGACCGAATCGACGGTGCTCGTGATCTTGTCGAGGGGGGAGTGAGCGGTGTTGTTGGTCATGGAGTTCTCCTCAAGCGCACGGAAAGGTGCTGGCCAGTACGTCACCGGCAATTCGGTGTTGTCGGTATTCGTTGCTGACTGCCTCGATGGTTTTCTCGAGCGGCGACCAGCTGTCACTCACCTTCATTTCGGGATCGATGGCGGCGACGGGATGCCACCAGACGCCGTCGGCAGTGATGCATACCTCGGGCATCAATGATGCCCGAGAGACGGTGAGCCCGGCATTGGCTGATCCTTGGCGGGCGATTCGGCGGACCACTCGTTGGTCGTTCTCCAAGCCGAGCTCGTCGAAGAACTTCACCAGTTCGACTTCGGTCGTACCGGCGTCGGCGCCCAGTGTGGCGGCCACACGAATGTGGAATCCGAGATCGATTGCCAATCGAATTCCGGCGACCGCTTTGGCGAAGCTGCCGTCGCCGCGATGTCGATCATGAAGCTCGGGTGTTGCCGAGTCGAGGCTGATCTGCAACGTGAGTCCCTCACGAGGCAGTGCCTCGAGCCGCCGCAGTCGTTGGCCGTGCCATTGCATGGCGTTGGTGAGGACCGTTGTCGGGAATGCTGCCGTCGCGTAGCGCAGGCGCTCGTCCAGATCGATCAGCATGAAGGGTTCGCCGCCGGTGAGAAACAGCTCGGCCACCCCGGCGGCTGTGGCCTCGTCGACGATCGTTGCGAACTCCTCGACATCGATGACGCGCCGTCGGGCGGTCGGCGACGACTCCACACAGCAGTAGTCACACGCGAGGTTGCAATGGAAGTTGGTGTAGATCCACAAGCGGTACCCGGGCCGTTTCTCTGGGCTCAGCGCGGCGATCGGATCGGCAATGCGGCCGCGGAAGATTTCGACGGCATCGGGATGCACGGCCAGCACCGTGTTGCCGGTGGCTTCGGTCCAACGCTGTGCGGCGTCGACATCGTCGGGGCCATCGACCGGGACCAGCACCGTGCTGCCCGCGGCGGTTGCACCGACCGCCTCGATGAGCCGGAGGGTCAGGTGGAGTGACACGACTCGACCATCGACAAAGGTGGCATTGAGTCGGATTCGATCACCAGTGGTCCGAGATGTTCTGTTCGGTCATGGCGTCCGACAACGACTGATAGCCGTCGAGCTCCGGAATCTTCCATTGGGTGAGCCCTTCGAGTTCGAGAATGTGTCGCTGCTCGGGGATCTCCCAGTCCATGGCCAAAAGATGTTTCACCCATGGGTCGGTGCGATTGGTCTCGAGCGTGTCGAGGACCGAGAAGTTGCAGTGGCTGTAGGCCTCTGATTCCCACACGACCGCCAAGTCAGACACGGTGGCATCGCCGCCGGCTCGCAGCGCATCCCAAGTGTTGACTCCAATGGCAGCCACATCGGCGTCGCCGTCGATCACTGCTCGCATCGCGTCGAGGTCGGAGCGACCCGTGTCGCCGTGCTTACCGACGTCGGAATCGAAGATGATGAGTTCCATGTCGCCCTCGGTGACACCGGCTCGGCGGAGGAAATGCAGCGGCAGAATTCGAGCTTGGCCGGAGTCCCGCGATCCGAGCGCAACTCGCTGTCCCTTCAGGGATTCGAGGCCCTCGAGACCGGAACCGGCTCGCCCCACCATCAACGTCTTGAAGACCAGGTCGGTATCCCGCGTTGCGAGCGCTCGTGCTGTGCCGCTGGTTCGGCGGAGCGTTCTGATCCACGCCACGTTGGTATTCCATGCGATATCGATATGGCCCGCCAGGAGTGCTTCGACCTGGCGCTCGTAGTTGGAGAAGAGCACGAAATCCATGGGGGCGTCGCTGTCAGCGAAGTACTCCCGGATTCCTTCCCAGATGGGGAC
>JBBRSC010000266.1:0-4520 GCA_038245795.1 Acidimicrobiales bacterium
CGTCAGACCGAACGGCACACAACCCGACTCGAGTAGCCGCTCGATGTGTGTGGTGGTGAAGGTGGCGATGTGATCGGCGAGTGGCACCGACGCTTCTGTGTCCGGCCATCCCTCCACCTGGTCGAGCTCTTTGATGCCGAGCGGTACACCGCCGAACGGTTGTGACTCGTCGGCGGAACCGGCGGCACGTCGGGCGCGGTCTACGTCAAGGTGCGCAATCGCGTTGAGCGGCGAGGATTCGATCGCGGCGAGGGTCGCTTCGAGCTCGGCAACGGGTGTGTGGTCGCCGGTGCGAAAGGCGTCGACGAGGCTCACGGCATCGCCAGTCCATGGTGTGTCGGTCATGGCCGGACCCTACCCGGGCGCAGGCTCCGAGAACTCGTAGAGTGCGCCCTTTGCGGCGATGAGCATGGCGGCGATGGGCACTGCGATGAACGCTCCGAAGATGCCGCCGACAATCCCACCTGCCGCAACGAGCAGCAGGCTTGCCAACGGATGGAGCGAGAGTCGACGGCTGGTGAGATACGGGTAGAGGATGTTGGCGTCGAGTTGTTGCACCACGAGCACGACAATGGCCAACGCAACGGCGGTCGTGGGCCCCTGGGTGACGAGCGCGGCGATCACGACGATGGTTCCGCTGATGATGGCACCGACGGTCGGAATGAAACCGAACAGGAACACGATGACGGCGAGGGCAAAGCTGATGGGGATTCGTGCAATTGCACAGGCGGTGCCGATGACGATCGAACAGATCGTGGCTTCGGTCAGGGTCACGCGAACGTAGGCGACGAGCACGCCCCAGGCGGCCGCCAACGCGGCAGCGGAGCGAGGTCGCGCCTGAGCGGGAACTGCTGACAACAATCCGTTCGAGATACGGCGTCGATCGGTGATCAGGAACAGCGTCGTGATGAGCGACAGCAGTCCGCCGGCGACGAGCCCGCCGGTGGTCGACAGCACCGAGAAGGCTCCCGCCAGCACTCGGGCAGGATTCTCTTTCAGCCGTTCGATGCCGTTGGTGAGTCCGTTGGCGAGTCCACCGGATTGGATCTTCAACGGTCCGTTCTCGAGCCAGTTGCTGAGCTTGTCGACCCCTTCAGTTGACTGGTTCGTGATCTCATTGAAGTTGGAATAGAACTGTGTGACGGCCGCCCCGACGACGCCGAGAATCAGCACCAACCCTAGGAAAAACGCGAGAATCGACGCCCGCGACTCCTTGATTCCCCACTTGAGGAATTGGCGTCGGACGGGTTCGAGCATGGCGGTCACGAAGATGGCCACGACAATGGGTGCGACGACGAAGCTCAGATACGCAGCACCCCAGATCAACAGCGCCAGGGCGGCGCCGACCACCATGGATCGCCAGGCGATCTCCGAGGCCACGACAAGCCCGCGTGGGACCGCCGGGTCGGTATCGGTTTGCGGTGTGCTCACTGCACCATCGTTGTCTCCGAACCTCACGTGTTCTGCGATGGTCACCTCGTCGAACGGACGTTGCGGTCGGACAGGTAGGGTTTGCTGCATGAGCATCGACACCGCTTCCGAAGAACTCACCGCCGTGCCCCTGGTGGATGCGTCCGCCGAGGCGCCCATCGCCGACGGGCTGCTCGTCGACGAGCTCTTGGTCGAGGAGATCTCGATCGACGGCATGTGCGGCGTTTACTAGACCCCGATGAGGCTGCGATGACCGTCACAGCGAGCATGGCCGAATTGCCCTCACCGAGCGATTCGGATCCTCGTACATCGACCCTGCTCGATTCGGCCCTTCGGCTCGACCCCATGGTGTCGTTGCGGCCTGAGCCCTTCGGCGCATTGGCGTACCACTTCGGAACCAGACGCCTCAGCTTTCTGCGATCCCCCGACATCGTCGCGGTCGTGAACGAGCTCGACTCGTCGGCGTCGGTGTCCGATGCGCTGACGAGATGCGGCATCAACGAACAACGTTGGCCCAGCTTCGCCTCTGCCATAGCGACGCTGATCGGGAGTGGCATGTTGCAGCCAGCTCTCGTTGGCGATGAACCCGCGGCTGGCCGCACACCACAGAAGGAACCCATGGCATGACCATCGACATCGGCGCCCCCGTCGGGCACATCACCAAAACCGAGACCCTCGTCGATCAGATGAAGGCCGGGCTCGATGCGCCGATCTGCCTCACCTGGGAACTGACCTACGCGTGCAACCTGGCATGCGTTCACTGCCTGTCATCGTCGGGTCGTCGTGATACCCGCGAGTTGAGCACCGAAGAGGCCATCGCCGTTGTCGATGAACTTCGTGCATTGCAGGTGTTCTACGTCAACATCGGTGGCGGCGAACCCATGATCCGCAAGGACTTCTTCGACATCGTCGAATACGCCACTACCCATCAGGTAGGGGTGAAGTTCTCCACCAATGGCACCTATCTCGATCGTGCAGCCGCCGAGCGTTTCGCCGGCATGGACTACCTCGACATCCAGATCTCGATCGACGGTGCGACAGCGGATGTGAACGATGCCGTGCGCGGCGAGGGCAGCTACGCAGCAGCGATTGCGGCTATGGAACACCTCAAGGCCGTGAACTTCGGTCCGTTCAAGATCAGTCTGGTGGTGACCCGCCACAACGTCGACCAGCTCGACGAGTACCTGGCGCTCGCGGATTACTACGGCGCCCAGCTACGGGTGACCCGCCTCCGCCCCGCCGGCCGCGGCGCCGACACGTGGCACGAGCTCCACCCGACGCAGGCCCAACAACGCCAGCTCTACGACTGGTTGATCGACAAGCCGAACGTGTTGACCGGCGATTCGTTCTTCCATCTATCCGCCTTCGGCGAGGCGCTGCCCGGGCTCAACTTGTGTGGCGCCGGTCGTGTGGTGTGTCTGATCGACCCAGTGGGCGATGTGTACGCATGTCCGTTCGTGATCCACGACGAGTTCCGTGCCGGGTCGGTTCGTGACACCGGTGGCTTCGGTCGTGTCTGGAAGCAGAGCGAGCTGTTCCGTTCGCTGCGGGAACCCTCGTCGCCCGGAGCCTGTGCGTCGTGCGGAAGTTACGACGCGTGCCAGGGCGGATGTATGGCGGCGAAGTTCTTCGTTGGGTTGGAGTTGGACGATCCCGATCCGGAATGCGTCAAGGGCAACGCCGAGCCGTTGCTCGCCGCGATCGCGGGCCGCGCGACGCCGATTCCGTCGCCCGATCATTCGCGGCCGTCAGCTGTGAAGATCGCGCTGGGTCCCACCCGCCGCTGACGCTTGGCCGTTCTCGGCACCAGAAGTTGCGCTCGGCGCAACTGAGCGCACGACTTCGTGGTCGCGTGTGGCAGACCACGGACGAGCATCACGCAACGAAGGGCGCCCCGTCGAAGCGATCGATGGTCGTGAACGCACCGACCGGGTGGCGTCGAAGCCTGGTGGCCCGCCACGCCGGATGGCCGAGGCAGATCATGGTGGCAACCGCCCAGTCGTCGGGCAAGCCGAGGAGCGGCCTCGCCTCGACCTCGGCTCGTGCCAGGAATGTCGTCATCACCCCGCCGAGACCGTGCGAATGCGCGGCCAACATGATCGACCACGCGAACGGATAGATCGAACCACCGCCGCTCAGTGCCGGCCGGGTCAGGTCCTTGTCCATCATGGCGAGCTGGCCGAGGTCGGCGGCGAGCACCAACATGGCGGGAACCGACTCGATGTTGTCGAGCAAGGGATTGGGTTGGTGCTCGTCGCGTGCCTTGGCGAGGTCCACCGACGATGAGGTTGTCGTATCGAAGGGCGTTTCGCCGGCGATGCCTTGTGCCACGTACTCGTTCCACACGGGTTGGCAGAGTGCACCCAACGTTCGACGAAGCGCCATGTCCTTGATGACCGCGACATGCCACGGTTGGCGATTGCCGCCCGACGGTGCATGGCGAGCGACGTCGAGGACGGCGGTGAGGGTCTCGTCGCTCACCGGCTCGTCGGTGAACTCGCGAACAGCGCCGGTCGATCGAAGGGCAAATTCAAGGTCCATCACACGCTCGCAATCCCGCACGATCCCGTTGCGGTCTGGTCTGGTTCGAGGCCGACGCTACCGGGTGGTTTGGAGCTGGAAGGAGGGTGCAGCGACACTTGGGCGGTGAAGATCCTGTCGCCGTTCCGCCTCGGATCGAAGGTGGCACGGAACCGGATCATCTTCGGCGCCCACGAGACGAATCTGGGGCGTGGGCGCAGCCTGTCCGAACGTCACGTTGCCTACTACCAGCGACGAGCGGCAGGCGGAGTTGGCGTGATCGTGTGCGAGGAAGCCTCGGTTCACCCGTGGGACTGGCCGTACGAACGGTCGCCGCTGTGGTCGGAGTGTGGTCCGGGCTGGGCCGAGATTGCATCGGCATGTCAGAGCGAGGGAGCGCTGGTGGTGGCGGCTTTGGGACATGCCGGAGGTCAGGGGACGTCGCACTGGAGCCAACGCGAACTGTGGGCCCCGTCCCGCGTACCGGAGGTCAATACCCGCGAGGTGCCCAAGTGGATGGAGAGCGATGACATCGCCGCAGTGATCGCCCGCGATGTCGGCACACTCAC
>JBBRSC010000267.1:0-4507 GCA_038245795.1 Acidimicrobiales bacterium
TTCCCCGAGAAGATCTCGGCGGCGGACACGGTCGGCGATGGTGCTGAGGTGGTGCTCGTCGGTCACCGGTCCACTCAGTGGTACAGCGGCGCTGACGTGGCCCCTCCCCTGCTGATTGACGCTGGACTCATTCAGGCTGGACACGACGGGGTGCGAACACCCGGAAGTGGCCGTAGCGCCGCTGACGCAGCAATCGCTGGGCATCAACGAGGAGAACTCCTCGGCGAAGACGAGATCGTCGCATTGTTCTCAGCTCGTGGGCCCGAGGTACGAATGGTCGCCGAGTACGCGGACGAACTCCGCCAGCGGGCCGTCGGCGACATCGTCACCTGGGTGGCGAATCGCAACATCAACTACACCAACGTGTGCACGTTCAAATGTCGGTTCTGCGGGTTCAGCAAGGGTCCCCTGTCACTCAACCTGCGCGGCACGCCCTATCTTCTGACACTCGACGACATCGCCGAGCGCGCCGCCGAGGCCGCCGCAAACGGTGCCACCGAGGTGTGCCTCCAGGGCGGCATCCATCCGAGTTTCGATGGCGATTACTACATCGATGTGACGAGAGCCGTGAAGAATGCCGTCGGCGACATCCACGTCCACGGTTTCACCGCCCTCGAGGTCACCGAAGGCGCCAAGCGGCTCGGCGAACCGCTCGAGACGTATCTACAGCGACTGATGGATGTGGGGCTGCGGTCACTCCCCGGCACGGCCGCCGAAATCCTCGACGACGAGGTCCGAGCCGTGTTGTGCTCCGACAAGATCAACACCCAGGAATGGCTTGACGCTCATCGGATCGCGCACGGTGTCGGGCTGCGATCCAACGTGACGATCATGTTCGGTTCCATCGAACAACCGCGCAGTTGGGCCCGACACCTGATCGTCACGCGAGATCTCCAGGCCGAAACGGGCGGGTTCACGGAGTTCGTCCCGCTGCCGTTCGTGCACATGGCGTCGCCCATCTATCTCCAGCGTCATGCCCGGCGCGGACCGACCTTCCGCGAAGTCGTCCTCATGCACGCCGTTGGTCGCATCGTCTACGACGGGCTGATCCCCAACATCCAGGCATCATGGGTGAAGCTCGGCTTCGGCGGCGCCCACCAGTTGCTCCAGGCCGGGGTCAATGATTTGGGCGGCACGCTGGTCAACGAGAACATCTCCCGGGCCGCCGGTGCCAGCCACGGCCAGGAAGTCAACGAAGCCGACTTCGCAGCGCTGGTGGAGCCTCTCGGTCGGCGCCTGGAGCAGCGGACCACGTTGTACGGTCGGGTCCACGCCACGGTCTGAGCGCCGGGGTCGTCCCTCGTCCGAGAAAGTCACCGATGCCTACTCCACGCCAGAAACGTCGAACGACCAGGAGTCGCACCGGCGACGAGGGGCTTGATGCGGCCATTGCGGCCTTCGTCACCCAGATCGGCGCTAGCGACAACAGCGATCTGTTGCACGAGCTGGCCGTCACGTTGGCCAAGCTCGGACGAGATGGTCCTGATCGTGGTGATCTCAAATTGCTGAGCGGCGCCGTTCGCGAACTCAGGACATCCTTTCGTCGCTTCGAGGCCGAAGCCGACCGACCGAAGGCCTCGGTGTTCGGCTCAGCTCGCACACCGCCGACCGATCCGTCGTACGCGTTGTCGCGTGAGTTGGGCGCCAAGCTCGCCGACGCCGGATGGATGGTGATCACCGGCGGTGGCCCGGGCATTATGACCTCGACCATCGAAGGCGCCGGGGGCAACAACGCGTTCGCTGTCACGATCCGCCTACCCTTCGAACCGAATCCGGCCATGGCGTTGGTCGACGACGACCACGTCGTGCGCTTCCGCTACTTCTTCACGCGCAAGCTCACCTTCATGAAAGAAGCCAGCGCCTACGTGGTGTTCCCAGGTGGGTTCGGCACCATGGACGAGCTGTTCGAGTTGCTCACGCTCATGCAGACCGGCAAGGAAATGCCGGCACCCGTGGTGCTGCTGGACCCGGAGGGTGAAACGTACTGGCGTCGCTGGGCGGAGTTCGTGAACGACGAGTTGATACAAACCGGGTGGGTGTCGCCGGAGGACATGGATCTGGTCTTCCCGACGCATTCGGTCGACGACGCCGTCAGCTACATCGCCGACTTCTTTCGTGGCTACCACTCGTTGCGTTTCGTGGAGGGCCGACTCGTCATCCGCACTCAGACACCCGTCAGCGACGAGACGTTGGCCACGCTCAACGTGGAGTTCACCGACATCATCTCCTCGGGCGTCATCGAGCGAACCGATACGTTGGCTCACGAACTCGAAGATGAAGACGTCGTGGACCTTCCCCGGCTGATCCTCGATTTCGACAACCGCCATTTCGCACGGCTCCATCGCTTGGCCCGTCGGATCAGCGAGCTGGCATGAGCGCCAGCCGAACAGCGAGCTGACCACCACGCGCGCCACTGCCCCGGGAGGTGACACCCCCGGGGCAGCGACGTAGTCGATGACGAGGCGTCGTCGACGCTTCGGGATCAGTGCAAGTTGATCAGGAGGACCCACGCCTGCATGAGGTCGACGTAGGCGGCGTTGATGTCGCTCTTGACCGACTCGAACGTCGCTCGGGTCCCTGTGGGATCGGCGTTGAAGCTCGCCGGAGTGACCGAAGCGTTCAACGTCTCGGCGGACGTGATCACCGGCGGTGATCAGAGCACCTGCTGCAGCGGTGTCGAAACCAGCCGCGGTCTTGGTGACCACCAGGGCATCGAGGAAGTCGACGCCGTTACCGAGCGCATCACCCTTCGCGACGAACACGACCTGGGGCAGGACCACCGCAAAGACACGGTTGTCGACAAACACCGCGGCGCAGGCGGCGGCGAGTGTCGCCCGATCGGTGGCGGCGACGACGGCTGGACGGTTGACCGTTTCGAGGTTCGCAACAACCGCGTCGATGTTGGAGTTGATGACGGCCTTCTGATCAGCGGTCACCCGCCGTGCCGAGTCGATGCGGCCTTTGACGCTGGTGAGGGCTGACTCCCGGGTGTTGATCGACGTGATGCACTTCGCTCGTGTTGGCTCCAACCGACTGGAAGTCGAGGCGGAGGCGCTCCCAGCGACCCCCGCAAGGAGTGCTCCGGAGAGGAGGGCTGCGGTGATGAATCGTGTGGTCTTCATGATGGTTCCTTTGGGTGAGAAGCTCCTGATGGCGCTCTTGATGACCCAGTTATCGCCCCGGAACATGATGAAGATGTGATGTGGCAGTGAGGGGTTCGTGCAACGAATCGACGGGCACTAATCGTTGTCGAACGAATCAGCGTTGTCCTTGAGGAGCCCGATCGCCTTCTCGACCGCCCGCCGCGCCCGTGTCAACCGCTTCTCGTCGACCGGATACTCCGTACCACCAGCGTCAATCGACTCGCGGAGTCGCACCATCGCCAGGTCAGCCAACTCCTCGGCAATCCCTTCCAATCGCCCTCGGATGTCGTCGAATTCACCGGCCATGTCGTGCTCCCTTGTCGTGGTCGATCACGGGCGCCGACATTTGAGCGCCGCAGCAATGATCTCTACGGGGTGTGACACCGTGATGCCGCCGCCAGCGAGATGGAGCGAGCAGCCAGGATTGGCGCTCACCACGTTGGTTCCTCCCGCCCGATCGATGGCGGCCACCTTGCGAGTACGAAGTTCGCCGGCCATCTCCGGCTGGAGCATCGAATAAGCCCCTCCGGCGCCGCAGCACAGTCCATCATCGTCGAGCTCGACCATATCGGCGACCGGCGCCAAGGCCGTTCGCGTCGCGGCATGCACCCGCTGGACGTGGCGGAGATGACAGGGGTCCTGAATGATGACCGTCGGTCGGACGTACGACTCGTCGAGCAGGGCACCGAGTCGATCGGAGCGCGTGGCGATGAGCTCCATTGCGTCGACAATCCGCGACGACGACGGCTCGCCGTGCTCTTTGAGGTGTGCCGCACACCCCGCTGAGTCGACCACGATCGGAGCGTCGCTGAACGTCCCAGCCAATCCGCCACTATCCGACGTTCGGAATCGCGTCAACGCTCGGCGCGTCTGGCGAACGGCGAGCGTCTCCAACCCAGCGTGGTGGGCTAACGCCCCGCAACAGCCCTCGTGTTGTTCGGGGAGCAGCGGCATCCACCCGAGCGCAGTCAGCACTTCGATGAGCGCGACATGCGCGGATCGCGACACGGCGTCCATCACGCAACCCGTCAGCACCCACACCGGATCGCCAGTCGTCGGGATCGTGGGATACGTCGGGCGTCGGAGCGGGAGCCGCTCCGGGAGCCGAGACCGTGGCACCAGTCCAACCCGTTGCGCCCAAGCCGTGGCCGTCGCTCCAGCAAGGACGAGCGAATGATGACCCAACCCTCGGAGCCCCCACCTGAGCCACCACGGATTGGTCCCGGGTGATGCCTCCACCAGGTCGGCCCGAGACGCCGAGATCATGGCCCCGAACGGCACACCCGATGGACACGCCGGCTCACATCCTCGGCACTGCACGCATGACTCGAATGAATCGGCCACTTCGGGATCGTCGATGCCAA
>JBBRSC010000268.1:0-4500 GCA_038245795.1 Acidimicrobiales bacterium
ATCCGGCACCGACGATCGAACCGCGGACCACCGTGCCAGCCCCGATCTCGGCCCCCGCCATGATCACCGAGTGCTCCACCACGGCACCGGGGCCGATCACTGCGCCGGCTCCGATCACGGAGCCGCCGATGAGAGCGGACTGATCGATGTGGGCCGAAGCGGAGATCGCGTCGATCCGCTCACCCCGACGACCGTCGACCAGATCAGTATTGGCCTGGAGATATGTCGCCCGCGTTCCCGCATCGAGCCAGTACGAGCTGTCCCCGATGGCGGCGAGCAGGTTCCGTTCCACGAGTTGGGGGAAGGTCACCCGTTCGATCGAGATCTTCTCGTTGGCGGGAATCAGGTCGAGCACACTCGGCTCGAGCACGTACGACCCCGCGTTGATCCAGTTGCTCGGAGCTGATCCGGCTGGTGGCTTCTCGACGAACGAGATGACCCGATCGCTGCCATCAGTGACGACCACGCCGTAGCGCGATGGATCGTCGACCGGTGTCAGCGCAATCGTCGCCGCGGTTCCCAGCTCGCGATGTCGTTGCCACAGGTTCGGGAGGTCGATGTCTGACAAGACATCGCCGTTGAGGGCGAAGAACGTCTCGTCGATCCCCGCGGCGCGGGCGGCGAAAGCGATGGCACCGGCCGTGTCGAGCGGTTCCGGTTCCTGCGCATACACGAGTGCCACCCCAGCGCACTGCTGTTCGGGAAAGGCCTCGATGAACATATCCGGGCGATACCCGAGCGACAGGACCACTTCGGTGACGCCGCAGGCGCCGAGGCGATGGATCACTTGCTCGAGCATGGTGACGTGGCCGACCGGCAGCATCTGCTTCGGTCGCGCCAGCGTGAGCGGACGAAGCCGGGTACCAAATCCCCCGACCAGGACGACCGCCTTCACCGGAGGACCTACTTGAGTGTGGTGGACGGGGCCACAACAACTGTGGTCGCGGCGCCTGCGACCGTTGTTGTCGTCTCTCCAGGAACCGTGGTGGTCGTCGCCGGAGCAGCATTGGCGTCGAGTGCGTCGACATTGGGCAACGGAATGTTCTTCGTGCCCTTCTTCACCAGTGCCAGCGTGAAGAGCTCGTTGTTCTCGGTGAACCGTGCCCGGTTGATCTCGTCGGCATTGGTGATCCGCACGGGATCGGTGCCCTTGGTGGCCTTCGGGGGCCACCGGAACAGCACCACTTCGGCGGGGTCGCCCGCCGGATTTCCCTCGCTGGCGCAGGTGTCACCCGTCTTGAAGTTCACCGGCGTACCTGTGGCACGCTCGATGCTGACTGAGGTCGCCCCACCATCGCCCTTCGACACGCTGATGCCGACACGTGTGAGGTACTTGTCGAGAGTGGCATTCTTGCCGGTCGAGGACGCGTCCTTGGGAGAGACCGCCACGATTCCGGTAGCCGGATCATCGGAATTGAACCCGGCCAGATCCTGTGCGTTCTTCGAGTTGGCCGGCGGATCAAGGGCCTTGTCGCACTGGTAGAGACCGAACGCCGACCGCCATGCTTCGCTCACCTGCGGTTGGAGGTTCTGGGAATCGACCCGTGACTGACGGGCGAAGAACACTGCGATTGAACCGATCAGGATGACCGCAAGCACGCCAAGGGGAAAACCCACCGGCCGCGACTGCCCAACGGCACGGGACGCCCCGGCACGCTGGATGCGCTCGATCTTGCGGTCCGATGAAGACGTAGCCATACGGGCGCAAACCGTAGCCGACCGCTGGAGTCAGTCCCGAACCAGGCACTCCACATGCCGGGACCGTCACACCTCGGCAATCAGCGTCGCGGTGCTCTCAGGCGTTCGACGAGGCGCTCATAAGCGATCGCAACACCTTGGGGGGACAGCCATTGTTCAACCCAGGTTCGACCATGGCGTCCCATCTCCACTCGACGATCGTGGTCGTCGATCAGTTGCCTCACGGCGGCTGAGAACGCGTCGCCGTTTTCGGGGTCCACGGCCAGTCCCGCGTCGGCCAACGCAATCGTCCGTTCCACCTCGGTGTCACGATCGACTGACGCTACGACCGGTCGGCCGGCCGCCAGAATCGAGTACAGCTTCGACGGGACCGACGAGCGAGCGAGCCCACGTCTCAACAGCACCGTATGGATGTCGCCGGAGGCGAGTACTTCGTTCAGTCGTTCGCGAGGTTGCATCGGAACCCAGACGACGTTGGTGAGTCCGGCGGCCTGATCCACCAGCGTCGCACGATTCGATCCGGATCCGTTGATCACGAAGACCACGTCGGCGCGATGCTGCAACGCCGCCGCCGCGGTCAAGATCAACTCGACCGATTGGCTGAAGCCGAGGTTCCCGGCATACATGACAACGATGCGATCTCCGAGACCAAACTCGGCGCGATAGTCCGTCATTCGATCCGCAGGATGAACCCGCTCTGTGTCGACGAAGTTGGGGATCACCTCCACCCGTTCCGGGCGATTGCCTGCCAGCTTGGCGGCCACATTGGAGCGCAGGTCCTCGGAGAGCACCGTGACGGCATCGGACCGCCGATACAGGAAACGCTCCAGCCACGACGCCACCGCTATGACGCTGGGGTTCGTGATTGCGCCCACCTCGACCGCGACATCCGGGAACACGTCCTGGATGTTGAAGACGAGCGGTACCCGCCAGCGGAGCTTCAGCAGCCATCCGGCCAACCCGAGGATCAACGGCGGCGACATGACGATGATGGCGTCGGGTCGGGCCTGACGCCGCAGTCCGGCCAGCGTCGCGAGACCTGTGAACCCCACAAATGCCAGAGCCCGCGCCGGAATGTTGGTCTTGTCGGTCGGGAAGGGATGCAGCCGACTGATTCGACCCCATGTGGTTGTCTCGGTTCGAGCCACCCGGCCAGTCCATCCATCGGCGACCCGGTGCTCGTGATACCACGGCAGCGCCGTGATCACGTGGAGCCGATGACCGCGTTCCGCAAGCCCGGACACGATCGATGTCATCACCTCGCCCGTCGGGGCGACGTCGGGCGCGAAATGGGGGCAGATCACGAGGAGGTCCACAGTGCGGGCGATGGTATCTCGGGACGCGAGACTGAACGGATGCAACCGATCGTGACGGACCAGCAGGTGGTGCTACACGGCGGTACCGTCGGCGGCGCGGGGACCACGATGGCGCTTCGTCTCGCGCTCAATGGGCTGTCAGCATCGCTTCGGTCCCATCCCGGGCGACGAGTACGAGCGATCGTGCCCAGCACCTGGCATGACCCGGCGCCGCCGGGAATCACACTGGTCCACCGATCCAAGTTGGCGGCGATCGGCGGCGAACTTCTCGGTCGGCCCGCCGCTGACGTGGTCATCGGATTCGCCGATCGGCTCCCGTTGCAACGCACACCGCACGGCATCCTGGTCATTCAGAATCCGCATCTCTCCTTGCCCGGTGGGGATGGCGATTTCGGTTGGGCGACCCGTTTGAAGTTCCGAGTGCTTCGCGTGTGGACCCGACGGTCGATCCGACAGGCGAGCCAGATCGTGTGCTCGACGGTTTCGTCGAGGGCGGCCCTCGTGCACCATTTCGGTGCCGACCCAACGAGAATTCGCGTTCAGCCCATACCGGCCGACGTCGGTTCGGTCAGCGCTGGCCCCAGCCGTGCTGCCATCTCGCGCATCGTGTCGATCGGCGATCGCTACGGATACAAGCGAGTCGACGTCGCCATTGCATCGGCCGCCAGGTTCGCACGCTCTGTCAATCGTCCCGTCGAGTTCCGACACATCGGCGCAGTTCGTGACGATCGCGCCGAGCGGCTCATCGATGCAGCGATCATCTCAGCTGTCGACTCGGGGCTCACGATCCAACTCCTCGGAGCCCTCAGCCATGACGACACCCTCGTTGAGCTCGCAGCCGGTGATGTCGCCCTGTTCACGTCGACGATCGAGACTCAGGGGATTCCGTTGGCTGAGGCGCTGGCACTGGGAGTGCCGGTCGTCGCCCGACCACTGAAGGCCTTCATCGATGTCGGCGGCGAAGCCGTCACCTTCGCGGCGTCCGAACCTGGACGGACCAGCGATCCCCGGAGCAGCGACGACCGAGTCGACATCGATGCGTTTGCGTCAGCGCTGATGACTCTCGACGACCAGGAACGGCGAGATGAGATGTCCCGCCGCGGCCGATGCCAGGTCGCACCGGGCTCGTCGTGGGATCTCCTCGGCGACGCACCCGACGCGGGTTGAGCGTTCCGACGTCGGCTATCCGGCGACCCGTCGATAGGCGTCGATCGTCAGCGCCGCCGTGCGTTCCCACGTGAACTCGGCAGCTCTGCGCCGACCGGCAACGACCAGAGCGGCCCGACGCTCGTCATCGATCAACAGGGCGTCGATGGCCTCCGTCCATGCCTCCGGTGCTGTCGCTGGCACAGCAACGACCGCGACGCCGCCCACTTCGGCCATCGCCGAATTATCTGACGCCAACACTGCGGTTCCCACGGCCATGGCCTCCAGCGCCGTCAGTCCGAACCCCTCCTCGAGGCTGGGCAGACACACGATCGACGCC
>JBBRSC010000269.1:0-4483 GCA_038245795.1 Acidimicrobiales bacterium
AGCTCAACCCTGATGTCCTGGTGGCCCACGTCATGTCGGTCGTCGGGCATGGTTCATCTGAGAACGGATCGGTCACTCATCATGGACGGTGAACGCCGCGATGACGCTGCCAGGTGGTACCAGGACGGGGTGATCTATGAGCTCTCGGTCCGCTCGTTCGCGGATTCGAACGGCGATGGGATCGGTGACTTCGACGGGTTGACCTCTCGGCTCGATCACCTCGTGCAGCTCGGAGTGACGGCGTTGTGGCTGCTGCCGTTCTCGCCGTCACCGCTGCGCGATGACGGCTACGACGTGAGCGATCACATGGGAATCCATCCTGACTACGGCGATCTGGCAGCGTTCCGGCGCTTCGTGCGGGAGGCTGGTAGACGGGACCTGCGCATCATCACTGAGCTGGTGGTGAACCACACGTCGGATCAGCACGCCTGGTTCGAGCGCGCGCGACGTGCGCCGGCGGGAAGTCGGCATCGAAACTGGTACGTGTGGTCTGACGATCCGGGCCGCTATGCCGACGCCCGGGTCATCTTCTCCGACACCGAAACGTCGAACTGGGCGTGGGACCCGGTTGCCAAGGCGTACTACTGGCATCGCTTCTTCTCCCATCAACCCGATCTCAACTTCGACTCGCCCGACGTCCGCAAGGCGATCCTCCGGGTCGTTGATTTCTGGTTCGACCTGGGGGTCGCCGGCCTTCGGCTCGATGCGGTTCCGTACCTGTTCGAGCGAGAAGGAACCAACTGCGAGAACCTCGAGGAGACCCATGCGTTCCTGCGCGATCTCCGATCGCACGTCGACGACAAGCACCCGGGCCGAATGCTCCTGGCCGAGGCCAACCAGTGGCCCGAGGATGCGTTCGCCTACTTCGGGAACGGGGACGAATGCCACATGAACTACCACTTTCCCGTCATGCCGAGGCTGTTCATGGGCGTGGAGATGGAACAGCGGGCGCCGATCGTCGACATCATCGAACAGACACCCGATCCGCCCGAGGGATGTCAATGGGCGACGTTTCTCCGAAACCACGACGAGCTCACGCTGGAGATGGTCACGGATGAAGAACGTGACTACATGTACCGGTCGTTCGCGCAGGATCCACGGATGCGCATCAACGTCGGCATCCGGCGCCGGTTGGCACCCTTGTTGGGCGGCGATCGACGAAAGATCGAGCTGTTGAATGTCCTGCTCTTCACGCTTCCGGGCACGCCGATCGTCTACTACGGCGACGAGATCGGGATGGGCGACAACATCTATCTCGGCGACCGGGATTCGCTCCGCACCCCGATGCAGTGGAGCCCGGACCGCAATGCCGGGTTCTCCCAGGCTCCGGCCCAACGTCTGGACCTGCCCGTCGTCGTCGAATCTCGATACAACTACGAGAGCATCAACGTGGAGGTGCAACGCGACGACCCTGCATCGTTGCTGTGGTGGATGTCGCAGCTCATCACCCTGCGGCGAAGCCTCCCGACGCTCGGACATGGTTCGATGCGTTTCCTGGAACCGGCCAACCCACACATCCTGGCGTTCGTCCGCGAGCTCGACGGCCACGAACCGATTCTGGTGGTCACCAACCTGTCGAGGTTCGCCCAGGCCACCGAGCTGGACCTTGGCGAGTACGCCGGTGCCCTCCCCATGGAGTTGTTCGGTCACAGTCCGTTTGCGGCAGTGACCCCAGCGCCGTGGCCGATCACGCTCGGACCTTACGGGTACTTCTGGTTCGGGCTTCAGACGCCCGTCACCGATGTCGGAGCCACGGTGCTGGCGGAGCTTCCGTATCGATGGCAGGAACTGACCGAGAGCCGACGAACTTCCCTGCGCGAACCTCTGATGGCGTTCATCGAACGCAGCCGTTGGTACCGGGGTCGGGGACGGGCCGTCATGGACGTGACCATCGAGACCTGTCTGATCGTGTCGCCGACGTCGTTGGTGTGTCTGGTGCGCGTCACCCACCCTGATCGCACGGACCGCTATGTCGTTCCGTTGCACCTTGCGCAGGATGACGATCCGCCGGGGACTTCGGCGGTCGCACGTTGCCTCGACGGCATCATCATCGATGCGATGTCGAGCGTTGCAGGAGTCGCCTCGCTCTCGAATGTGATCACGGCGCCGACCGATCGACTCGGTGGGTTGCACCTGCACCGCGCCTCAGGGTTGCGCTCGATGCTCGCCGTGTCGTCGGAGGTCAGGATTCCGGAGGTGGAGCAGTCGAACTCCGGGCTGGTCCTGGGCGAAAGCGCCATGATCAAACTGATCCGTCGCCCGGAAGCGGGTGTGAATCCCGAGGTCGAGATCGCCGAGCTACTGAGCGTCGTGGGCGCTGTCGGTCTCACTGCCCCCCTCGTGTCGTGGGTCACCCTCGGTGAGGGTGTCGATGAACGGGTCGTGATGGTCTGCCACGAGCTGGTTCCCCACGACGGCGACGGATGGACCATGGCGGTTCACGATGCCCAGCGAGTATTGGAAGCGACGCTCGGAACCTCGCGCTCAGCCGACGTTCTGGGATCGCCGCTCCCAGGGCTCACCGAGAACGAAGATGCCCGGCGGCTCGGCGAGCGCACAGCGCAGCTCCACCTGGCCTTGACGCAAGCGACCGGCGAACTCGCCCCAGCGCCGCTCGCGATCCTCGGACGGCGTGCTCTCGTGCAGGCCATGCGTCAACGGGTCCAAGAGAGCCTGTCAACGTTGCGGCATTCGATCGGGTCACTCGATGCCCACTCCATGGCACTTGCTGACCATGTGCTCGCCCAATCACCACGACTCCTGGCGGCGGTGGCTTCGATCCGTGATGCCGATGTGACGTTGCTCCGCTTCAGGGTCCACGGCGATCTCCATCTGGGGCAGATCCTCGTTCGCGGCAGCGACAGTGTGTTCATCGACTTTGAAGGTGAACCCGCTCGACCGTTGAGCGAGCGACGCATCAAGCGATTGGGGCTCGTCGACGTTGCGGGTATGGCCCGCTCGTACGACTACGCCGCAATGACTGCTGCCCGGTTGATCTCGCAGCGAGGTGCCAGCCACGGAGTCGACGACCTCGAGATCGAGGCCGAGGGGCGCCGCTGGGCAGAGTTGATGGTTGCCGCATATCTCGAGGGCTATCGGACACTGGCTGGCGACATGGTGGGGCTGATGCCGACAGATGACACTTTCGACACGGTCCTGCGAGCCTGCTCCATCGAGAAGGCGGCCTACGAACTCACCTACGAGTTGGCGCATCGTCCCGAGTGGGTGTCGGTCCCACTCCGGGCGCTCATTCGACTGGCCTCGGACGAGGCGTCGACGTGAGCTGCCGATCGGACGACAACTCGACCGAGTGACAGACCACCACGACGGCGATGTCATCGTCCTGGTCCCGTCGTTCCATCGACTGGTTCAGCAGCGAGGTTGCGATCCCGGTAGCGGACGTCTCGGTGATCGCTGCGAGTCGTTTCGCCAACGCACCGATGGAGGTGAAGATGTCCTCGGTGCGACGCTCGACGAGGCCGTCGGTATACATCACCAGGGCCGATCCGGGGTGAAATTCGCATCGGCCAGGTTGAACAGGTTCGGAACTCACGCCGAGGAGCGGTTGTCGGCCGTCCCGCAGGACCTCCACGCGACCGTCGGGATGCTTGACCATCGCGGGCGGATGACCTGCGGAGATGTAGTGGATCTCATGTTGATCGTGATTGATCCAGGCGATCATGGCGGTTGCGGTCACCATGCGATCGTCGTGCAACAACTCCGAGACCAGCGGAAAGATCTGAGCCGGATCGGTCCCGCTCCGCAGCAACGCCGACACGACATTGCGGATCTGCGACATGTCCGCCGCAGCCTCGACACCGTGTCCGACAACATCGCCAACGACAACCGCCAACTGACCGTCGGCCAGGAGCGCCCCCTCGTACCAGTCGCCACCCATGGCGACGAGCTGGGTCGCTGGGAGATAGAGCGAATAGACGTCGAGGCCATCGACATGGGGCGGGGCGACGAGCAGGCGTTTTTGAAGTGCCTCGATCAGAGAATGCTCCGCGTCGTAGAGCTGGGCGCGTTCGAGCGCCTGCGAGCACAGGTCGACTGACGTCTGGATTGCCACGCTCAAGGGTTCATCAAGATCGACTGGGTGGCACCACCCCAACCCAAGTACACCAGTCACCTTGCCGCGCGTGTTGCGGAGCGGCCAGAAGGCTGAGCCGTCGATACCGGCCCGCTCCAGGTCGGCCGCAAGACCCGGAAACGCCGACACCGCTGCGCCCCGGTTGACGAAGATCATCGGAGCGCCCTCACGGGCCACAACGGCGCGCGGCAGAAACTCATTGGCGTTGACCGAGACGTAGCCCTCCATCTCGACGCCACCCGGGATGTTCATCGATCGAATCTGTAGATGCGTCGATTCTGGATCGACCACCGTCAGCGTGCACACAGTGGTGGCGAGCAGCGCCGCCACCTTGGTGGCGACGATGTCGGACACTTCTTCGATAGTGGTCGCCCCAGCGAGGGCCGACGC
>JBBRSC010000270.1:0-4431 GCA_038245795.1 Acidimicrobiales bacterium
CCGACAGCGCGTACTCGTCCGCTCCGTCCCAGGCCCGCAACGAGGAGTTCGTTGCCGCGTCCGAACGGCGGAGATCGAAGGAGCCCTGGGGCACCACCATGATCGACATCAGCGAACCGTACTGACGGCAACCCTCCTGGCGCGAGTCCGTATGATCAGCGGCAATCGTCGGCCCAGTCACACCGCCATCCCCACTCCCCGAGGAGCACCCAGCGCATGCCATTTCCCCGCGTCAACATCGGCCGCTACGGCATCTGGTACGGAATGGTGGACGCATTGGCCTCACCTGATGCTCGGGCCGCAGCCCAGCTCGTCGAGGACCTCGGATTCGGGGCCCTCTGGATCGCCGAGGCAGTCGGCCGCGATCCCTTTGCGAGCGCCGCGGTGCTGCTTGCGTCGACCAACGCGCTCCCCATCGCCACGGGCATCGCCAACATCTACGCCCGCGACCCGATGACGATGGCCGCTGGCCAGCGCACGGTAGCGGAGGCGTTCCCGAACCGATTTCTCCTCGGCATGGGGGTCAGCCACGGCCACCTCGTCGCTGGAATCCGCAAACACGACTACTCCAAGCCGTACTCGTACATGGTCGAGTACCTCAAGAAGATGGATGCCGCCCTCTACATGGCAAAGGGCCCCGACGAAGATCCTGGCCGACTTCTCGCCGCACTCGGCCCCAAGATGTTGAAACTGGCGGCCACCGAAGCCAACGGTGCTCACCCGTACTTCACGACTCCCGAGCACACACGAATCGCCCGCGAGGCCATCGGCCCCGATTCGTTGCTCGCACCCGAGCAGATGGTGGTGCTCTCGACCGACGCCGCCGAGGCGCGTCGCATTGCTCGCGCCGGAATGAAGATCTACCTCGGGCTTCCGAACTACTTCAACAATCTGATACGGCTGGGCTTCGACGAGTCCGATCGCGAGAACGGTGGCAGCGACCGCCTCGTCGATGCCATCGTTGCCTGGGGGACGCCGGACGAGATCGCTGAGCGAGTCGCGCAGCACCACGACGCCGGCGCCGATCATGTCTGCGTACAGGTCTTGCGTGACGATTTCACCACCGCACCCGCGGCCGAATGGCGTGCCCTCGCTGCTGCCCTGGTGGGCTGAGTCTGAATCACTGCCGACCCCGGCTGAGAATCGGTCGCCGGTTTTCACAGCTTGCGCCAACAGAGAGTGTGGACCAACGCCGTACATTTTCGATCCAGTGGACGGACAGCGAGTTGCCTCCAAGGGCCTGGTGCTCGGCGCGTTGGGCGTCGTCTTCGGCGACATCGGTACGAGTCCGCTCTACGCCATCAAGGAATCGTTCCACGAGCACCTCGGACAGCAGCTCGAGGTCACCGCACCCAATGTCGTCGGGTTGTTGTCGCTGGTCTTCTGGGCACTCATCTTTGTCATCAGTCTCAAGTACCTCCATTTCGTGATGCGAGCCGACAACCACGGCGAAGGCGGAATCCTTGCGCTCACCGCGCTGATCCGACCCTCAGGAAGTCTGAGCGGGCGACGGAGATGGATCGTGCTGATCGGACTATTCGGTGCGGCGTTGTTGTACGGCGATGGCGTGATCACACCCGCCATCTCCGTCCTGTCGGCCGTTGAAGGCACCAAGGTCATCTCGCCGGCGCTGGAGTCGTGGGTGCTGCCGCTCGCTGTCATCATCTTGGTGGCGCTGTTCAGCATTCAACGATGGGGGACCCATGCCGTCGGAAAGGCGTTCGGCCCCATCATGCTCGTCTGGTTCGCGACGCTCGGCGTGTTGGGGATCACCAACATCGTCGACGAGCCGGGCGTGCTCCGCGCCGTGAATCCGTTGGAAGGCCTTCGGTTCATCGTCGACAACGGCGTGACGGGATTCCTAGTCCTGGGTGCAGTCTTCCTGGTCGTCACTGGCGGTGAGGCCCTCTACGCCGACATGGGCCATTTCGGCCGACGTCCGATCGCTCTGGCGTGGTACCGCGTGGCCCTTCCAGGTCTGCTGTTGAACTACTTCGGCCAAGGCGCCATGTTGTTACAGAATCCCGAAAACGTGGACAACCCCTTCTACAAGATGGCGCCTGGTTGGTCACTCATCCCGTTGGTCGTCTTGTCCACCATGGCGACGGTGATTGCCTCGCAAGCCCTCATCAGCGGCGCCTTCAGCTTGACTCGCCAAGCTGTCCAACTCGGCTACCTCCCCCGCTTGCGGATCACCCATAACAACGAATCCGAGGAGGGTCAGATCTATGTGCCCGTCATCAACTGGCTTCTTCTCGCCGGGTGCATCGGCGTCGTGCTCGGCTTCCGTAGCTCCACCAACCTGGCTGCCGCCTATGGGCTCGCTGTCACCGGGACGATGGCGATCACGACGATCCTCTTCTATGCGATGGCACGCCAGAAATGGCGTTGGCCAGCATGGCGTGCCGGCAGCTTGTGTGCGTTGTTCCTCATCATCGATCTTGCGTTCCTCGGCGCCAACATCCCCAAGATTCCCTCTGGCGGTTGGTTTCCACTCGTCGTCGGAGTCCTGCTCCTGATCGTGCTGACCACGTGGTTCACCGGGCGGAAAATCACGGCCGAACGAATCGCGCACCGATCCATGCCGCTCGGGCAGTTTGTCGATCGCGTGGTCGACTCGGCGGTCGTACGCGGACCCGGCGTCGGCGTGTACCTCGGATCCAACCCCGCGTTCACACCACAATCGCTGGCATCGCACGTTCGACACGCAGGTGTGCTCCCCAAGCAGGTCTGCATTCTCGCCATCATCGTCGAGCCGCGGCCGTTGGTCGCGCCCGAGGAGCAGCTCGAACACGACGACCTCGGCAACGGGTTCCACCTGTTGCGATATCACGTCGGCTTCACCGACACCACCGATGTCCCGGGGGTGCTTTCGACATCCGGAACGGCCCTGACCGGAATCGACTTCTCGACCGCGAGCTTCGTTCTGGGTCGGGAAACCTACCGAGTCACCAACCGACCCGGCATGGCAATGTGGCGTGAACGACTGTTCGTCCTGATGATCAGAAATGCCCGCACCGCCGACGCGTACTTCCAGCTTCCACCCGACCAGACGATCGAGCTCGGGGTGCAGGTCGAGCTCTAGCACGAGCTCGCCGCGATAGACCGCGCGCCGTCGGCTCAGTCGTCGAGGAGAAATTCGATGATTGCCGACGACGCCGTCGGATCCTGCACCATGAACATGTGCCCGCCCTCGAAGAGGCGGAATATCGCACCGGGAATCCGATCGGCGATGGACCGCCCATTTACCGGTGGAGCGATCCCGTCGTAGCGTCCCGATGCAACCAGCGTCCGCGCCGTGACGCGATCCAAGCGATCAAGCACGTCGTGGCCCCAGCGAGCATCGAGTTGCAGCCGTTCTCCCCGACGCTGCTCCGCCGACTTCTCGGCACGACCCCGCTCCTCCATGACGGACACAAGCATCGAATCGAGCCGGTGATCCGACAACCACTCGTCATCGAAACGCTCATCGAGAAGCCGCCGGTAGCGGACCGACCTCTCCGCTGGCTCCACCGCCTCGAGCTCGTGCAATGGATACGAGGGCTGCGCCCCACCCGGCGAGGTACACATCAGTACGAGCGAATCGACACGTTGCGGGTATGTGACCGCGAACTCCTGGGCGACCATCCCACCAAAGCTGAGGCCCACGATCGACGCTGAATCCCAGCCCGCGTGATCCATCAACGCTCCGACATCAGCGGCGTAGTCCTCCATGGTTGCCGGGTTGTCGGGGATGCCGGTCCGGCCGAGTCCGCGCTGATCATGGGTCACCACCTCGAACTTTTGAAGGAACGGCGCAACAAGCACTCGACTGGACTCGATCGTCGCACCGGATCCATTGAGAAACACCAGTCGTGGACCGACACCGGCTCGTTCGTAGAAGATATCGATCCCGTTGGCCCGGAATGATTGTGCTCCCCCTGGCTGCTCCACTCTCAGCACTGTACGTCGGGCCGACGGCCAGTCGCCGCTAGGTTGAGATACCGACCCGCCCCAAGGGCGACAGCGACGTGGGACACTCGACGACATGGCAGATCCAGACAACTTCGGCCAGGGCTCGCCGCGATGAAACGCAGCCTCTTGTTCGGGCTCGCCGTCGTCCTCCTGGTCGTCACCGCCACCCTGGCCATGCTCGACACGAAGGCCGACGGGACCAATTGCGGATCGGCATTGAGTCCGCGCGACACCTCTCAATCACTGATTCTCAGTGGCGATGCCGATCAGGACAACTTCGCTCAACAGAGCCTGGTGGATCGCTGCGACCGGCTGATTTTTCGACAGCGATTCCTGACGTTCGTCGGGCTCCTGGCTGTCGGGGCAGTCATGGTCGCCCGCGTCCTGATTCCGCCGGAGCGGACGCCGCTTCCTGGCGACCCCATCATCTGACGATGTCAGTTGGTCCGTTGTGGAAGTGGCAGCGACGGACCCTTC
>JBBRSC010000271.1:0-4337 GCA_038245795.1 Acidimicrobiales bacterium
CCGCGCAACGTCAACGTGTCATCGCCGATCTGTATCGCGACGTCGGCAGAGACCCGGGAATTCGCGGTCGCAGTGGTGGCGAGCACCGGCACTCCGTCGCCGAGGCCTTCGATCACCGAGGCGATGCGCCGGTAGTCAGGCCGGAAATCGTGGCCCCAGTCGGAGATGCAGTGCGCCTCGTCGACGACCAACATCCCAATGGCGCCCGCCAGATTCGGAAGGATGTCCTTGCGGAACCGTGGGTTGTTGAGCCGCTCCGGGGAGATGAGCAGCACATCGATGGACCCCGCTGCGAGATCGGCGAAGGTCTCGCTCCAATCGTCGAAGTTGGTGGAGTTGACGGTCCGTGCCGACAATCCCATTCGCTCGGCCGCCGCCACCTGATCCCGCATGAGCGCCAGTAGCGGCGACACAACGAGCGTCGGTCCGGAGCCCGCATCGCGAAGCAGTCGGGTGGCGATCCAGTACACCGCCGACTTGCCCCAACCGGTGCGTTGCACCACCAGAACTCGCCGTCGCTCGGTGACCAGAGCCGTGATGGCTTCGAGTTGGTCCGGTCGGAGGACGGCATCCGGCCCGGCAAGGGACTCCAGGCACGATTGGGCAGCGGCGTCGATGGTCTGGGTGGGCATGGTGCACAGTTTGGTCGCGCCGTGAGACAGCGTGGGTGCCGCCCAACATCAAGGGCGTGGGTCGCTCAGGTCGTCAGCTTGGTGGTTCGGCCGGCGTACCCGAGGACCAGTTCGTAGGTGGACTCGTTGTGTCGCGAGATGAACTGGTGCACCCGTCGCTCGAACAGCCATCGCATCACCGGGTTTCGGGCGTGGTAGGTCTCGTGGAAGGTGAGCAACGTCGATCCGTCGTGCTGCTCCTCCAGCCGATGCCAGCCCTCGGCGTCGGACCACAGCGGCTTGCCGACCGCTCGATAGCGGGCGAACTCGTGGAGCCGCGCCTCGGGCACGCACTCCCACGAACGGGCACGCCCACCCGACAACAGGAACTTCGGGACTCCGAACTCGCACGTCCGGACCAGACCCTGGCCGGCCTCGTCGCCCTCGACGAGCACCTCGATCCTCCCGCCCGAGTACTCGATGATCCGCGGACTCGGTGCATCATCAGCCACCCGCGGGTGCAAAGTTCGCCAGACCCGTGCCGGGGGAGCCTCAACCAGAAATTGAACGGTGTACTTCTGCATCAGCGCTCGTCCCACGAGTTCCATGAGGTGATCGTCTCGACGGGTGGACGAGTAGCCGGGTGGAAGTCACCGCCCGTCGTGTAAACAACGGGCAACAACGCCACCTGCGTGACGTGCTCGGGGATGCCGAGGATGTCAGCGACGGCCCGCTCGTCCATGAGGTGCAGGGTGGTCCACACCGAACCGAGACCCCTCGATCTCAACGCAAGGAGGAAACTCCAGGCAGCAGGAATGATCGATCCGTATGCCGCCGCGGCGACTGCGTTCGGTGCACGATCGAATCGTCGCTCGACACACGGGATCACGTACACCGGCACTCGATCGAGGATGCTCATCAAGAAATTCGCGCTCTCGTACACGCGACGGGTCTGCGGGTCGGACTCGTTCTTCTCCGCGCTGGCCAAGTAGGCCTGCCCGGCGGTGCGGTACACCTCTGCGATAGCGAGACGTTTCTCGGCGTCCGTGATCACCATCCATCGCCAGTCCTGTCCGTTGCTCGCAGTCGGCGCCTGCACCGCCAGCCGAAGACACTCAAGGATGACGTCACGTTCGACGGGTCGATCAAGGTCCAACCGTTTTCGGACCGCCCGGGTGGTGCTGAGCAGATGATCGATGTCGTCGAGGTTCATGGCGTCGTGTCTCCGGTGCAACCCTGCGGGCAGCGCCGCGAAGCGTATCGACCTCGTCGCGTCCGCGAGCGGCGAAGATGAACTCTCATGACGACTCGAACCGACGATGTGTTGCCCAGCTCGGTGTTGCCCAGCGAGATGTCCGACCGCTCGATGGTCCGGCTGTTCCTCGCCATCGCCGTGGCGGCGGGAGCGGCCTCGATTCACTCGGTGAGCACGTCGGTCTGGGCGCTCGAAGTGATCCCGGTGGCCATTGTGTTGCCGTTGCTCTGGTTCACTCGCCGCTGGATGCGGTTCACGCCACTGCTCTACTGGTTGATCGCCGGGCACTGCATGATTCTCATCATCGGATCCCACTGGACCTACGAGCACGTGCCGTTGGGGGAGTGGATCAATCATCAGCTCGGGTGGAAGCGGAACAACTACGACCGCCTCGGCCATTTCACGCAGGGCTTCGTTCCCGCGCTGGCCGTGCGCGAGATCCTCATCCGTCGCACCGAACTGACCAAGCGGCGCATGATCGGGTTGTTGTCGGTGTTCGTGACCATGGGCGCCAGTGCCATCTATGAGCTCGTCGAGATGTTCCTGTCGTTGAGCGGGGGTGGATATGCGGCAACCCATGTGGACGATCAGGGCGATATCTGGGATCCCGAATGGGACATGTTCTTCTGTCTCTGCGGTTCGCTCACGGCACTTGCGCTGATGAGTCGACTCCATGACCGACGGATCGCTGCCGCTGATGGGACCCTCGCTGCGACCGCCGCCGCCGGATCGCAATCGCGATGACGAGTACGGCGCAGAGCCAACGCCGCGGAGTTCCGCCCCGCCTCGACGGGCTGGCGGTCGGCCTGATCACGCTGCTGTGTGCGATCCCCCCGTGGCTGTGGGGCCGCCTCGGCCACACCTGGATCGGAACACTCGATTCGCCGGGCTCGGCCTGGGTCGGTTGGGCGTGGGGTCAACAATGGATGCATGGTTCGATCTCTCGAACCATCGACGCTGGCGTGCACCCCATCGGGATCGACCTCGGCGTGATCGATGGACAACTTCCCCATGGCGTGGTCGCGCTGCTCTCGTTCGCCGGACCGTTCTGGGCCTACAACATCGCGTTGGCGGTCGGTGTCGGCTTGAGCGGATGGGCCGCCCATCGCCTCACCAGTCAAGTCGCCACGCGAATCCCCGCAGCGCTCGTGGCCATCGCCCTCGCCACCTCTCCGATCATGTTGGCACCCGCCCGGGTCCATCTGACCTTCGCGTGGAGCTGGCCTGCGACATTGCTCGTCGCTCACGTCATCGCGACGCGACGCACCGCACCACGCTGGTGGGTTCTCGCCGTGTTGGGACCGACCGCACTGCTGTGTTCCGCGTACCACCTGGTATTCGGGCTCGGGGCGGCCGTGGTGATCGGTGTCGGGTTTGCGCTCGTGTCGCGTCCGATCAACACCCGCGCCCTCCGGTCCATTGCGCTCGGGACCGTCGCCGCAGCGTTGTTGTGTTCACCGCTCATCGCGGCCCGGTTGTCGTACGCGTCGAGTGAAACCGACGCGGGATCCCGCGCCTCGGATCAACGGCGCCTCGAGAGTTCGGTGCTCTCGTCGGACACGCTCGATGCGCTGTGGCCCGACCCCAACCAACGTTTCACGGTCGGTCGCCCATCGGGTTGGCCGGCCGGCATCTTCGGCAACATCCAGTCCAGTGCCTGGGGTTGGGCGATGGGTGGCCTCTCGGTGCTCTCGATCGGAGCGATCTCCCTTGACTCGCTGGCTGAACGCCGCCGACGGCAAGCCGCCCCGAACCCCGTTCCGGTGCTGAAGACGGTGGGTCGCCAACGGATGGCGGTGATGGCACTAGTGGGAATCGTCTGGTGGCTGCTGACCCTCGGGCCGACGGTGAAGTTCGCCGGGCGGCACGTGCTCGGCAGCCCAGGCGAGTGGTCGCCGATGCCGTTTGCCCGACTCGCCTCGCTGCCGGGGCTCTCGGCATTGCGAGCGCCGTACCGCGTCGGGTTCACGCTCGCTCCGATCGCGGCCGCGTGCATGGCCTGGATTCTGCAGCGAATCTGGCGTCGATCGACATCGATCACCCGAAGCATCTTGGTGGTTGCGATCCTGAGTGGGGTGGGTGGCAGTCTGCTGGCACCGCTCACCAGCACGTTGAATGTCGACCCGGGTCTTCGGGTCGAACTCGTGGCGATTGCGTCGAATCAAGGAACCGGCGCGGTCATGACGTTCCCGTTCAGCTGTCCGGGGCCGACCGTCACGACGCTGAACATTCTGCATCGGCATCCCATGGTCGACTGTTCGGTCGGGACATCGATGACGCCGTGGTTCAGCCGTCTCGACATCTGGTTCGGTAATCCCGGTCTGAACGCCTCAGCGTGTCGCGACACCATCATCGGTCCACGGCTCCTCAACCCTGGTGGCGCCGCCCCGTCGATGGGGGCGGGGGAGATCGAGGCACTCCGCGGCGGACTCGGGGTCCGCTGGTTGATCATCGATGAACTGGCGGCAACG
>JBBRSC010000272.1:0-4325 GCA_038245795.1 Acidimicrobiales bacterium
CTTCGTGTCGGCGGCTCGTTCGAAACAGATGGGTTCCGAGATCGCGATCTCCGAGATTGAACCAGGACAGGTCGTGACGGTCGGCGGAGCTGGCGTAGCGCCGGAGCGTCTCCATGGCCTGCCAGGTTTCAGATCCGAGACCCCAGCCCCGCTCGGTGTCGATGGCCTCGGCGCAGGTGTAAGTGACCGTGTCGAGGTCAGGGGAGATCCACAGCCCGTGGAGCTCACAGTCGTCGGCAACATTCACGATGGCGGTGAGATCCGCCGGCGCAACAACATCCTGAAGTCCCCGCAGGAGCTTCGCTGCGCCGACACCGCCGGCGATCACAGTGACTCGCACGGGGATCAGTAGCGACCGTCGAGCCGTCGGGTCATCGTGTCGACATCGGAGACGACCATCATGCGGACGAGTTCGCTGAACGACGTCTCGGGCTTCCATCCGAGCTTGGCGCTCGCCTTTTCCGGATCGCCGATCAGCAGATCGACCTCGGCCGGCCGGAAGAACCGCTCGTCGACGACGACGTGGTCCTCCCAGTTGAGGTCGACATGGCCGAAGGCGAGCTGACAGAACTCGCGAACTGTATGCGTCTCGGCGGTCGACACCACGAAGTCGTCCGGCTGATCTTGCTGCAGCATGAGCCACATGGCCTTGACGTAGTCGCCGGCAAAGCCCCAATCGCGCTGGGCGTCGAGATTGCCGAGGCGGATCTCGGAGTCGAGGCCGAGCTTGATGCGTGCGACGCAATTGCTGATCTTGCGGGTCACGAACTCCAACCCTCGTCGCGGCGACTCATGATTGAAGAGGATGCCGGAGCTGGCGTGGAGGTCGTAGCTTTCGCGGTAGTTGATGGTGATCCAGTGTCCGTACAGCTTGGCAACGCCGTAGGGGGAGCGCGGGTAGAACGGCGTGGTTTCGGTCTGGGGGACCTCGACGACCTTGCCGAACATCTCTGAACTGGACGCCTGATAGAAGCGGATGTCCCGGTTCACCAGGCGGATGGCGTCGAGCAACCGGGTGACACCGAGGGCGGTGACTTCACCGGTCATCACCGGCTGATTGAACGACGTAGGCACGAACGACTGGGCTGCAAGGTTGAAGACCTCGACCGGCTTCCACTCGCGAAGGAGCTCGATGAGCGAGCCTTGATCGAGCAGATCGCCCTGCACGATCTCCAGCTGATCCTGAATATGGGCGATGCGTTCGAAGGTCACGGTCGACGACCGGCGAACCATGCCGAGGACCTCGTAGCCCTGCTCCAGCAGAAGTTCCGCGAGGTACGAGCCGTCTTGGCCCGTGACACCGGTGATGAGGGCGCGCTTTTTGGTCATAGTGAGATCGAACCCTAGGCGACGAGCCCTGAACGGTCACGTCCGAACTGTTGGAACCCCGACGCGTTGACGGCAGTCCTCGAGCAGGTCGGCGAGGCTCGTCGCAACGGCGATGGCCGGTTTCCATCCGGTGGCGGCAGTCAGCTTGGCGTGATCTCCGCGCAACACCGGCAGATCGACGGCTCGTTGCATGTCGGGATCGGGGACCATGGCGAGCGGTCGGATCGACATTCCGATCAGCGTCGAGCAGAGCTCCCCGATGGAGACGTCCTGGCCGCTGCACACGTTGTAGATCTCGCCGGGTTCGCCGTGACTGATCAGGAGTCGGTAGGCGCGGACCACGTCGCGAACGTCGGTGAGGTCGCGTCGGGGAGTGAGATTGCCCACGCTGATGTCGTCGAGGTGGTCACGTTCCGCCTCAGCGATACGGCAGGCCACCGCGGGCGCCACGAAGTTCGTGGACTGGCCGGGTCCGATGTGATTGAAGGCCCGCACGCCGATCACGTCGAGCCCGTGTCCAAGGTGCGCCTGGACCCCGAGGAACTCGGCTGCCACCTTCGATGCGGCGTAGGGGCTGGTGGGTCGCAACGGACTCAGTTCAGTGAGCGGAAGTTCGGAAGGCAGGACCTTGCCGTAGACGTCGGCGCTGGAAATGCTGAGGACCCGCTCCGTACCAGCGGCACGCGCCGCCTCGAGGAGTGCGAGCGTGCCATTGGCGTTGTTGCGAAACGTCACCGCCGGGTGATTCCACGACCCCCCCACATCGGCATCGCCGGCCAAGTGGTAGATGGCGTCGGGTGAGACGTCGAGAACGAGGGCCGTCAAGGCCTCACCATCGTTGAGGTCGGGTCCGCCCAAGCTCCGGTCGGTCGAGATGACATCGTCCCCCTCGGCCTTGAGATGAGCGACGAGGTGATGCCCGACGAAGCCGCCGGCGCCAGTGACCAGAACCTTCACGATGCGCCCTTCACCGGAGGGATCATACGTGTGAATCCGCGGGCTGCGACTCACCGCTGACGGAGGGCTCGGCGAACCGTGAGCGACGAGGTCAGCGGCTATGGTCAGTTGGTCGCCGTCCGGGTGGCTGCAACATCTGTTCGAACCGTATCGATGACCAGCGAAGCCCCCTGATGACCACGTTCCGTCCCAACGCCCGGCCCCCGAAGTGATCGACGACGACACGACACCGGACGAGCCAACCATTCCGGACCGCGATACTGATTCGGAACACGACCTCGCGGATCCGGTGCAGTCGGACCCCGTTTCCGACCCCCAATCGATCGGTGACGCTGGCCCGGACTCGACGACCATGGAATCATCGGGTCCGGAACCTGCTGCCCCCGAACCGACGATCGGCGCCGGGGTACCAGCCGTGGTCGTGGTGATCCCGACCCGTGATCCGGGTCCGTGGTTCGACGAGGCGCTGGCGGCGCTGGCGCTCCAGGAATATCCAGCGCTATCGATCCTGGTGATCGATGCCGGCAGTGTCGAGGATCCGACCCCCCGTGTCGCGGCAGCCTGTCCGCGTGCGTTCGTACGCCGGATGACTCAACGGCTCGACTTCTCCGATGCCGTCAATCAGGTTCTCGGCTCGGTCGAGGGCGCCACGTTCTATCTGCTGTGTCACGACGATGCGCGCCTCGGCCCCGACTCAGTCCAGACAATGGTGACCGAAGCTTTCAGGTCTAATGCTGGGATCGTCGGCGCCAAGCTCGTTGACTGGGATCGCCCGGAGCGTCTCCGCAGTCTCGGGGTTCGGGTCGACCGCTTCGGTTTCCCCGTCCCGATTGCGGAGCCTGATGAACTCGACCAAGCCCAACACGATGTGGTGGGCGATGTCTTCGCTGTGTCCTCGGCCGCCATGCTCATCCGGGCCGACCTATTCGCTGACCTCGGTGGATTCGCCTCGGGGGTCGACCCGTCGGGCGCTGAACTCGATCTGTGCTGGCGGGCGAGAATTGCGGGTGCCCGGACGGTCGTGACCCCGGCCGCCATCGTCCGACACCGAGAACTGTCACCGCTGGCAGATGACGACTCCGGCCAACGTCGGCGCGCTGATCGATTCCGTGCCCGCGCTCTGTTGGTCAGCGCTGGTGCCCGCACATTGCTCGTCACCAGCCCGTTGGCGTTGCTGTATTCGCTGGCGGATTTTCTCGGATGTCTCGTCACCGGTCGATTCCGTCGTGCAGCCGACGTGGCTGGTGCATGGTGGTGGAATCTGGCGCACATTGTTCCGACCGCAACGGCGAGGCGGGCCGCGCAGAAGATGCGACGAGTATCCGACGGGGAGGTTCGCGGAGGCCAGGTCCGCGGAAGCGCCCGGATCTCAGGTTCTCTCCGGAAGCTGAGATCAGCCGGTGAGGAACGCATTCCCGCTGCGCTCGCCGCCGCACGGGATCTGCCGACGTCGATGAGTACTGATGGGACCATCTCTGGGGCGATTGCCCTCGGAGCGTTGGTGTTGGTGGTGCTGCTCGGTTCCCGAGGCCTCCTCACCGACGGCGTCCGCTCGCTGCGCGAGATCACCCCGATCGATTCGGGTTCTGAACTGCTCCGATCGTGGTGGGACGGTTGGCGAACGATCGGTTTCGGAAACGGCAGCGCCGCCCCGACGTCGCACGGAATCCTCGCGGCCCTGTCGGGGCTCACGTTCGGTTCGAACGGATTTCTTCGGCTCATCACGATCCTGGTCCCGCTGCTGCTCGGCCCGATCGGGGCGTGGCGACTCCTGCGGGGCGTCGCTACTGTGCGAGCGCGCCTCGCCACCGCCGTTGCCTATGCGCTGGTCGGGCTGCCCTACGAGGCAGTTGCCCAGGGCAGGTTGAGCGCCATGGCAGTCTGGGCCGGACTTCCATTCCTGTTGTCGCGAGCGCTCCGCGCCACAGGTGCCGAACCATTCGACTCGTCACGGCGAGGGCCCGCTCGTTGCGGGATCGGCCTCGGACTGATCGCCGCTCTCGTGGCACTGGGCACACCCCTGGCGACGGTGGCGGGGA
>JBBRSC010000273.1:0-4260 GCA_038245795.1 Acidimicrobiales bacterium
GATGGTCGAGGCCGCGGATCCAGGCCGGACGCTTCGACCACTGGTGCGCCTTGTCGTCTGCCGCCAGGATCACCGCAACGCCACCGTCGCTGATCGGCGGACAGTCGTGAATCCGCAGCGGATCCGAGAGGTACGGATGGGCGAGCAGTTCGTCGACCGAGGCAGAACCCTTGACCTGGGCGTGAGGGTTGTCCAACGCTGCGGTCCGATTGCGATGGGCGATCTCGGCCATGGCCACCTCGGACGTCAGGCCGGCATCGATCATGGCTCGAGCCTGAAGCCCGGCGAGCGCTACGGAATCTGGCCACAACGGGCCGTAATAGTACGGGTCGAGCTGACGGCTCAACACTCGGGGTAGGTCACCTGGTGACGCCTTGGAGTAGGCGAAAACCAATGCGGTGTCGGCATGGCCTGATTGGATCTTCAACCACGCCTCGTAGAGCGCCCAGGCGCCGTCCATCTCGACGTGGCTTTCAGCCATCGGGGGCCAGGCGCCGACCGCGTCGAGCGACATCACGAAACTGAATGCCTGACCAGCGAGGTAGTCGCTGCTTCCGGAGCAGACGAAGTCGATGTCACGAATGGTGGCGTCGATCTGCTCGAACGCTCCCTGGATGACCGGCTGGATCATCTCGACTTCGTTGAGGTAATCCAACGACCGCTGGTGCGTCGATTGCGACACGCTGACAATGGCGACGTCACGCATCACATGTGTCCTTTCAGTTGTTCTGGGTCGACGTCGGGTTCATCCAACGGACGCCAGTACTTGATGTTCTCGAAACTCGTGGTCAGTTCGTCGTCGTCGACCCAGACAGGTTCGAGGCGCATGCCGGTTCGGACCTGCTCGATGGGGATCTCGAGGATTGTTCCGTACAGCGACACCGACGCACCATCAGGCAAGATCAGCGCAGAGACGAACGGGGTCGGCGGAGCATTGACGCCAAAGCCGATGTGGACCACGCAGAACGTGGTGACCGTTCCGTTGGGGCCGATCTCCACCGTGCCAACAGTCGGTCGACCGACGGCGGGCGACATCCCGCGGGGCGGCACATACACATCGCCCGTTTCGGGGCACACGCCCCCAACGAGCTTCTTGTCGGCCAGCGCGAGCAGGAACTCGGTGGCAGCAGTACCCGGGTTGTACCGGTAACGAAGCGCAGCTGGAACTCGGATTCGCTGTACGGGTTCACCATCGCCCCCGCCAGCGGGAACGTGAATCTCGGGCTGGCTCCAACCAGGGTTGGTGAGTTCGACGGCGACTCGGTCGTTGTCGTAGGGCGGCATCACTCAGCTCCTGTGGGGACGAAGGCGGCAATGTCAGAGATGAGGCCTTCTCGTTCGTCGGCCCAGCGAATCGCGACTCGCATGCCCGTTGACATTGCAGCGGAGGTTCCGGCGTCGACGACGTGCATCATCGAGGTGTCGGCGCCATCGAGCTGGATCAGCGCTAGCGCGTGCGCATGTTGCAGCGGCTGGCCTTCGCGGACGGTGGTGACCCAGGACCACGATGTGACGACACCCTCGGTGCCGACCTCGACCATTTCGGTGAGGGCAGCGCCGGTCATGGGGTCGTACTCGACGGGCGGGCACACAATCCGACCATCGGCTCCGGTGATCCCGAGGACACGACCATCGCGCAGGCCGGTCAGGAACGCTCCGATCACCGGCCCCGTGGTGCGCATGAACGGGTACTCGATGACGAGTGGTGCCTCGAGTAGTTCGTTTGATGATGCGTCGGCCATCGACCCCTCCGTACTGATGTCGGCTTCTAATCCCGATACTAGAACACGTTCTAGTTCTTCGCGCCCGGCCACTCCGCGATCCGTGGCAGAAGCGCCCGGATAGAGTGCTCACGCCAGCAGCCGACCCAGACGCCAGCCGAGTACGAGACGTCGTCGGCGAGCGACAGTGCCAGCCATGTCGCCGGGTCGAGTTCGGGCCGACGACGGTTCCACTCGATCATCGGAGGCACCACGAGGGCAACGAGCGCCAGCCGCCTGCCACGTCGCGAACACGCCGCTGCCATCGCAGTGATCGGCCACCACGGCCGAATCATGGTGCGGAGCAACTGTTGTGTCGCACCGAGATGCCCCCGCGCAACGAGGCGTGCTGACTGGCGTCGCGCATCATCGAGCGGGGAAAGCTTTCTCGCCAAGGCTTCTGCGTTGCCGAGGGTCACCACAGAAGCGACGAGGGGATGACCGGTGGCAAGCAGAGCCGCCACCGCAACACTCCATTTCGACAGACGCATCGGAGCGACCTCGCCCCGATGGCGCCGATCCAGTGGCCCAGCTGCGGTGCCGTAGCCGAAACGCTGGCGAACGGCCGCCGCTGGCGATTGACGAGATCGATGCTCCACGACAGCCTCGTCGCCGAGGTAGCGACAGACTTCGTCCCCCCCGATGAGTCGCCAGACCAGATCGACGTCCTCGCCGAACCGCAACGTTGGATCAAACCCCCCGGATCGGACGAACGCTGATCGGCGAACCATCAACGCCGCCGAAGGAACGTAGGCGACGCGACGTCCAGGCCCGACCGGACCACTTCGAGGGCCGAGATCAAGCGGGGAGCGTTCACGCTCGTAGCGCTCCAAGAGCGACCGACCCGGGAGCGAACGTACGCGCGGTGCGGCGACCGAGCAACGATCGTCGTCGAACCACGCCAGCGCTGTGGCCATCCACGCCCCGGACCATGTGACCCCGGCGTCGATGAACACGATCACCTCGGTCATCGCGATTTTCGCCCCCACGTTGCGGGCAGCGCCCGGACCAGCGTTGACCTCCAGCCGAACCAACCGCACAAGCTGCGCGCCAGTTGCTGCGCGCTGCTCGTTGTGTTGGTCGACAACGGTGCGAATCTCTTCGCCGTCAACGCTGGCATCGTCGACCACGATGATCCTGATCGCCGCGCACGACGCGAGCGTCGCGGCCAACCCGCCTACATCGTTGTGGCAGGGGATGACCACCGTGCAACGACCGGCGACCGCTGTCTTCGATGCAGGATCCAGTGACACGTCAACGATCCCCGCATCGACCAGCCGATCGAGCAAGCGGAATTCGGCCGTCGGCTGTTCGGGTCGCGCGAACGAATCGAAAGTGAGTCGGTCGACCGCTGCCGCGCCCGCTGCCGACAGACGCATCAGTGTCAGTGGACTTCCGCCCAGCAACACTCGGCCACCGTTGAGTCGAGTGGTGTCCTCGCTGAGCCGGGCGCGCACCTCAGATCGTCATGCCACCGTCGACCGGCAACGCAATGCCGGTGACGCCGCTCTGTTGTTCGGCACAGAGCCACGAGATAGCCGAGGCAATTTCCTCGGGACGCAGGATCCGGCCAATCGGATGATGCACCGCGAACTCGTCGACCGATGCCAGCCCATAGACGTCGCGACTCGCTTCGAGGATCCCCGAATCCGTCGAACCCGGACAGATCGCGTTGGCGGTGATGCCCGACGAACCGAGCTCGGTTGCCAACGACCGCACCAACCCAATCACGCCGTGCTTGGCCGCGACGTAGGCAGAGATGGTGGGATGCCCGCGCATGCCTGCGGCCGAAGCAATCGCCACGAAGCGCCCGCGCCGCGGAGCGGGCTGGTGCATCATGTGCCCGATCGTGGCCTTGGCGGTTCGCCACACTCCAGTGAGGTTGACGTCGATGTTCGCGTTCCACGCCTCGTCGCTCATCTTCCACGAGACCTGGCCTCCGCTCATGATGCCCGCCGCGGCGACGGCCACATCGAGGCCGCCGAACTGTTCGAGACACCCCGCAGCAGCCGCGTCGAGAGCGGCCTGGTCGCGGGTGTCGCCTTCGAAGGCAGCGGCGGCGACACCCTCTTGACGGCACTCCTCGACGACCGCGTCCAGCATCGCCCTCGTCGACAACGAGTAGCCCAGCGCCGGATCATCGGCACAAATGTCGACGCACGCAACTGAGAACCCGTCAGCGGCCAGCCGGCGGGCCGTCGCAGCACCGATCCCACGACCCGCGCCGGTCACAAAGGCAACCGGAGGTCCGGAATCCGTTCTCACCGATGATGTCGTTGATTCGCTCATGGGTGCCACTGTTGCAGAACCTCAGCGATGCGGCCGCTGATTCGTTCGACCAGATCCTCGAACCAGACGGCGCCACGGGAGGCCGTGGCCGGTCGCGGATCGCCGAACACGCCGTTCGGCGACAGCGCTGCGAAGCCGTCGCGCACGGCGATCTCTCCGATCTCTGACCACGGGCGGAGCTCGCCCGGCTCGGCGAGATCCATGCGCACCA
>JBBRSC010000274.1:0-4235 GCA_038245795.1 Acidimicrobiales bacterium
AGCGGAAGGTCTCACCGCTCAGTTCGTCGTAGAGCTCAAGATCAGCTTCCGGACGGATTCCCAACGCGCGGTAGTCGAGATGGATCTCGCCCCAACGGATCTGGTCCGCTTCAGCGTTCACCACCATGAGCACCAGATCGCCATCGATGGACTGCTTCGAATAGCAGAGGATGTTGTCGTCATCGCAGTGATGAAAGATCAGGCTGGCATCGTTTTGCAGTGCCCGGTGATCGCGACGGATGGTATTGAGACGCTCCACCAGCTCGGAGATGTCGTCGTGTCGAACGTCGTCGCCCCAGTTGCGAGCCTGATATTTCTCGCTGTCGAGGTACTCCTCGCCAGATCCGCTGGGTCGGTTGTCGCATCGCTCGAACGCCGGGCCGTAGATCCCCCAGTTGGCGCTCAATGTCGCCGCCAGCACAGCTCGGGCCTCGAAGACCCGACGGGGCGCGTGGCGCAGCTGTTCCGACAGGATGTCGGGCGTGTTCGGCCATGCGTTGACCCGCATGAAGTCCGACGTCCGATCGCGGACGTCGGTGAAGTACGCACGGAGTTCGTTCGCGCTGCGCCGCCAGGTGAAGTAGCCGTAGCTCTGATCGAAGCCGACCTTCGCGAGTCGCTCCATGACCCGGGGTCGGGTGAACGCTTCCGAGAGAAAGATCACGTCGGGGTGTCGCTGGCGGACCTCCGCAATGAGCCACTCCCAGAAGTCGAACGGCTTGGTGTGTGGATTGTCGATCCGGAAGATGCGGACCCCGCGCTCAACCCAGGTGAGCGTCACGTCCAGCAATGCCCGCCACAGTTCCTGCCACGCTGGACCATCGAACCGGAGCGGATGGATGTCCTCGTAGATCTTCGGTGGGTTCTCCGCCGTGCGAAATGATCCGTCGGCTCGAGCCATGAACCACTCGGGGTGTTGCTGGATCCAGGGGTGATCGGGTGAGCATTGGAACGCGAGATCGAGAGCGACTTCGAGCCCAGCCTCCTCGGCGCGGTTGACGAACTCCACGAAGTCGTGGACATCGCCGAGATCCGGGTGAACGGCGTCGTGGCCACCGGTATCGCCACCGATGGCCCACGGGCTTCCCGGCTCGCCCGGCGCTGACGTCAGGGCGTTATTGGCGCCCTTCCTCCCGGTGAATCCGATCGGTGAGACCGGCGGAAGGTAGACGACGTCGAACCCCATCTCGGCGATCCGTGGAAGTTCGCGGGCCGCGTCCATCAGCGAGCCGCCGGGTCCGACTGAACGCGGGAAGAACTCGTACCAGCTGCTGTGCCCGGCACGTTCCCGTGCGATCCAGAGTGGAGCGCTCGTTGTCAGCGACGCTTGGCGGATGGTGGAGAACCACCCGGAGAGTTGCTCACCGAACTGGCCGTCGGCGAGTACATCATCGACGTCGCCCAGGAGGAGCAGCCCGTGGATTCGACTGAGCTGCGCTCTCAGTTCGGAAGCATGTGGCCCGTTCCGAACACGCCGCCGGATCTCCCGACAGATCTCTGCACCATCAGCGATGTCGATGTGGTCGAGCACCCCGGCGTGTCGACGCCGCGAGCTCAAGTTGCGCCAGGTCTGCCACGGGTCGAGCCATGCCCGAGCCCGCCATGCCGCAGGACCGACCTGGGCGGGGATCCACGTGGCACTCCAGCGATCATCGTCGAAGCGCCGTTGCGCTGGGAGCACGATTGCGTCCTGTTGATCGAACGAGATCTCGATCTGGACTCCAATGGCGTCGGACCCAGCGGTGTACGCGTCCACCTCGAAGCGCGCTGGCTCGCCGACTGTCAGCTTCGCTGGGAACGCCCCCGCATCGACCAAGGGGTGCACCAGATCGACCACGGTGGGTCTCGGCGGTGGACCGCGCCGAGCGTCGCTACGTGGTCCTCGCCGACCGGCGCTCGTCGGACCGCGCGACACAACCGGCTCGGGGGGTTGGTGGGTCATGTCGACGATCGTAGGGTCCACGTCAGAGCCAGCCACGTAGGTGGGATACCCACGCGGAGGTCGCCTGAGACGTGACCCACGTCCAACCGGTCGGCGTCTGAGGCTCGACGCCTCCGGGTACATCGTTCCATGGCCTCACCGACTCCTGCCCCGGCACCTGTACTCCCACAGCAGCGGGAGATCTGGCCGGGCACCCCCACTCCACTCGGAGCGACCTTCGATGGTCGAGGTACGAACTTCTCGTTGTTCTCGTCGGTGGCCGAGCGAGTCGAACTCTGCCTCTTCCCGGAGGCCGGGAACGAAGAACGAATCGAACTCACCGAGATCGACGGTCACCAATGGCATTCCCATCTGGTCGATGTTGGTCCCGGCACTGCCTACGGATTTCGCGTGCACGGACCCTGGGATCCCGATTCGGGGCGTTGGTGTAATCCGTCCAAACTTCTCCTCGATCCGTATGCCCGAGCGATCTCCGGCGACGTGCAGTGGGATCCTGCGTGCTTCGGATACGACTTCTCGAACCCTGACCTCGCCGAGGGGACCGATTCGGCGCCGTTCGTTCCGCGGTCGCTCGTCACCAACCCCTGGTTCGATTGGTCGTCAGATCGACGGCCCGATATCCCCCTCGAAGAGACCGTCATCTACGAAGCCCACGTCAAGGGACTGACGCAGCTCCATCCTGATGTCCCTGAACATCAGCGGGGCACGTATTCAGGGCTCGCCCATCCGGCGGTCATCAGCCATCTCCTGAATCTGGGAGTGACTGCTGTCGAGCTGCTTCCCGTGCACCATTTCCTGCACGACAACCACTTGGTCGAGCGCGGACGGCGGAACTACTGGGGCTACAACTCGATCGGGTTCCTCGCCCCGTACTCGGGATACCGATCGGTCCAACGCCCCGAGGATGTCGCCAGCGAGTTCAAACAGATGGTCATGTCGCTGCACGACGCCGGGCTCGAGGTGATTCTCGACGTCGTGTACAACCACACCGCCGAGGGCAACCAGATGGGTCCCACACTGAGCTTCCGCGGGATCGACCACCCGGCCTACTACCGGCTGGTCGAGGGCGACGAGCGCTATCTCATGGACTACACCGGCACCGGCAACACGCTCAACATGCGCCATCCGCATGTGTTGCAGCTGATGATGGACAGCCTGCGCTACTGGGTGACCGACATGCACGTCGACGGTTTCCGCTTCGATCTGGCAGCAACGCTCGCCCGTGAACTGCACGACGTGGATCGCCTCTCCTCGTTCTTCGACCTGATCCAACAAGATCCGATCGTGAGCTCGGTCAAGCTCATCGCAGAGCCGTGGGACATCGGCGATGGCGGATATCAGGTGGGCAACTTTCCGCCCTATTGGAGCGAGTGGAACGGGCGTTACCGCGACACGGTGCGATCGGCGTGGTCCGGTCAAGGGGGCGTGCTCGGGGATCTCGGAACGCGACTCGCAGGGTCATCCGATCTCTATCAGAGCGACCGTGGTTCACCGACATGCAGCATCAACTTCATCACCGCCCACGACGGCTTCACGATGGAGGATCTGGTCACCTACGACCACAAACACAACGACGACAACGGCGAGGACGGCCGCGACGGCAGCGACGACAATCGAAGTTGGAATTGCGGCGCCGAGGGACCCACCGATGATCCCGAGATCCAGGATCTCCGGGCACGCCAGGTGCGAAATCTGATGGCGACGCTGCTGCTGTCCCAAGGGGTACCCATGATCGTGATGGGCGATGAGTCGCGTCGCACCCAACATGGCAACAACAACGCCTACTCCCAGGACAACGAGATCTCATGGCTCGACTGGGATCTGAATGATCCGCGATCGGAGCACTTGGAGTTCACGCGCCGCCTTACCGAACTCCGGCGAGCACACCCATCGTTGCGTCGAAGGCGTTGGATGCGTGGGCCCGACACCGATGGCGGAGGCGACGTGTCGTGGTGGCACCCGGAAGGGCGACCGTTCTCCGATGGCGACTGGGAGGGCGACGATGCCCGCCAGATCGGCATCATCCTCGAAGGCACGATCGCCGAGCCCGATCGTCGGGGACGACCGATCGTGGACCAGCGGTTGGCGCTCCTGGTCGACACCGGGTTCCACAAGGTCACATGGACGTTGCCCGAGCCGGGTACTCCAGACGGGTGGGTGGCGCTGCTCGACACGGCCGAGCCCAGCGTCGGCACGGCCCGAGCGATGGACACAGGCGGCGGCGACGTAGCTGGGCTCTCCTCATATGTGACCGACGGTCGACGCATTGTGCTGTTGAGCGACGGTCGCCCAT
>JBBRSC010000275.1:0-4184 GCA_038245795.1 Acidimicrobiales bacterium
ACCTTCACCATTGGCCCTGGCCCCGCAACACCGGGTGCTGTCTCGCTCGTGTGGTCGGGCGACTCGACCATTGCGATGAGCTACACCCACGGAGCCGGGAAGGTTCTGGCGCTCGGGGTGGATCCGGTCGGAGGGGGTCGTGTCGGGCACGAATTGCTGCCGGAGTTGGGTCGTCAGATCATGGCGATGACCGGAGCGAAGGGGCCGCGCCGAGACGGCCTCGAGCTGTACCTGGATCCCGGCACGCTGAACAATGGCGTCGCTGGCAAGCTCTCGATCGACCAGATGGTCGACCTGGCAGCCGAAGCCAAGGTGGTCCATGTGGCCGGTTGGAATTTCGGATTCACCAATCCCAATGATGACTTCAAGTATCAGGAACTCATCGACAAGCTCCACGCACGCGGCATCCTGGTCTACGCCTGGCTCGAAGCACCACTGGTGAATCTCAAGATGTGGGAGGACTGGCCGCAGTGTCGCGAGCGGACTGCCGATGGTCGCGAGGCAATCGTGGTGTGGCGAAACCTGATGGCGTTGGAGGATCCAGGATGCTTCGACGCCGCCTGGTCGTATTGGCGGCCGTTTCTGTCGAAGTTGAACTGGGATGGCGTGAACGTCGCCGAGCTGTATTTCGAAGCAGATATCAATCCACAGGACGAGACGCCCTATCACCCCTCCGCGCTGGCTCGCTACGGAGCGGATCCCAAAGCCGATCGTGAAAAGTTCCTGAACTGGCGCACCAGCGTGGTCACGCAGCTGAACGCTGACATGCTCGCCCAGCTGAATGGTCTGCCTCGGGCGGCAGAAATGAACTTCATGCTGACGGTGATCGACGATGATCTCGATCCGAAGTTGGCTCGCCAGGTCGGCTCACGAATCGCCGATCTGGCGAGGGTAGCCAAGGAAGCCGGAGCAACGTTGCAGGTGGAGGACCCGTTCACCCAATGGTCGAAAGGGCCGCTTCGGTATGACCAGGCCCAGAAGTCGCTATCGGCAATCGCCGGAGACCAACCAGCCTTCTTTGATGTGAACGTGGTGAATCGTGATGACACCACCGGTGCCGTTCCGGTGACCCCGAAGATGACGGGCGTGGAACTCGGACTTGCGGCAATGTCTGCTGGCCGTGCGCAGGGCCGAGTGGCGTTCTATGCCATCGGCACGATTGCGACTCAGGATGTGGCCATGATCCCGGCATCCCTCGCCGGCTCAGCGGCGACGACCGACTCGGGGGTCAACGCGCCGTTCTCGGTCTTCGTGCCCGCTCCGACGAACGCGAGGCGGTCAGCGATTGTCGACGGCAAGCCATGGCCGTTCGGCGCGGGCGGGGTGATCGTGCCCAAGGGCGAACACAAAATCGAGTGGTCGGATGCGCCATCACAGGTCCCGGGTCTGTTCCGATTCTCGGCCGAGCTCGGTACGGCAACTGCAACGGAGTCGTCGTTGGAACTGCGCTACGACTCGCGGCTCCGAGCGTTCGGAATCACGGATCGGAAGCCGACGTCGATGTCCATTGACGGAACGTTGCTGACCGCGGACGAGTTCAGTGGCTCGGTGACGGTTGCCGCTGGCGGCGAGAATCGATTCCTCGTCAAGTTGCCCGCCGGAAGCCACGGCGTGGCCCTCGCGTTCTGAAGCTGTCGATCCTTCGACATGCCGCCAGCGAGGCTCATCACCAGTTTGTGCGCGTGGCACTGAGGACGATCGTCCCGCGGACAGTAGGTTCGGTCCCATGTCCAAACCCACTCATCCGAAGTCTCGTCTGGTCGTCGACGGCGACATTGCAGCCGATCTGAGCCCGGTGGGGATCAAGCGACATGTGGTCAACGATGCAATCGACGGGGCAGCGAGTTCGAAACTGCACGTGGTCCGCGATGTGTTGTCCCGCGCCGACCGTTACGAGATGCGGGAGGTGGCCGAATGGCTCGACGCTGTGCTCGCCGGCACGTCGCCCGATGACCTCAGGTGGGTGCGGTCGACGCTGCTGCACCAGGACGAGCCGGTCTACGGCACGATCCCGCTCAACTCTGATGACGAACTGGTCGAGCAGTGGCGCAGCGGCGTTTACCCGTATCGCAACCTGATGACGCGCAAGGCGTACGAGGCCGAGAAGTACCAGCTGCAGGTCGAGTTACTCAAGCTCCAGGCGTGGGTGAAGGAGTCGGGCCAGCGCATCGTGATCCTCTTCGAGGGACGAGATGCGGCGGGCAAGGGCGGCACGATCAAACGTTTCATGGAACACCTCAACCCTCGGGGTGCTCGCGTCGTGGCCCTCGAGAAGCCGACCGACGTGGAACAAGGGCAGTGGTACTTCCAGCGGTACGTGCAGCATCTACCGACGCGGGGTGAGATCGTGCTGTTCGATCGCTCGTGGTACAACCGGGCCGGCGTCGAGCGTGTGATGGGGTTCTGCACCGACGATGAGTACGAGGAGTTCCTCCGACAGGCACCCGAGGTCGAACGGAATCTCACGTCCAGCAGTGTCCATTTGATCAAGTTCTGGTTCTCGGTCAGCCGTGACGAGCAGCGTCGTCGGTTCGACGAACGTCAGCTGCATCCGCTGAAGCAGTGGAAGCTCTCGCCCATCGATATCGCTTCTCTCGACAAGTGGGACGAGTACACCCGGGCGAAGCAGGCGATGTTCCTCCGCACCGATACTGCGGAGGCACCGTGGACGGTGATCAAGTCCGACTGCAAGAAACGGGCGCGGCTCAACGCGATCCGATACGTGCTCCACACGATGCCCTACACCGGAAAGCGTCTCGAACGAATCGGCGAGCTCGATCCACTCATCGTCGGTCGCGCCTCGGATGTCTACGAGACGGGCGAGCAGGACGGCGGGCAGGTGTGAGCGCGACGGCCTGATCCGGGCCCGGGAGGGTTATGGTCGGCGTCGATGGAGCCGGGTCTGGACCGACGGGGCGCCATGCGTTGGATCGGCGCTGGGGCAGCCTCGATGCTTGCCGGGTGCAGTTCGAGAGTCGCCACTGCGGCCCGGACCGGGTTCGTCTCCCGGGTCGAGGCGCCCCCGACCTCGACGACCGCTCACGGGTCGCCGACACCGATGATCGCGACCGCGTCGACGGTTGCCGGCTCCTCGACGGGCACAAGCGCACTTGCCCCCGAACCCGCTCTGGGACTCGAAGCGCGGTTCGACGGTCTCGTCCCGTCACAGTGGGGGACCGACGTGTCAGGTGTCGCGACCAGGTTCGACACGAGCTTGCCGATCATGGCGTTGACGTTCGACGCATGTGGTGGCCCCCGCGGCGATGGCGTGGATCAGACGCTGATCGATCTCCTGATTCGTGAAGGCCTTCCGGCGACGTTGTTCCTGAACGGTAGGTGGATCGACGCGAACCCGGCGGTCACGGAAGCGTTGATCGCTCACCCGTTGTTCGAGATCGAGAACCATGGGTCCCACCATCGGCCGCTGTCGGTGAACGGGCGTTCCGCGTATGGGATCGCCGGGTGCACGTCGGTGGCTGCGGTGATCGACGAGGTCGAATCGAACCACGAGCGCCTCTCTGCGCTCCTGGGGCATCCGCCTCGGTTCTTCCGTTCGGGCACTGCGTACTACGACGAGGTCGCCACCCAGATCGTCGCAGCTCTCGGCGAAACCCCAGTTTCGTTCTCGGTGAACGGCGACGCTGGCGCCACGTTGAACGCGCCAGAAATGGTTCGGGCATTGGCCCGCCCTGCTGCGGGGGCGGTGGTGATCATGCACATGAACCAGCCCCGCCGGGCAACGGCAGCCGGGCTCGCCGCTGCCCTTCCTTCGCTGAGGGCGAGCGGCGTCCAGTTCGTGACCCTCACCGGAGCGAACATCGCGCTGGTGCCACGGTGACGATGGGACAGATCAGTCGAAGACCGGTTCCGACTCCCTCAGGGTGACCGGGTCATTCGGGCTCTGGGTGGGAGCAACGGTTCCGTAGCGGTCGACGCGACGCCAGGTTTGGCGTGAGCCGATGAGCCACAGGTAGCCGCTCCGGCAGACGGCGATGAGTTGGAGTGGTCGCCAGATGATGCGGAGGCCGGGTGCCCATGCGAGGAGGCTCCATCGCTCGCGATCGAGGGCGATCGCGGTGGCGGCAACGACGAGGTCGGCGCCGATGGAGAGGGCGGCCATCACGCTGGCTTGGGCCCACTGGCCTTGGACGAGCAGCCAGAGGAGGTAGAGGTCGACGAGAGGA
>JBBRSC010000276.1:0-4182 GCA_038245795.1 Acidimicrobiales bacterium
ACTACCACGCCAACGGCATCCACATGAACAGCGTCGACACCGGATGGGTGAGCGATGAGGACCCAGCCCATATCGCCGAGCGGAAGACGCTGGAGCAGGACTTCCATCCGCCGCTCGACATCGTGGACGGCGCGGCACGGATCGTCGACCCCATCATTGCGGGCTTCAACAGCGGCACCCACACGTGGGGCCAGTTCCTGAAGGACTACACCCCCACCGACTGGTGACCCGCCGATCTTCGGTGACGTGATTACGACCAGCCGGTCGCTACGACATGCGGCCCGCGAAGGCGACCAAGCCGCCGCCGCTCAGGTGTTCGAGCACGATGTGTCGACCCGACATGGCGAGCATGATGGCCCACGTCGGACCATCGACCAGCGGCCCGTTGCCGAGCGTCCAACTCGAATCGGTGGGCTCGAATCGGTGGGATCGAATCGGAGGCCGTCGAGCACGTCGGCGATCATCAGTCGACGTGCCGTCACCATCTCAAAGATCTCGTCATCGGTCGCCGTGCGAGCAGCCTGCCACGATCAAACTCATTGGGACTCCGGCCTCATCTTCGGTGAGTTGGGTACCCCTCGACGACGACATTGGTTGCTCAGTCGTCGCGTTTGCGGCGGCGGAAGAAGCGGCCGAACCCGCCCTTGCCGTCCGGACCGCCGCCACTGGCGCGTTCTTTGTTGACGTCCTCGCGGGTCTGCGCAGCGATGGCGTTGACGATGTCCTCGGCTTCATCCAACAATGCGGCAACCGATGGGTCACCGGCCGCAACGCTCGCCGGTTCCGGGGGCGTCGCGGGTGTCACCAGCGAACCATGCGCCCAGTTCACATCGGCCAGACGAGGCGTATAGGCGTGACAGTTGTCCGGACAGCGCCACGGCGCTTCGGGAGCGAGATCGAGGTCGCACTTCCGAACCGTTTCCCCGTTGGGATACGACCGGCTCTCGAAAAACTTGCAACCCTCATTCATCGGCATCGACATAGTGTGCCGGAAGGCGGCCCATCCTGCGTGTCACCGTCGATGCTGAGCGGTTCATGGTTGATTCGAGCCGCACGATCCGGTCAGAAAGCGCCACAGACCCGGGGCACCAGCTCAGCCAACGCTGCCTTCCATGTGGAGTTCGATGAGGCGCGACCACTCGACCGCGTACTCGATCGGCAGCCTGCGGGTGACCGGCTCGATGAAACCGTTGACCACCATCGACACGGCGGACTCCTGGGTCAGACCACGACTCATCAGATAGAAGAGCTGCTCGTCGGCGACCTCCGACACGGTGGCTTCGTAGCCGATGATCGCATCCTTGGCACCTAACTCCATGTTCGGGTCGGTGTCGCTGATGGAATCCTCATCGAGCATCAGCGCGTCGCACTGCACCTGGCTCCTGCATCCGTACGCATCGGGCTCGACATGGACCTGGCCGCGGTACGACGTGCGACCGCCATCCTTGGAGATGGACTTCGATACGATCTTCGAGGTGGTCTCGGGCGCAGCGTGGACCATCTTCGCCCTGGTGTCCTGATGCTGACCCGCACCCGCATAGGCCACCGACAGCGCCTCGCCCGATGCCTTCGGACCAACGAGCGTGCACTCCGGGTTCGTCATGGTCAAGCGACTGCCGACGTTGCCGTCGATCCACTCCATATGCCCCTCGGCCTCGACGCGGGCGCGCTTCTTGACCAGGTTGAACACGTTGTTCGACCAGTTTTGGATGGTCGTGTAGGTCACGCGTGCGCAGGGCTTCACGATGATCTCGACGACCGCCGAGTGCACCGAATCCGACGTGTACACCGGCGCCGAGCAGCCGTCGATGTAGTGGATCTTCGAACCCTCGTCGGCGATGATCAGCGTCCGCTCGAACTGACCCATGTTCTGCTTGTTGATGCGGAAGGAGGCCTGCAGCGGCATGTCGACGTCGACACCCGGCGGCACATAGATGAACGATCCCCCCGACCACACCGAGGTGCTGAGCGCCGAGAACTTGTTGTCGTTCACGGGAACCACAGTGCCGAAGTATTGCTCGACCATCTCGGGGTAGTCGCGCAGGGCTGTGTCCAAATCACAGAAGATGATGCCCTTGCGCTCCAGTTCCTCGCGGTTGCGGTGGAACACCACCTCGGACTCGATCTGCGTCGTCACGCCCGCCAGATTTTTCCGCTGAGCCTCGGGGGGAGGCACCTCGTCGGGTCGGCCGAGTTGGCACTTCGAGAGATCGAGATCGATCGACATGGACGGCTCCGAAAGAGTCGAGAGGTATTTCTCCTACCGCCACAGTAACAACCTTCCAAAGTGGGGCAGTATGCAGACATGTCACATCCCCTCGGCTCCCCCAACTACGTGCGTTTCACCAACTTCCGCCGCTCCGGCGACGCCGTGAGCACCCCCGTGTGGTTCGCTCCCGACGGCGACACCTACGTCTTCAGCACCAACGAATCATCGGGCAAGGTCAAGCGTTTGCGCAATGATCCGCGTGTCGAGGTCACGAAGTGCGACGTGCGGGGAAAGGTCTCGCCGGGAGCCGCCACCTACACAGGCAACGCCATCGTGGACAAGGATCCGGGCGGAATCGCCCAAGCGAACGCCACGTTGTCGAAACGCTATGGCCTGATGTGGAAGGTGATCGGGCTCGGCGACGGAATCAAACGACTGTTCCGCAAGCCGCTTGATACCTGCATTGTTCGGGTCACCCTCGACTGACGCTCAAACCTTCGTTCTCACAGCGGCTCCTCTGGGTCAGGTGGCGGCGGCGATCGCTGCCGCCAGCGCCAGAGCGCGGCGGGCATTGTCGACGTGGAGGTTCTCGATCATCTTGCCGTCGAGCTGGATCACGCCGAGCCCGGCCTTGCGACCCTCCTCAAAGGCGTCGATGACCCGCCGGGCATGCTCGACCTCGGCGTCGGTGGGCGCAAACGCAGCATTGGCGACATCGATCTGGCTCGGGTGGATGAGCGTCTTGCCGTCGAAGCCCATGTCAGCTCCTTGGCGACACTCGGCGTCGAAGCCCTCGTCATTCTTGATGTCGTTGTAGACCCCATCGAGGATGACCTTTCCGGCGAAGCGGGCGGCATTCAGGCACTTCGACAGTCCCCAGAGGAGCGGCTGACGGCCGGGAACGAGGTTGGCTCGCAGTTCCTTCGCCATGTCGTTGGTGCCCATGATCAGCACCTCCAGTCGCTCAGACGACGTGGCGATCTCGACGGCGTTGATCATGGCGGCGGGCGTCTCGAGCATCGCCCAGATCTTGGTGTGCTCCGGCGCTCCAGCCGACTCGAGGAGGCGTTCGACGGTGGCAACCTCGGCAGCGGAGTTGATCTTTGGGACGACGATCCCAGACGGACCGGCCGCGGCAGCCGACCGGACATCGGCCTCGAACCACTCAGTGTCGAGACCGTTGATGCGAATGGTGAGCTCACGTTTGCCGTAGTCACCAGACGTGGCGGCAGCAGCCACCTTGTCCCGTGCGGGGGACTTCATGTCGGGTGAGACACTGTCCTCGGTATCGAAAATGATGGCATCGCACGCCAGACCCTTGGCCTTCTCGAGCGCCTTGTCGTTGGCGCCAGGCATGTAGAGAACGGAGCGTCGGGGACGAAGATCAGTCATGGCGAACACGTTCGCCCGCCATTGCGCCACGTGTCAAAAAGTCGACGACCGCTCCTAGATCGTCGCCGTGTCAGAACCCGTAGGAGGCGGCCAGCTCTGGGTCGCGGGCGGACAACATCTTGGCGAGCTCGACCATCACGTGACACTGCTTGACCGACGCATCGTCTTCCATCTTGCCGTTGATCATGACGGCACCGGTGCCGTCGCCCATGGCCTCGATGACGTGCATGGCATGGGCGATGTCGGCCGGATCAGGCGAGAAGACCTTCTTGGCGATGTCGATCTGCACTGGGTGGAGACTCCAGGCGCCGACACATCCGAGGAGGAAGGCGTTGCGGAACTGATCCTCACAGGCGACCACATCGGCGATGTCACCAAACGGGCCATAGAACGGGAGGATCCCTGCCATGGCGCAGGCGTCGACCATGCGAGCGATCGTGTAGTGCCACAAATCCTGCTGATAGGTGGCGCGGGGACCGTTGTAGTCGGGCCCGTCGGCGCCGTCGCTCGGATCGTCGCGCACGAGGTAGCCGGGATGTCCGCCGCCGACGCGGGTGGTCTTCATCCGACGGCTGGCTGCG
>JBBRSC010000277.1:0-4148 GCA_038245795.1 Acidimicrobiales bacterium
GACTCGGTGGTATTGTCAGCACATGGAAACGGCGAGCGCCTCGATATCGCCAGCCCAGCGCCGAGTGCTCGAAGCGTTGAAGCGGGTCGGCGAATCCACCGCTGACGAGTTGGCTGCCACTCTCGAAATCTCCGCCAGCGCCCTACGACAACACCTGAGCGCGCTTCGATCCGCTGGGCTGATCGCCGCCCACCAGGACCGTGGCCAACTCGGCCGTCCGGCCGACCGCTACCGGGCCACCGAAGAAACTGAGCAGTTGTTCGTCACAGCGGCCAGCACGTTGTCGATCGAGCTGCTCGGGCACATCGAAGAAGAGGACCCAGAGCTCGTCAATCGCATCTTTGAGCGACGGCGTCGCGATCAGGTCGAAGCCGCTCGGGACGAACTCTCAGCCATGTCGGTCGACGAACGGGTGCTCCACCTGACCGAACTGCTCGATGCGCAGGGTTTCCTTGCCGACTGCGAGACACTCGACCCCAACCACCATCAGATCAACCTTCACAGTTGCCCCATCTGGGCGGTTGCCAGCCACTACCGGCAGGCCTGCACGAACGAGCTCGAATTCCTCCGGGAGTTGTTGCCTGAAGCGAACGTCGAGCGAGTCACGCACAAGACCGCCGGCGCGCATAGCTGCGCCTACGAGGTCTCTGTTCGAGACTGAGTTCTGACTGCCGATCTCGACGTGTCGTGTGCCGCTCAGCACTGGGTCCCCTTCCGAGTCCTGAACAAGGCCAAGGGCGATTGATCCGAACGCGTCGATCTGCGCTCGGTCCGTTCGTCAATGATGTGAGTAGAAGCCACCGGCCGCCCAGTGAACCTCGGCCGATCACACGACACGGGAGACGACATGGACACCTGGACCAGGATCAAGAACGGCCGCGAGGCCTTCGCTGACTATCTCACGACGTTGTCGGAGGACGACTGGAAGATGCAATCGTTGTGCGATGACTGGACGGTCAAAGACGTCGCCGCCCACATGTTGGTCATTCCGACGATTCCGAAAGCGAAGGTCTTCGGAGCGTTCCTCCGATCTGGATTCAACCTCGACAAGATGAATGCCCAGTTCGTTGCCAGGCTGACGGAGTCGATGTCGACCAACGACATCGTCACGGCACTTCGAGCATCGGCGGCCTCCCAAACCATGCCCCCTGGCCTCAAACTTCCAGGCGTGTTCACGGAACTGTCCATTCATGCCGCAGACATTTCGGAAGCGGTCGGAACGACGTTCGACCTGCCCGTCGACGACTACGTGGCTGGACTCGTGCACCTCAAGGACGTGCAGCCCGTGTTCGGATGCAAGCAACGGATCGCTGGTTTGAAACTCGAAGCGACCGATGCCGAGTGGTCGACAGGTACTGGGCCGCTGGTCTCAGGGTCGGCGAAGGACCTCGTGTTGGCGATGACGGCTCGACCATCGGCGTTCGCACGCCTGACCGGCGACGGGGTGGCCACCATGCAATCCCGGTAGCGACTTCGGCCGCTCATGAACAACAACCTGCGAGAACTCCGATCCGCTCGCCGGTGGAGCCAAGCCGATCTCGCCGACCGACTCGACGTTTCGCGCCAGACCGTCAACTCGATCGAGACCGGACGCTACAACCCCAGCCTTCCGCTCGCCTCCAAGATCGCGTCTTCGGTCAGCCCATCGACACGTTGTTCTTTCCGACCGGCGAGGCAACCGCATGAATCATCCAACCACCCCGGAGACCACCATGTTCGAGTACAAAGTCATCACCGAGCGCGACAGCCGGTTCGCCGAGATGGACATGATCTTGGAGCACCTCACGACGTCTGCCGTCTAGGCGATTCACGTCGTCGGCCAGCGCCAGCATGCGAAGCTGACCGTGATGGAACCTTGTGTTGGACTCATTCACCGACGGCTGGGGGTTCGGTGGGCGGCAGCGATCGCGACCGTGGCGATCGCCCTCCCCATTCCGGCCTCGGTCGCATCGGCCGCAGCCCAAACCACCCCGTCATGTGGCACCGACCTCATCACGCTGACCGGCACCGTCGACACCTCGGCCGCCAAGACATACCTCCTGGAACCGTTCACCGTTCCCGAAGGAACCGCCCGTGTTGCGGTGGCCTACACCTGGGACCCGGTTGCTGCCGGGGTCATCGATCTCGGCGTCTGGGACTCCAGCGGCACCGCGGGTCGCAACGCGTTCCGGACCTGGTCGGGCAGCCGCCAGGGGCGCATCGACAAGTCGATGGGCCCGGAGGTCATCGCTCCGGACCGCAACGAACGAACGGTCGTCGTCGGTCCGATCAAGCCGGGGACCTGGCACGTCGAACTCGGAATCGCGGCCCTCGATCAGACACTGACCTGGCGGGTCGAGATCCGCTGCCCTTCGGGACCAGCTGCAACGCCGCTCGCATCGGACCCTGTCGATCCCACTCACGTCGCACGGCCCGATGCTGGTTGGTACGCCGGGGACTTCCATCTGCACGCCTTCCACAGCAGCCCCGACGGTCCGAACCCGGATCAGATGGTCGCGTTCGCCCGCGCGGCTGGGCTCGACATCATTCCTGTCACCGAATATGTGACGCCCGCTCATTGGGATCGTTTGGGAGCGACGCAACGAGCCAACCCTGACGTGCTGATCTGGCCGGGACGGGAAGTGATCACGTACTTCGGTCACATGATCGTCTTGAGCGAGACGCCCTCGAACATCGAGTATCGGGTCGGCCACGACGGCGTCACGATCGGTGACATCCAACGGTCCGCGGCCGCAGACGGTGCGCTCGTGTCTCTGGCTCATCCGACGATCTACCCACCAGCGACGTTCGGGTCCGCCTGTCGAGGCTGCTACTTCGAACTCATCGACCAAGTGGACTTCGCTGCCACGAACCTCATCGAGGTGGTCACCGAAGGCTCACTCGCCGAACTCGGCGGAAAAGACATCCCCAACCCCTTCGTTCGCACCGCCATTGAACTGTGGGAGCGGTTGTTGCGCGAGGGTCACCGACTCGTCGCCGTGTCAGGTTCGGACGACAAGCAAGGCGACAAGTACGGCAAGACCTCCACGATGGTCTATGCCAACCAGCTCAGCCGACCGGCCGTCGACGAAGCGCTCCGGCGCGGACATGCCTACGTCAAAGGACTCGGCAAGGAGAGCCCGACCTTGGACCTCACCGCAACCACCACCGATGGAACAACCGCCATGTTCGGCGACACGCTCGTCGCTGACACGGCGACGATGAAACTCACCGTGACCGGCGCTGTCGGCGACACCCTGACCGTGAGGCGCAACGGCACCGAGGTCGAGCGGGTCGCCGTCACCAGCGACCCGTTCGTGCACGAGTCGCCGATCGCCCGGGTCGCCGACGAAGGGCCGCTCGGAACGTTCTGGGGAGCCGAAGTGCTCGATACCACCAAGGCCCCGGGCGCCGAGTTGGCCGTGGATATCGCCAATCCGATCTTTCTGGCTGACACAGCCCGACCTGAGCCGAAGCTCCCCACATTCACATCGCCGAGCACGCCAGCCGCTCCGGCCGCCGAATCACCGTCACCTCCGGCCGCCAGTTCCACATCCAATGCGTCATCGTGGCCGGTGATCGTCGGCATTCTCGGCGCGGTCGTGATCGTCGGTGCTGGGCTGATGATCGCGCGACGACGTCGATCAAGCTGAACCTTCGGAACCAGTCAGGAGCGTCAGCGGCTACCCGGCGAGCGCCTTTTTCGCAACAGTCGACACGATCTCGATGCCCTTGTCGAGGCTCGGAATCGCACTGGCAACCGTCGCCAATTCCACCGCGATGGCCGCATCGCCTGCCTTCGCATTCATCGAAACGGACGGATTCCCACGGCTTCCGTCATTGTCGTGATACGCCTCGTCACCAACGCCCGGGAAGTCGACCTGCGTCCCCAGACCCATGGATTTTGCGGCGGCCCTGAGCGAGTCATAGCTCTGTGCTGTATCCGGGCGCACGGTCACGCTTGTCTCTGGGTTGTCGTAGAGGCACTCCGTGCCCAAGGCGCTCGGCGTGTCCTGCTTCTCCATGGTCATTGATGCGCCCACCAGCGCCCCCATCTCCTCAGCGGTGTACCACCGACACGGATCGCCAGCTTCGGGAGTTGACGCACCATCGGTCGCACTTGGCTCGGCGGTCTCACTATCAGCCGGCTTGCCCGTCGTGGTCGGCCC
>JBBRSC010000278.1:0-4128 GCA_038245795.1 Acidimicrobiales bacterium
CCTCGACGCCGTCATGCATGTCCTCGACCTCATCTTCAACGAAGGCCATACCGCCAGCGCCGGCACCAGCGCCGGCCGGGTCGACCTCACACGAGAAGCGATCCGGCTCGCCCGACAACTCCACCACCTCCGACCCAACGACAGCGAAGCGACCGGCCTCCTCGCGCTCATGCTGCTCACCCACGCCCGCAGCGACGCCCGCATCACACAAGACGGGGAACTCATACCGCTCGACCGACAAGACCGCCAGCGATGGGACCGCGACATGATCGCTGAAGGCACCGGCCTCATCTCCGCCGCGCTGGCTCACGGAACGATCGGCCCCTATCAGCTTCAAGCCGCCATCAGCGCTGTCCACGATTCAGCGCCGAGCACCGACACTACCGACTGGGCCGAGATCGTCGCCCTGTACGAACTCCTCGCCAAAATCGCACCGAACCCGATGATCACATTGAGCCACGCCGTCGCCGTCGGCATACTCCACGGCGCCGAACACGGCCTCGCCCTACTCGACACGCTCCCCCACGACGACCAGGTCAGGCAGCATCACCGAACCCACGCCGTACGCGGCCATCTCCTCGAGCTCGCAGGACGCAACGATGAGGTCCGAGCCGAGTTCGCCATTGCGAGCCGACTCGCCACGAACCTCCCCGAGAAACGCCACCTCCACGAACGCTCCACCCTCTTAATCCCAAAGCCGACGCCCGGTAAGCGCTGACCTTGCATTGAGGAGCCGGCTCGCTCAACTCAAGGGTTGCCCACCCTCGGTGACGACGGGGCTTCGCACGGGCGCTGGCAACGAGGTCACTGGGACGGGGTTCACCCACGCTGCGATCGAAGGTTGCGGTAGTACCGGCGGGTATCCGGGTCGAAGTGTTCGATGGCGAATCGGAGGGCGGTGCGGTTCATGATGGCGCCGTAGCGCTCGAGGAAGTCAACGAGTCGCTGGCGGTCGTGTCTGCCTGCTTCGCGTAGCCAACCGCCGATCGCAGTTTGCACGAAGTGCTCTGGGTCGTCGACGAGGAGCTCGGCGATGGCGAACGTGTCGTCGAGGTCGTTATGCCGGATGAAGTAGTAGGTCGCGGTGATCGCCGACCGTCGTTCCCATTGGCTCGGCGATCGTGCCCACCGGTACAGCTGGTCGCGGGGTTTGTCGTGGAGGTAGCCCCCGACGACGTGGGGCGAGCTGCGGTCGACGAGGTCCCAGTTGTCGATGCGGTCGTGGCGGCGTACGTACAGTTCGTAGAGGTCGCTTCGCCGCTCCGCTGGTGTTGAACGGCGACGCGCTTGGAAGTCCATGATCGACACTGCCCCGAGTCGTGTGACGTGATCGTGTTGGTCGAGCAGGATCTCGATCTCGTCCGGCGGTATCGAGATGGATGCCTTCGCGAGGGCGAAGATGTCGCGAAACGGAAGCCTTCCTGTCGTGCCATCGGCGCCTGATGGCACGGCTCGCTGCATGTGGCCGAGACGATCGATGAAATGCGCAGCCGTCGTTGGGGTGTCCATGCGACGCTCAGGGGACCCGGTCGTAGGTGAGGTAGATCGAACCGGTCTCGCTGCTCGCGTGGTCGGCGAGCGACCAGGCCGTCTCGGGGATGCCGTCGTCGAACAGCCGGGCGCCTCCGCCGACGATGTTCGGGCAAACGTTGATGATCAGCCGGTCCAGCTCCTCGGCCGCCAAGAGCGTTCGAATGATGCTGGTGCTGGACAGCACGATGATGTCTCCGCCGGGCTGGTTGCGGAGTTCGTTGACCTCGGAGACGGGGTCTCGGGCGATGCGGGAGTTCTGCCACGGTGCGTCGGTGAGGGTGGTGGAGAAGACGACTTTGTCGACCGCATCCAGCCAGCGGGCGAAGGCTCGGTCACGGGGCTCGGCGGTGTCGTCGTCGGCAACAGTTGGCCAGTACCCGCCGAATCCGTCGTAGTTCTTGCGGCCGAGCAGGGCAGTGGTGGCGGTGCGCGTCATCTGCGTCAAGTGCTCGCGGGAGGTATCGGTGACGGCGTGGGGGACGATCCAGCCCATGTCGTAGTCGCCGCCTCGTCCGTTGATGCGCCCGTCCATCGACATGGAGATGTTGCCGACGACCTTGCGTGTGCGATCGGTCATGTTCATTCCTTCCGTTCCTTTCGGGAGATGAGTGTCAGGCGTGGCGGCCGGTGAGGGCGAGGAGTCTCGTTTGCGGGTCGGCGTTGCCGGCGACCTCTACCTTGGCGCCGTACTGGCCGCTCTGCTGGAGGATGTCGCCGAGCGCGGCGAGGCCGTTCAGCATCGAGTCCACGGTGGGCGGGTCGAGTCGCTCGTCCAGGCCGGTGGCCCGTGACAGATCCCAGGTGTGGATGAGGACGTCGCCGAGGATGAACCGGTCGATGGCCTCGTCGAGAGGGTGACGCCCGGCCATTGGGTGGTCGAAGATCCGGTCGACGATGTCGTCGGCGTCGAGGATTGCTCTGATCGCCTCGTCGAGCCGTATCCATGCCGCGACGGGGTCATTGTCGACCGGAGCGATGTTGTCGATCGTGAGTCCGGTGCCAGATTCGAGGAATGGGGGCACCCATTCGACGAGGTGGTCGACGATGTCGCGAGCGGTCCAGCCGTCGTATGGCGACGGGTTGGTCCACGCGTCGGCGGGCACGGCTTCGGCTCGTTGGGTGAAGGTGGCAGCGATGGTGCGCCAATGGTCGGCTACGTCGGACATGTTGGTTCTCTTTCGGGTAGTGCAGCCAGCGACGCTGGCTTGTGGATCGGGTAGACGAGGTGGGTGACGCCATCGCCCTCGATGATCGTGGGGTTGTCGACCCGAACGGGTGTGTTGGCGAGTTGGTCGAACCAGCGGACACCGTGGCCGAGCAGGACCGGCACAAGGTTGAGGTGAATCTCGTCGAGGAGCCCGGCGTCGAGGCATTGCTGGGTGACGCTGGCACTGGCGACGGCGACGAGCTTGTCCCCCGCGGCCTCACTCGCTTGTCGCACTGCACTGGTGACTCCGTCGGTGACGAACGTGAACGGAGCATCCGGGAACTGCCAGTCGCCGGGCGGATGGTGCGTGACGACGAACACTGGGACATCCATGGGGTGGCATCCGCCCCATCCTTTGGCGAGGTCGAACAGGCGCCGGCCGACGATCAGCGCACCGACCTGTCGCATCGAGTCACGCATTCGTTGAGCGCTAGCATGCGTCGTTCGGAACGTGACGCCAGTGTTGGCGGTCTCGGTGATGACCGGCCCGTTGTCGTACCAGCCGAACAGATCGCCGACACCCCCGTCGCCGTCCTCGATGAACCCGTCGAGCGACATCGACATGTCGGCGATAACGCGGCTCATGACCGGCTCCATTCAACGGTGAGGATGTCGAGCTGGTCGAGTGTGCGTTGCATGCCTGCTTCCATTCCCGAGGCGATGTGGCCGTCGCGGTTCTCCTTGGTCCGGTGCTGGACGACAACGGTGAGTGTGGTGGTGCCCTCCGCTTCGTCGAGGGTGAGACTGTTGACAGCCTCACCGTCGGGGTACCCCTCGAACACCTCGCTGGACACGAGTTGATTCGGTTCGCTGATCGCTTGATAAGTGCCGTGCCATCCCAACTCGGCGCCATCCATGTTCATGGCGTATCGCCAGTCGCCGCCGACCCGAAGATCGATCTCACACACGGTCAGCGGGTGATCGTCGGTTCCCCACCACCGGCGCACCAGATCCGGCGTCGTCCACGCTTCGAAGACAATTGCCGCCGGTGCGTCGAAAACACGGGTGATTTGGATCTGGGTGTCGGTCGGCAGCGTCACCACCGCCGATCCGAAGCGGCTCTCTGTTGGTTGGTTCATGGTTGTTCCTTTCATGGTTGTTCCTTCCATGGTTTTTCTTTTGGTGATCGATCAGGTCGTGTGGCGGCGAGTTCGGCCACCACGTTGTCGAGTCGGTCGAGACGGCCGTTCCACAGCCGCTCGAACGGTGTGATCCATTCGTGCAGCGCGCGGAGCGTGTCGGCGTTGATTGAGTAGAGGCGTAGGCGACCGTCCGCTCGAACGGTCACGAGATCAACCGCACGCAACACGGCAAGGTTCTTCGACACCTGCGGCTGAGTGAGGCCCAGCCGAGCGACGAGGTCGTTGACCGCTACCTCTCCGTCGGCG
>JBBRSC010000279.1:0-4094 GCA_038245795.1 Acidimicrobiales bacterium
ACGCCATGACCACCAGACCGTCATCGCACACCCAGTACCTGCTGGGTCGCAGCCCATTGCGATCGAGGACCGCGCCGACCTGGTTGCCATCGGTGAAGACCACCGAGGCCGGACCGTCCCACGGCTCCATGAGACACGAGTGGAAGCGATAGAAATCGCGCAGCTCCTGCGACATCTCGGTGTGGTTCTCCCACGCCTCCGGGATCATCATGAGCACGGCATGGGGCAGGTCATAGCCGCCCAGATGAAGCAGTTCGAGGGCCTCATCGAGACGGGCGGTGTCGGAGCTCCCGGGGGTGCAGATCGGGAAGATCCGCGACAGATCACCCGGCAGATTCGGCGTGGAGAGGAGCGCTTCGCGCGCCCGCATCCAGTTCTGGTTGCCCTGCACGGTGTTGATCTCGCCGTTGTGGGCCACGTAGCGGTACGGGTGCGCCAACGGCCACGACGGGAACGTATTGGTCGAGAAACGTGAGTGAACGACGCCAATGGCGGATTCGAATCGTTCATCGGCCAGATCGGGGAAGAACGCCGGGAGCTGCGGCGTGGTCAGCATTCCCTTGTACACGAGCGTCCGGCTGGAGAGCGACGGAAAGTACATGAGACCGTCGCCACCACCGTCGACGAGTTCGTGTTCGATGCGTTTGCGCACAATGAACGCAATGCGATCCAGTTCGAGTCCGGAGCGTTCACCGGTCACGTCGGCCAGGAACAACTGACGAAAGATCGGCATGACTGCCCGGGCGGTCAGACCCACGTCGGCGGCGTCGGCGTCGGTGGGCACGTCACGCCAACCCAGCACCTTCAGACCCTCGGACTCGGCGATCTTTGTGATGTCGGACATGGCAGCCTGGTCGTCGTCGACCGGCAGGAACGCGAGGCCAACGGCGTAGTAGCCGGGAGCTGGCAGTTCGAAACCGACGACGTCGCGGAGAAAACGATCAGGAACCTGGACGAGGATCCCTGCACCGTCACCGGTGTTGGGCTCCGAGCCGGTCGCTCCCCGATGTTCGAGGTTGCACAACGACCGGACGGCCAAATCGACCATGCGATGGCTCGCTCGCCCATTGAGGTCCGCGACAAACGACACCCCGCAGGCGTCGTGTTCGTATGAGGGGTCGTAGAGACCCTGCGTCGATGGCATGTCGCGGCGCATGAATAGCTCCCTGGTGAGCCCGCCGAAGCGGGGTGCTGTCGCGGGAATGCGTGTCTACACACGTCACTCCCAACAGCCTCGAGGAGACGCCATTGGCCCACCGAGGGTCTCGACAACCTACTGCGGGCCCGAAATTGCGACAAACGGGATTTGGTCAGCCACTGCGGCAGCGCGACCGTTGTCCAGCGGGAGCTCGACCGTCGTTCAGCGGGCACCGCGGAGAAGTTGTCCGGGCCGAGCGCCAGTTTCCTGGCCATTGGCCATGATCTCGACACCAGATTTGATGGTCGAGACGTATCCCTCAGCGTGTTGGATGAGACGACGGGCATCGGCGGGGAGGTCATACGCCAGTTCTGGGCGCCGGAGCTGGAGATGTTCCATGTCGATGAGGTTGACGTCGCCGATCATTCCCGGCTTCAGCAGTCCCCGATCGCCCAATCCGTAGAGCGCAGCCGTTTTCGATGTCATCTTGGCGACGGCTTCGCTGAGACCGAGGCGTGGTCCTCGTGTCCGATCGCGCACCCAATGCGTCAGGAGGAATGTGGTCGACGAGGCGTCACACGTCTGACCAGCGTGAGCCCCACCGTCGCCGAGCCCGAAGGCAGTGATGGGCGAGCGCAGCATCTCGTAGCTCGGAGCCAGGGACCCGTCGGCGTAGTTGAGGATCGGCGAGTTGAGGAGTTCCCGACCGTTGTCGGAGATGAGCGCGTCGTAGACGAACTCCCAGGGGTCCCCACCGACACGAGCTGCCCGGGCAGCCATGGTGTCGGCCGCCGTTGGTTCGTAGTCGGGCGGATCACCGAGCGGGTAGAGCCGATTGGGCCGCATGAATGAGGTCATCGGATCATGGAGGACCCGCAGTTCCCGAACGAACTTTTCCTTGATCTCGGCTCGGGAGAGCTCGTGCACCAGGGCATCGAGCCCAAGATGCGCAACGCTCCCCCATGTCTCGCACCACATGAGCGGATGGAACGTGCCGAGGCCGATCAGCAACGACACGGTACGGGCGTGGACCTGGGGTCGGATGTCTGCGCCCAACTTGGCGGCGGCCTCGGACAACTCGAGGAGCTTGCGCCATTCCAGCGGATCGGCAGCGTTCTGGTTGAGCGCAAAGCTGATGGGCCGCCCAATCCGGGCACCGAGATCCTGCATCCACGCCATCTCACGATCGGCGGCCAGGAGGTCCTCGCCCAGGGCACCAGCCGGTGCCAGCTCGAAGACTCCGGTGCCGGCTTCTCGCAGAGCGTCGCCCAACCCCGTCAGCTCGTCGACCGCGGCAAAAGTGCCCGGCACCGGATCGCCATTGACGGCCGTGTGCATGATGGTGCGCGACGTCGACACCCCGAGGGCGCCGCTGGCGATTCCCTCCGCCACCAGCTGCTTCATTGCCTCGATGTCCGCCAGGGTTGCCGGCTCGTTGTTGGCGCCGCGCTCCCCCATCACATATGCCCGGATCGCGCCGTGGGGCACCTGGGTCCCCACGTCGAGCGCCAAAGGCAGGGTGGCGACATGATCGAGGTACTCCGGAAAGGTCTCCCAGTTCCATTGGATGCCAGCGGACAGCGCCGCGCCGGGGATGTCCTCGACCCCCTCCATCAGTTGGATCAGCCACTCGCGTCGGTCCTCGGAGACCGGCGCGAATCCGACGCCACAGTTGCCCATGACGGTGGTGGTGACGCCGTGCCAGCAACTCGGTGTCAGCAGGGGGTCCCAGGTGACCTGGCCGTCGTAGTGGGTGTGGATGTCGACGAAGCCGGGCGTGACCAGGAGACCGTCGGCATCGACTTCTTGGGTGGCGGAGCCCTCCACGCGGCCAGCGTTCTCGGTGCCGACTTCGACGATCCGGCCATCGGTGATTGCGACGTCGGCCGTGCGTGGTTCGGCACCCGAGCCATCGACGACGGTTCCCCCTCGAATGATCAGGTCGAACATCGAACCCCCCGGTTTCCGTCACGACCTTGTGTCGCCACATGAGACTACGACGCGCCACCGATCGAGCGGCGACGCCTAGTCTTCGGACATGTGGGCGGGCGCGGCGACGAACACGGCGAAGAGCGCAGCTCGAACGAGACATCGACGGCGGGGCGCGCTCGCAGTGGTCGTCATCGCTGGGGTCGTCGGCTGCAGCGCCCTGGCCGAACATGACGTCTCATCGGCGGCGCCCACCACCAGCGGTCCGAACGGACGCGGTGTCGACACACCCGGGAGAACGGTGCTCGATGGCACTGTGCCCGACGGGACCCGGCCCGCCGGCTCGACTCCGCCATCGGGTGCCGCCGCCAGCGTCGATCCGCGCTCCCAGACGGGGAGCGGCTCTGCCGTGACGATCGCGTTCGCTGGTGATACTCATTTCGAGAGCGGGTTGGCTGGTCTGCTGAAGAACTCGCCGACCACCATGCTCGACGGCGTTGCTTCCGTCATCAGGCCCGCCGATCTGACCATCGTGAATCTCGAGACGTCGATCGGCTCGGGCGGGAATCAGCAGGCGAAGTCGTTCACCTTCCAGGCTCCGCCGACCGCCATTACGGCGCTGCTCGATCAGGGTGTCGACGTCCTGTCGATGGCCAACAATCATGGGCTCGATTTCGGTCAGCCGGGGTTGCAACAGACGCTGGATGCAATCTCCACGCTGAAGGCTCCGGTGATCGGGATCGGGGCCAACCAGACCGACGCCTTCCGTCCGTACGCCGCCACCATCAAGGGCGAACGAATCGCTGTCATCGCTGCGACCGACGTGCTCGACGCCGCCCTCGTGTCGTCGTGGACGGCGACCGACACCCAAGGCGGTCTCGCCTCCGCCAAGCTCGAGGATCGTCTGCTGAAGGCCGTCACCGAGGCCCGCGCCTCGGCGGATACCGTGATCGTGTTTCTGCACTGGGGTACTGAGAAGACCTCGTGTCCCAACTCGTCGCAACTCGATCTGGCACCGAAGTTGGCA
>JBBRSC010000280.1:0-4090 GCA_038245795.1 Acidimicrobiales bacterium
AGGTTGCGATAGCTGATTCGCTCACCGATACCGAGGGTGTCGTAGCCGTCGTCCTCGATCCTGCGACACCACGCAAGCAGCGTCGAGCGATCGATCCCGGACCCCGGACCCGAGCCGAGCATCGTCGGCAACGACAAACCAATTTTCATGGGCGGAACCATATCGGTGCCGGGCGCTCTCCCTTACGACGAGGTCGATCTGCCAGGTTGGGAGAAACGACCGGTGGTCTCGGGTGGCACGCGGACAAGGCACTCGGCGCCGCGGTCCTTGGCGGTGTTCCACGACTGTTCGGTGGGTCCGATCGTCACCACATCGACGCCGTCCGGAAGGTCCTCCGGAGCAGTACCAACGCCCGATTCGAACTGCGCGTAACAGAACGACTTGGCGGCATCGTCTACGGCGGACTGACCGGGCCAGGCGCCATCCAGGCCGATGCCGCCAATGGCGTACACCTCGTATCGATGCGGCTGCGAACACGAGACCCGCGGAGGATCAGCCTGCCGCGTGCCGACGACGTCGGCCGAAGCTGGCAAGCAGACGCCGACGTCGAGCGGGCGATAGTCGGACGATGAACATCCCGCGACCATCAAGGCCGCGGCCAGCGCGGTCGAGCATCGTGCCAGGCGAGGCCGCCAGGGGTGCTGCGATGAACTCATAGTGCGGGCCCAACGTCGATTTCGAACATGGCGGGCCAGCGCTTTCCGGTGACCCAGAGCCGGTTCGGTGGATCTCCCGGCCGATGGGCGATGCCATTGAGGACGGCCTCGGGGTCACCGATTTTGGGGTCGAGTCGTGTGCAGTCCAACACGCCGGTGACGTTGCCGGTGGCTGGATCGATGCGGAGAATGTCGTTGGTCTGCCAGACGTTGGCCCACAGTTGGCCAGCCACAAACTCGAGTTCGTTGACCCGCGGGACCTCGACCCCATCTCGCCGCACGACGATGGTCCGCTGCTCGGCCAGGTTTTCCGGATCGCGTATGGCAACTGTCGAGGTTCCGTTGCTGTGGAAGAACACGTCAGCGCCCGCGTCGTAGGTCAGTCCCCACCCCTCGGCATCGAGTGTGGTGCCCGGCATCGACGTGAGATCGCTCGCCGTCCATCGCAGGACGGCACGCTCGCGCCAGGTCAACTGGACCAGGGTGCGCTGGCGCAGGGCGAGACCCTCGGCGAACTGTGTGGCATCGAGCAGCGATCGTCGTTGAACCTGTCCGGTGAGAGGTTCAGCGAGGCGCACATCCGACGTGCCGTACTGACCCGAGCTTTCGGCCAGAGTGTCGTCATCGACAAATACCAGCCCTTCGGTGAAGCTCGTCGGGTCGTGCGGATGTTCAGCAACGACGGTCAAGGTCAGAACGACAGCACGCGGCGCTGAGGCATCGTTTGACGGATTGTTGGGCGAGATCGACCCGTCCCTCGAGCACCCGGCCAGCGTGGCTACGAGCACGGTCACCGCCACGGCGAGTGCTCCGACACGGGTCGCAGCGTGCGCGTGTCTCGTGACGGAGGACATGGGCCCCACCGTAGACTCCGATCTTCATGGACCCCGATCGCCATCTCGCCCTCGAGGCGGTTTTCAATTTCCGCGATCTCGGCGGGCTCCGCAATCGATCGGGCAACCGGATCGTGCGAGGTCTGATCTTCCGGTCCGACTCCCTCCACCAGGCGAGCACGCTCGATGTTGAAGCGCTCGCCGCGCTCGGCCTTCGAACCGTCATCGATCTGCGCACCGAGTACGAACAGGATCAGTACGGCATCGCCGACGCGGCGGCCATCGGCGCAACGCTCGTCCATCTGCCACTGATCTCCACACTCTGGCCGCTGGACGGCGTCGATCACGACACCGATCCGATCCCGTACCTGGTCGACCGCTACCACGAGATGACCGACGGGCTGCCGGCGGTGGTTCCCCTGATCGTTCGTTCCGTGGCGAATCTCGACGACGCCGTGCCGCTGGCGTTCCATTGTGCGGCAGGCAAGGACCGCACCGGTGTCATCGCGGCGATTCTCCTGTCACTTCTTGAGGTGTCGATCGGCGACATCGCCCACGACTATCACCTCACCTCCGCAGCAATGCCAGCGATGATGGCGTGGCGAGCCTCGCAACGAGCAGCACGCGAGGCAGCCGGCACCGCCGATGCCTTCGACTCGATGGTCGATCACCCTCCGGCGTTCGTGACCTGCCCACCGGACGCTATGACGATCTTTCTGACCGAACTGCTGGATCAGTTTGGTGGCGTCGAGTCGCTGGCCGAGTCGCTGGGGGTTGACGATGATGAACTGGCACGGTTCCGTCAGCGGATGATCAGTTGACGTTCGCGTAACGCTCAGTCGCGTACCAGCGTGGAGACCAACTCAACTCGGGACGTGTGGGGGAACATGTCCACGAGCGTCATGGCGTCGATTCGGTAGCCCGCCTCGATGAATCGCTCCAGATCGCGGGCGCCGGCGGCGGCGTCGCAACTCACGAGCAGCACCAATGGGGCGCGGGTCCGCGAGATGATCTCCACACCGCTCCGCCCCAGACCCGGCCGCGACGGATCCGCAATGACGACATCGGCCGGGGTCGGTCGCCAACGATCGATTGCCGAACCGACGATCTTGGCATCGAGGTCGGCCAAGTTCACGCGTGCATCTGCGCAGGCGGAGCGGCTCCACTCGATGGCGGTGACCTTCTCAGCCGCGATGGTGCCAGCGAACAACCCCACACCGGAACACGCGTCGACGAGGCGCCCGATCGGACCGTCGCCCCGGATTCGTTGGACCTCCGAGCCGATCAACGCAATCAGCGACTCCGCGCCATCGGGGCGGGTCTGAAAGAACGAGTGGGCCGAGATCCGCCAACGCCGGCCCGCGAGTTCCTCGAAGATCCACGATCGGCGGCCAGCGGTCAACTCGTCTTCGCCGATGATCCGCACCCCGTCCGGCAGCGAGACGCCCGTGGTCGATGGGGTCACGTGCGCCATCCGTTCGCCGGTCGCGGCGCCCACGCGGATCATCACGTCCGTCGCCTCGCCGAAGTAGCCCTCGACGAGCAATTCCTCGACCAACGGGTGAGCGATCACACACTCGTCGACTGCGGTCACGGTGGTGCTCCGCGCACTCCGGAATCCGGCGCGGCCACCGACCACCCCCGCCTTGACGGTTGTCCGGAAGCTCTCGGCCGGTAGTTCCAGAAGGTTGATGGTCGGGCGGGTCCCTTCCGCAAGACGCCGATCCAGCACGGTGGACACCGAGTCGAGGCGGGTTGTGCGCTGACTGTCGAGGTCGATGCCCATCATCGGACACGCTCCGCAACCACGGAGGTGTTCGGGACAGAGCCGATGGGTCGGGGCGTCGGGCATCAGGGCGGTCACGGGGCGGACGCTACCGTGATCGTGTGCCAGACCAGCCACCCTCCGAACGTGTCGCCCTCGAGACAGTGCTCATCAGGGTGAGTGGCCCGGACCATCCCGGCATCACGTCGGCGATCATGGAACTCCTGAGCCTCATGGCGGCGGAGATCGACGATGTCGAGCAGGTCGTCATCCGGCGGCATCTCACCCTCGGGCTCCTGACCCGCGTGCCCGCCGACGCGAGCTTCTCCTCACTGCACGACCTCGGCATCGCGCGTGGGCTGTCCATAGAGATCGAACGCGCCGACGCAACGCCGACCGAGCGGGCGCTCGGTTCGGTGGTGACCGTGCTCGCCCGTGTCATCACCCCGACGCAGTTCGCCGCCATCGCCGAGGCTGTTGCCTCCACGGGTGGCAACATCGATCGCATCATCCGCCTGTCCCGTTACCCGGTGATGAGCTTCGAGCTGACCGTACTGGGGGCCCCTCTCGATGCGCTCCGCGAGCGCCTGGTGTCGGTCGCCCATCAGATCGGCGTCGACGTTGCCATCCAACCAGACGGTCTTGTGCGACGCAGCCAGCGGCTCGTCGTCCTCGACGTGGACTCGACGCTCATCCAGAACGAGGTCATCGACCTCCTCGCCGACGAATGCGGCTGCGGCGATGCGGTGTCGGCGATCACGTCCGCCGCCATGGCGGGCGAACTCGACTTTGCGACCGCGTTGACCCGTCGCGTCGAACTCCTGGCCGGCTTGGAC
>JBBRSC010000281.1:0-4069 GCA_038245795.1 Acidimicrobiales bacterium
AGTTCGAGGCGGCGATCTGCGAACCATTCGTCGGCAGCGTATAGATGCCAGCGAACGCTCCCGCCCACATGCCGACCAGCAACCCTGGTGCCAGGCCCGCTGCCAACCCGATGGGCACGATGGTTCGTGTGGCCGTCGATTGGCTGGTCGTCAGAACACACACCAAGAACACGCCGAGAGCAAAGATCCACGGGGCTCGCGTCACCCAATTGCCGAGCGTGTCGGTGATGAGTTTCTCGTTGGCCTTGATGAACGTGTCGGTCATCCAGGCCAACCCGAACAGCGCGATTGCCGACACCATGCCTGCCCGGAAGACCGTGGCGCCGGGGACCTCGCTGACGCTGGGCCGGGAGACCAGCAGGATCAGTGTGCCGGCAACGAACATCACCATCTCGATGATCGGGTTCATCGAGATGGGTTCGCCTTTGGGGTCGATGGGGCGGAGCCCCTTGAAGAGCCCGAAGACGACGATACCCACGACGGCCGCGAGGAAGATCAGCGCAGCGTTGCGTCCGGCCGTCGAGAAGGTCAGCTCCGACGCAGCCTTGGTCGAGTCGCCCCCAATCTTGAGGCTCGCGCCGGGCGCCTCGATCTCCCCGGCGGCAACCTTCGCCTGGACCTCGGGATCATCCTCCAGCTCCATACCCAGTTTTCGAACCACGAACGAGGTAGCGATGACACCGATGATGCCCGCTGGGAGCGTGATCTTGACGATGTCGATCAGCTCGAAGTTGTAGGGCGAGACATCGGTGAGGGTGATCATGGCCGCCATCGCGGCCGATACTGGGCTGCACGCCAACGCGACGCCCGTCGCCACCACGGACAACGACAGTGGTCGTGATGGCCGAATGCCGTTCTTGTAGGAGAGGTCGGCGATCACCGGCAGCAACGGGATGAGAATGTTTGACGTTCCGGCACCGACCGCAAACATGAAGGACACCAGGGGTGCGATCACGGTGATCTGGCGGGGATGACTGGAAATGATCTTGGCGGCCATCGCCACCATCCAGTCGATTCCTCCGGCGACCTGCATCATCGACGCAGCCAGGACGACCGACAACACAATGAGCAACGCATCGACGGGTGGCGAACCGACCGGCAATCGAAAGACGAACACCAATATGGCGACGCCGGTGCCGCCCCACAGCCCGAGTGCGACGCCACTCGATCGGCTCCCCATGACGATGGCCCCGAGGACCACCGCTGCCTCAAGAATGATCTTGACGTTGTCCATGTGTGATCACGATCTCCCGAATCATCAACGGCCAGTCGTCGATGACGGGCATTCTTACCGAGCGCCCGCTCGACCGGAGTGGATCGCCTGCTCGCCGCTCGTCCGGCAAGGATTCGACCCTGACCCGTGCCCCAACACCGCCGGCTGAACTGACCTCGGAGGAACACTTCACCGCTGGCAGCGGTTGGCCAGGCCATGATCGTTGAAATCTGGTCCGATGTCGTCTGTCCCTGGTGCTACATCGGCAAACGGCGTGTCGAAGCGGCGCTGGAGCTCTTCGAACATCGCGAGCAGGTCGATGTGATCTGGCGGAGCTACGAACTGGACCCCACCGCCACAGTCGACAGCCACGGCGTCGACCTGGTCCACCATCTGGCGCAGAAGTACGGCACCGATCGATTGTCGGCCATGGCGATGATGGCCCGGGTGTCCGAGGTCGCCGCCAGCGTGGGCCTCTCGTACCGGTTCGATCTGGCACGACGATCCTCGACCTTCGATGCCCATCGACTCATCCATCTCGCCGCCACGACGAACGATGCCGACGCCATGAAAGAACGACTCATGCGTGCCTATTTCTGCGAAGGCGAGGACGTCGCCGACCACGACACGCTCGTTCGTCTCGCTGGCGAGATCGGTCTCGGTTCCGATTCTGTGTCGACCATGCTGCGCGGCGCGAAGTTTGCTGACGACGTACGCTCCGATGAGGCGGCCGCCAAGGAATTTGGCATCACGGGGGTGCCGTGTTTCGTCATCGACCGCGCCTACGCCATGTCGGGGGCACAGGAACCCACGGCGATCCTCGAAGCACTCGAGGAGGCCTGGGATGCCAGCACGAAACACGCCGCCGACCACGTCAACGATGACCACGCCGTGACGAACTGACATCACCAGGCCAGCCCGACCCGTCGCGAGTGGGGCAGGATGTCGCATGGGCACTGAGATCAGCGGAGCGTTCGCAACCGACGTCGTCGAAGAAATGATTTCGTCATTGCAGGCAATCGTGGGCGAGGCCAATGTCGATCATGGTGACGCGATCAACGACGACGACACCCACGATGAGGCATTGGGAGCGCACGCAGTGCGGCCCTTCGTCGTTGTGCGACCGGCGACGACCGCCGAGGTGGCCGCGGTGGCGAGGGTCGCCAACGATCACTCCATTCCGCTGACGGCCAGGGGCTCAGGCACCGGATTGTCCGGGGCCGCGATACCCCGACACGGCGGCCTGCTGGTCAGCTTCGAGCGGATGGCTGAGATCCTCGAGGTCGACACCGAGAATCACACAGCGACCGTGCAGCCAGGCGTCACCCTCGAACAGCTCGACGCCCGCATTGCGCCCATGGGACTGGTGTACCCGGTCTTCCCTGGCGAGTACTCGGCGAGCCTTGGCGGCAACGTCAACACCAACGCCGGCGGCATGCGGGCGGTCAAGTACGGCGTGACTCGCCAACACGTCCTGGGGCTCGAGGTGGTGCTGGCGACCGGCGAGACAATGCGCGTTGGTGGCAAGTTCGTGAAGTCGACCTCCGGCTACGACCTGACTCAACTCATCTGCGGTTCGGAAGGAACGTTGGCCCTCGTCTGCGAAGTCACGGTCAAGCTCCATCCACGATTGCCACACGCGGCGACCATCCTCGCTCCGTTCGCTGAGCTCGAAGAAGTCACACGTGCTGTGCCGCGAGTCATCGATTCCGGCGTCGGACCGATGATCCTCGAATACATCGACCTCCTGACCATGTCGGTGATGACCACCGCAGCGGGAATTGACCTCGGGGTGTCGGAGGAGATCAAAACGGGAGCGCTCGCCTACCTGGTCGTCGTGCTGGAGAACGCCTACGCCGACCGGTTGGACGCCGATGTTGAGACCCTTGCTCTCCACCTCTCCGAGCTGGGAGCGATGGATGTCTATGTGCTGCCCCCGGCTGCCGCGACGCAGATCATCGAGAGTCGCGAGAAGGCGTTCTGGCTGGCCAAGGCCAACGGCGCCAATGACATCGTCGACACGGTGGTTCCCCGGGCGCAGATCCCCGAGTTCATGGCCAAGGTCTCAGCGTTGGCGAACGACACCGGCAGTTGGATCGCAGGTTGCGGGCACGCCGGCGATGGCAACGTTCATCTCGCCGTGTTCCAAGCCGACGACGAGGTCCGAGCCGTGGTCATGAAGGGCCTGTTCGCAGCAGCTCTGGACGTCGGTGGAGCCATCTCCGGCGAGCACGGCCTGGGCTCCGAGAAGCGCAAGTACTTCTTGGAACTCGAGGACCCTGGCAAGATCGAACTGATGCGACGCATCAAGACTGCGTTCGATCCCAATGGCATCCTCAACCCCGGCGCTGTGCTGTAGTTCCCTGACGACAACGCGGCTACCGTGCCGAGCGACGCTGAGACAACGCACGGTTGCTGAGCGCTCCCGGGAGACGATCACATGAACGGTGCACAGGCCCTCATCCGCACACTGGTCGACTCGGGCGTGAACGTGTGTTTCACGAACCCCGGTACATCGGAGATGCACTTCGTCGCAGCGCTCTACGACGTTCCGGAGATGCGCGCCATCCTGGGGTTGTTCGAGGGGGTCGTCACAGGCGCCGCCGATGGCTACGGACGAATGGCCGGCACGCCCGCGGCGACTCTGCTCCACCTGGGACCCGGGTTGGGCAACGGCCTGGCGAATCTTCACAATGCGCGACGCGCCCACACCCCGATCGTCAACATCGTCGGCGACCACGCCACCTATCACAAGCAATACGACGCGCCGCTCGAGTCCGACATCGATTCGATTGCGTCGGCCGTCTCGGGATGGGTCCACCGCTCGATGTCCCCCGATGACGTCGCAACCGACGC
>JBBRSC010000282.1:0-4035 GCA_038245795.1 Acidimicrobiales bacterium
ACACCACCATCAGCTCAAAACCCGTGACGACTGGCAACTCATCGCAGGCGTCGGACGACGACCTCAAGTCGCACCGGGACACCCGCAACACCCCAAGACACTCCGCGCAAACCAACCGGAGCCGAATTCTCGAAATGAAGTCAACTCTCGTCGCTTGACGCCCGATACTTCACGCTCCGCCGTCATCGCCTGATCGCCACGCCCGTCGCCCGACGCCCGACGCCCGACGCCCGACGCGGCGATGGCGCCCACGAGGGACGCCATCGCTCGGAATGTTGCGGCCCTCGTTGTGCCGATTTCCCAGCGGAGCCTTCCGGATCCGCCGGGTTGCATGATCAGGCCGCGCGGGCCAGGTTCTTGATCAGGGCAGCTGGATCGACTTCGTCTCGAGGAACTCCTCGAGACCCCATCGACCACGCTCACGTGTGTTACCCGACTGCTTGTAGCCACCGAATGGAGCTGCGGTATTGAAGGCACCGCCGTTCACATCCACCTGGCCGGTCCGCATGCGGCGAGCAATGCCCTTGGCCCGCTCGACGTCGGCGGACTGCACCGCACCTGACAGACCGTAGATGGTGCCGTTGGCGATCCTCACGGCGTCGTCGTCGTCGGTATACGACAGGATGACCAGGACCGGGCCGAAGATCTCTTCTTGCGCAATCGCCATGTCTGGCGTCACGTCGGTAAACACGGTCGGCTTGACATAGAAGCCCGTCGGATGATCATCGGGTTGCTCCGGGCCACCCAGCACCAGCGTGGCGCCTTCGTCAATCCCCTTCTGGATGAAGGACTGAACGCGTTGCTGATGCGCCTTCGACGACATCGGTCCCATGTTCTGCAACAACGCCATCGGATTGTCGTCATCAGCATGCGGATCGACCAGCGTGATCTGGCTGATGGTGTCCACGACAGCGTCGATGTACTCCTGTTTGCGCGACTCCGGAACCAACAGCCGCGTGAGAGCTGAACAGGTCTGGCCGCCATTGATCATGCAACCGAAGCTCGCTCCCATCGCAACCGCTGCCGGGTCGGCGTCATCAAGCACGACGTTGGCGGACTTGCCACCCAACTCGAGACCGACACGTTTCACGGTGTCGGCTGCGTCCTTGGTGACCTGTGCGCCCGCACGACCCGAGCCGGTGAAGCTCACCATGTCGATGTCGGCATGCTTGGACATGGCAGAACCCACAACAGGCCCTTCGCCGACGACCAGGTTGAAGACGCCAGCCGGGAGCCCAGCGGCGTGAATCACCTCGGCGAGGAGATACGCGTTGAGCGGCGTGATCTCCGACGGCTTGAGCACCACGGTGCAACCGGCAGCCAGCGCTGGCACGACCTTGCAGATGATCAAATAGAGCGGGTAATTCCACGGGGTGATCGCCCCGACGACACCGATGGGCTCGCGAATCACCAGGCTATTGCCAACGGTTTCTTCCCATGCGTAGCCCTCGACCAACTGCGCAAACGATTCCCACTCGCCGAGCGGAAGGCCCGCCTGGACCAACTGGGCGAACGCCTTCGGGGAACCGACTTCACCCGTGATGATGTCGACGATGTCGTCGTAGCGTGCTGCCAGCCCCGCGCCGATGTCGCGGAGATACTTGGCACGAATGTCGACCGGCGTGGTCGACCACGTCTCGAACGCAGCCTTAGCAGCGGCAACGGCCGAGTCGACGTCGGCCTCGCCGCCCATCGGCACCCGGCCGATGACCTGCTCAGTGGCAGAGTCGATGACATCGATGGTGTCGCCGGTGCTCGGTGCGACCCATTCCCCGCCGATGTAAAACGTGTTGTGCTCCCGCATGGGGACCCCCTATGACGTGTGGATTGGAGGTCAGCGTACTTCGCAGTTCAGTCGCATGTTCTGGCGGCCACGCCAGAAGTTCTGGAGTTGGAGTCGACTGATGCTGAAGGGCCGCCGCAATGAAACTCCGTCATTTGTCGCTCCCGATTCCAGGAGCGCGGTCAACGGTGATCCAGACCTGCCTGACCACGGACCACAAACATGCACTCGTCCTCTACGAAGTCGATGCCCGCAGCCTCGGCCAACACTCGCGCTGCCAACGACGTGATCCCCGATTGCAGCCAGACACCGGTGGCGCCCGCCTCGATCGCTGCCCGAGTGACCTCCTCGGCCTCAGCGGACGGACGGAACACCACCACCAGCCCGACCCCGCCCGTCACATCGCTGAGCTTGGAAACCACGGGGATCCCGACAATGTTGGTCGCCGTCGGATGCACCCCGCGTACGTCCCACCCGTGATCACGGAGATCGATGGGCACGTGATGCGACGGCTTGGACGGATCCGTGGACAAACCGACCACGGTCAGCCGCGAGGCGGCATCAAGGATCACCTCGGGTGAGTTGGACGAATCCTGCGCCGCGCTCATGTTGTCACCCAGACCAAGATCTCGGCGGCGGCGTGCGCTGTGAGGGTCATCTCCCCGGCATCGGTGAGCCGCAGTGAATCGCCGGGGATCATCTCCCGATCACCGCACGTCACGCTCCCCGTCGCGACGAACACGTGGACATGACCACCATCGGGCACGGTGATCGATCCACCAACCGCGAGCCGCGCGCCCCACAACACCGCCCCTGCCTGATGAATCGTGACGGCGCCGTCGTGTCCCTGACCCGATGCCAACGGAACCAACACACCGCCGGCGAGCGCACCATTCAGATCACGCTGTTCATACCCGGGATCGATACCGACCGCATCGGGGATCACCCACATCTGAACGAAGTGCACGTCGCGCTCGGTCGAGGCGTTCATCTCGGAATGCCGAATCCCCCGCCCAGCGCTCATGCGTTGCGCCAACCCGGGATAGAGCACCCCGTGGTGTCCCTCCGAGTCCCGGTGTTCCAGTTCGCCAGCGAGCACCCACGTCACGATCTCCATGTCCCGATGGGCGTGGGTACCGAATCCTCCACCCGCTCGCACGGTGTCGTCGTTGCTGACCAGCAACTGCCCGTGACCGCGGTTCGCAGGATCCTGATGCTCGCCGAAGCTGAAGCTGTGCCAACTCTGCAGCCATCCCAAGTCGGTTCGGTACCGCTCCGCAGCTGGTCTGAACTCGATCGTTGCGCTCATGCTTCCTCCAAGTAGTTCTAATCACAACTATATGGCGGCGGGCCTCATCTCGTGCGGACACGCCCCACCGACTGTCTTCCCGGACTGCGACACTCCGAGTCCTGGCCAGCTTGTATTACACTTGTACGGTTCCCATGGTGCAGTGAAGGATCCCCCAATGACGAACTCCCAGAAGATCACAGTTCAGAACCCGATCGTCGAACTCGACGGCGACGAGATGACGCGGATCATCTGGGCGTTCATCAAGGACAAGCTCATCCTCCCCTACCTCGACATCAAGCTCGAGTACTACGACCTCGGCATCGAGTCCCGCGACGCCACCAACGACCAGATCACCATCGACTCTGCGGAGGCCATCAAGCGCCACGGCGTGGGGGTCAAGTGCGCCACCATCACCCCCGATGAGCAGCGGGTCGAGGAGTTCGGCCTGAAGCAGATGTGGAAGTCGCCCAACGGCACGATCCGCAACATCCTCGGTGGCGTCGTGTTCCGCGAACCGATCATCTGCTCGAACGTTCCCAGGCTCGTCCCCGGCTGGACCAAGCCGATCGTCATCGGTCGTCATGCTCACGCCGATCAGTACAAGGCGACCGACTTCAAGGTGCCCGGACCGGGCACGGTGACAATGACGTACACCCCCGACGACGGCTCGGAGCCGACGATCAGAGAGGTCGCCAAGTTCCCCGGATCCGGCGTGACCATGGGCATGTACAACTTCGACGACTCCATCCGGGACTTCGCTCGGGCATCGCTCCGCTACGGACTCGGCCGCAACTACCCCGTCTACCTCTCCACCAAGAACACCATCCTCAAGGCCTACGACGGCCGCTTCAAGGACTTGTTCGCTGAGGTCTTTGCCGCGGAGTTCGAAGCCGAGTTCGCCACCGCCGGCATCACGTACGAGCACCGGTTGATCGACGACATGGTCGCTGCTGCCATGAAG
>JBBRSC010000283.1:0-4002 GCA_038245795.1 Acidimicrobiales bacterium
AGGTCACGCTCGAGTGTTGGATCGCCCGGACGACCCGACTCGTCGCAACTTCCTTTCTCGATGACGTGAACTCCGCTCTGGACGAGGTTCGCGACGACTTACGTCGTCAGATCAATGATGCCAAGACGAAGTCCGAGCCTCGCAACAACCGCCGTCATCGCGACGGCCCGCTTCGAGGCGACAGCGAACCCGGCGATGGTTGACGCGCCGCGAGGCGCCAACCCCAATCAGCCGGCGAGCAGGCTATGTCGCCGAGCCAGATGCTGTCGTCGTGCATGCGCCCCACCCCCCGGGGCGTGTGCACGACCGCGTTCGGTACGACGCCCACCGTCCTCGGCTGCGCGACGGGAGCGTGCGTCAGACCCGAACGATTCTGACGCGTTCCTCGTCGCAGGTGTACGGTGCTGCAGATGGATGCATCGGCATCCGATCTGCGCCGCTCCGGACCTTGGTTGCGCCTCGTTGAGGGAGCGCAATGACGACCACTTTCCGGACCAAACCCGCCCTCTGCTCGCAGTCGGCCACGAGCAAGCGTGGCTTCGGCATCTCGGCGGTCTTCGACGGCGACCGTTGCATTGTGCGCGTCTCGGGCGAACTGGATCTGGCGGCGCGTGACCGGTTGTTCCTTGCCTGCACGGCCCGCCATCGCCTGTCGATCGTGGTCGATCTCTCCGCTGTGACCTTCATGGACTGTGGCGGGTACGGCGGCATTGTCGCTGCCCGAAATGTCGTCGAGGCGGACGGCAGGATGCTGACGATGCGAGGCGCACGCGGCAAACCCGGCCGCTTTCTGGACCTCATCGCGCATCTCGAACGACAAGCCCGTCTTGCGATCGAGCCGGTCGACGCTGTCGAGATGTCTGGCGTCGGCGCACAGGCGCTGCGGAAGGATGGGACGGCATGAAGGTCTTGATCGCGCTCGATGATTCGCCCGTGTCGGCTCGGGCCGCACGCGAGGCGGTCCGGCTGTTCTCGGGCGCCGACGTGGAGTTTCTTGTGATCAGCGTGACGCGGCTCCCGATGATGTGGGCCGGCGGGTACGGGTACGGGATGGTCGCACCGTTGGCGATGGATCAGGCATGGCTCGCCAATGACGGGACGGCCGAGAACGATCTGGTCGCCCGGGCCGAAGCAGCAGGCGTGTCGGACCCCGAAGCAATCACGGAAACAGGCGACCCGGTGAGCCTTGTCTGCCTCGCTGCCGAGGAGCACGGGGTTGATGTGATCGTGGTCGGGTCCCACGACAAGTCGGTGTTCAAACGACTGGTTGATCCGTCTGTGGCCGCTGGGATCGTCCGCGAAACGTACCGTCCGGTGCTCGTCGTGAGCGGAGAGCCACCATCGTGAACATCGCAGACCTTGGCGGAGCCGACGACGAGCCTGTACGTCTCGAAGACTCGAAGGCAGCTGGCGGCTCAGCCACCGTCGACGCGCAGCTGCGTGTGGGTGCTGGCTTTGGCGAGGACGAGCGCCCGGAGATCGTGCGCCGATTCGCGCCCCTCGATACGTCTGCTCGGGTTCGCCGCCGTCGACGTCGACATGGAGCTCTCGATCAAGGATCGCGATCGTCCGGGCCAAAAGGTCACCCTCGAGTGTTGGATCGCCCGGATGACCCGCATGGTCGCAACCTCCGATCTCGATGACATGGACGCCGCCCTCTTTGAAGTGCGCGACGACCTGCGCCGCCAGATCAACGACGCAAAGACGAAGTCAGAGCCGCGCAACAGCCGCCAACATCGCACGAGCATCGCGGACTCGGTTCACGATGACGGCGAACCTGCCGGTGCCTGAGCAGCCAGCTCCTCGTCGTGTCGGCGGTCGAACTGACCCTCGGCGCTGGGCAAGATCATTCCTGGACACCCCCACGTGAAGACACTCGCACGATGCGTCGCGATCGTGTGGGTGGTGATCCTGACCGGATGTGGACATGAACGAGATCAGCCTGCCGAGGCGACCGTGACCGAACGGCTCGTCGGCCGCGAGTTCATCTCACAGCAGGTGAATGGATACACCCTGGTTCACGGAACTGAACTCCGGCTTCGATTCGACCTCGACCAGCTCTCGGCATCAGGCGGGTGCAACTCGCTCGCTGGGCCCTACCGCGTCGACGCCACCAGCGACACGAGCGGCGTACTGGTGATCGACGAGGACGGTCTGTCAACGACCGACATCGGGTGCGATCCGGACCGGCACGCACAAGACGAATGGCTGGCCGATCTCTTGACCTCCGAGCCGCTCGTGACGCTCACCGCTGACGGTCTGACCTTGGGCGACGGCACGACGACGATCGACTTCATCGATCGCCAGATCGCTGACCCGGACCGCCCGCTCACCGGAACCAACTGGAAGGTCGACACGATCATCGACCACGATGCGTCATCGTCAGTTCCTGACCACGGCTCTGTGACGTTTCTCTTCGGGGACGATGGCCACCTCGTCGTGACCAGCCCAAACTGCACAAGCGCCGTCGTCCCCTACGAGCGCTCGGGCGACACGCTGAGCTTTGGCGACTTCGCGGTCGACGCGATCGGCTGTCCGACACCGTGGACCGAAGCGATCGACCTGCTGCGCGCCGCCACGGCCGTGCTGACCATCGACCATGGTCGGCTCACGCTGACAACCACATCGGGTACGGGCCTCGCACTCGTCGATGAGGACGACAGGCTGGCTCCCGGAACCACGTGATCGTCATCACGGAGACGCGTTGGTTCCGTCAGCGGGCATCATTCGGTCGACGAAGCGGAGCAGCTCGACCGGAACGGGGAAGATGAGGGTTGAGTTGCGTTCGGCGGCGACTTCGGTCATGGTCGAGAGCAGTCGAAGTTGCATCGCGCCAGGACTCCGTCCGAGTACCGCAGCGGCCTCGCTGAGCCCGGCGGCGGCTTCGCGTTCGCCTTCGGCGTGGATGATCTTCGACCGGCGCTCCCGCTCTGCCTCGGCCTGGCGGCCCATCGCGCGTCGCATGCTCTCCGGCAATTCGACGTCTTTGATCTCGACCAAACTGACCTTGACGCCCCAGGGATCCGTCACGCCGTCGATGATGTGCTGAAGCTGCGTATTGATCTCGTCGCGTTTGATCAGCAGGTCGTCGAGTTCGACTTGCCCGAGGATCGAGCGGAGCGTGGTCTGTGCGATCTGCGAGGTTGCTTGCAAGTAGTTCTGAACAGCAACGACAGCCTTGACCGGGTCGATCACGTTGAAGTACGTCACGGCGTTGACCCTCAGGGTCACGTTGTCCTTGGTGATGACATCTTGGGGCGGGATGTCATACGTGACGGTCTGGAGGTTCACCTTCTTCATCCGGTCGATGATCGGGATGATGAAGAACAGGCCGGGACCTTTGGCTGCCATCACCCGTCCCAGCCGGAAAATGACTCCCCGCTCGTACTCGTTGACGATCTTGATCGCTGCAGCGAGCAGCACCAGCACGACGACGAGCACGGCTGCGAGGCCGTACAGCAAGGCTGTGTTCATTGATGGTCTCCTTGTTCGGGGAATTCGGTCCCAGTAGGTGCGTTCGGCGGTTCGACAACGAGCGTGAGACCGTCGATGGCGACGACCTGCACGACTGACCCGTTTGTGAGCTCGTTGTCGGGGTGTTGCGGGCGGATGCTCCACCACGCTCCGACGACGAAGACCTGAGGTCCGTCGCTGCTGGCTCGGACACTGGCGAGTTCGCCGATCAGCAGCGCCGGACCGGTCGTTGACGAAGGTTGTGTGGAGCGCCGTCGGGTTACTCTGCCGACGAGGACCGCTGCGATCGTCAACACGACGACGGCGGGGATCACGATTGCCAACCTGACTCGGACGCTCGGCAGGTCGTCGATCAAGAACATGACACCCAGGAGCAACGACAGGGTTCCGGCAGCGGCGGCGATACCGATTCCTGGCATCTCGAGTTCAGCCAAGAAGAACCCTGCGGCCAGGACGACGAAGACGATCCCGAGAACGGTCACAGAGCTACCACCTCACGGCTGGAGGCTTCGACCTCAAGTGTGTCGA
>JBBRSC010000284.1:0-3951 GCA_038245795.1 Acidimicrobiales bacterium
AGCACACCTTTAGGCCCATCGCTCAGCGTGCCGAGACCGACCCGCACGTCGATGACCAGATCGTCGATTGGTCCACTGAAGGCCTCGAGGCCGGTGAGTCCGCAGTCGTCGGCGGGAATGGACTCCGGCCCGCTGGAGGGAACGACAACGTCGCCCAGTCCGTCGCGGATCACGGTCTCCCATCGGGCGGCCGCCGATGACACCGCGGCAAGGAGCGCCGTTTGCTGGGCAGGGGTCACCGATGGGTTCTGGGGAGCCGCGCGAATGGTGATGTTGTAGGGATCGGTGGCGGCGGTCAGGACCGTGATGGTGGTCGTGGCGCTGGATTGCAACGAGCCATCAGACACCGTCAACGTTGCCGTCACGGTACCGGGAGCGACGTAGGTGGTGGCGACATCGTCGAGGTTGTCGCAGTTCGAGATGGTCCTCACTGGAGACCCGTCGCCGAAGTTGACCTGGCAGGTCAATACCGTGCCCGGCGCGTCGGAAATGTTCCAGAACAGGGCGGTCGTGAAGGGCGTGGAACCGCTGGCACGCAACGAGGTGAACGCCGAAATGTCAGGCGCGAGATTCGGAGGAACCGTCGGGGCTGGCGGAGGGGGCGGACAGTTGATCTTGAAGGCAGTACAGGCGAGGAAATCGGCCACCCCGACGCTGATCCCCCGCTCCCAACGGCGCTTCTTGTTGCACTTCAGCACATAGTTGCCGTCCTGGGCGAAGTCGCCGATTTTGGAACAGCGGGCTCCAGCGGACGCGAACTTCAACGAGCATCCGCTGGCGAGCAGTGCAATCACCCCCGCTATGCACAGGAGAACGACTCTGCGTCCTGCCCGCCGCGGTCGTCGAACGTTGTTCCCGGAAGCGCCTGACATCAGACCCGTACGGTACCGGTCGACCTTCGCCTGGGCCAGAGCAACCCCGGCAGCAGGCACGCTGCTCAGCGCACAGGAACGGAGAGCACGAATTCCTTGTCCTCGGATTGGCCGATGCGCGCGACGACGGTCATTTCCCAGGTGCCGGGGAATGGGAAATTGGCGTTGAGCGACTGGAAATGGTTCGAGACCGATTCGAATCGCTCCATGGGAACATCAAGCGGCCCGAGTTCGCGTTCGGCCAAACGGATCGACACGGTGATGGCGCCGATGTCAGGCACCGAACCGTCGGTATTTGTCACGGTGACGTGCAAGGCAGTGAGACCCGCCCGCGCCGGCTCCACCGTGACCTCAGCGAAGCCCGATACGCCGACAACCGTCTGCCTGAACGGCAGGGCGACTGCTTCGATGGCGGGGATCGTGTTCGACAACAGCGTCGACGCAATGAGCACCGCGAACACCAGGAGCACCTCGATACCGATCGAGCGCCGCAATGCACGGCGGGTCTCGGACTCGACGAGTTCTGGCGGGATATCGGGGTTCGATGCCGACAACGGACGTTCCTCCAACACGGCAGCACCCACCGGTTGCAGCACCCGACCGGAAAGGGTCGTGTGCGCGGCCGACCAGTGCCGGATGAGTCCACGGCTCACCCAGGCCATGCCAACGGCGACGATCACGATGCCAACCTTGACCATCAAAATCTGTCCATAGGTAGTGGTGGTGAGCGCAGTCGGTCCGCCGACCTGTCGGATCGATTGCACCACCCCCGACGCAGTCAGCAGCCCAACGGCGATGAGGGCCGATGTGGAGAATCGCTGCACCACTCCGAGCGCCAGTTCGGTTGGGAGATCACGAATCACCCAACGGAACAGCGCAACCAATCCGCCGACCCAGACGACCATGGCGGCGAGATGCACGATGTCGGCAACGATCGCGACTGCCGGCCAACGACCCGTCATCCCATGATTTGACACTGCTAGTGACACAATCGTGGCGACGGCTCCCACCCCACCGATCAGGACCGCCGATCGCGACTTCTCCGATGTCCACGTCCTCACGGCAACGGCAACGAGTGCCATCCCGATGACGCGAACGAGCGCCGCTTGTCCGAAGCGCGTGGACATGACATCACCCCAGAGCGAGGAGTCGACCAGCGACCCCATGGGTTGTGCCGCGGCGTACGCGCCTTGGGCTGCGATCGATACCAATGAAGCGAGGGCCGCAACCACACTGGCGATCGTCATCCCTCGCCGGAATCGTCGATTGGTCAGGCCCTCTCGCCAGCAGATCATGGCTAACGCCAAGCCACCGAGCGAGATCGATACGGCGAGGTAGATCACCCAGCGGGCGATCGCGAGAATCGATCCGACCGCTGTGGAGCAATTGTCATCGACGAGCTTGGCGACCAAGGATCGGGCATCGGCGCCGACGATCGAAGTGCCGATCGCGAAGGTGAACGCCCCGTTGACGGGATGGCTGTCCGGGGAGGTCGCTCGCCAGGCCACGACATAGGTGCCGTTGTTGAGCGTGGGGACCGTGGCGAACACCTTCTTGGCGTTGGACGGGTCGACCTGCGTGGTTCCAATGTCGAGAAGGCGTCCTTTGACGTCGAAGAGGCGGATTGCGTTGGATTCCACCGTGATGTCGTCGTTGAAGGTCAACGAGACCGACGACGGTGACGACGTGACCGATTGGCCGGCCGACGGCGAGGTGTCGATCAGCACGGCGTGGGCCGACGCTCCCGGCGCGAAGACCACGAGGCCTGCTGCACAGACGAACAACGACAGGAGGACCCTGACGATGGGATGGCGACTGCTGTAACGGCGGGACTTCGCGCTGGCCAACGGCATGTCGACAGTCTCGCTCATCGACATCCGTCCCGGCGCGTCACGGTGTGTTGACCCGGAACCGTCGTCGTTCGGCGGTCGTTTCGCTCCTCAGCCGAGGGCCTCGGACGCGTGTGCCGCGGCGATCTTGTCGTTGTCGTAGGACAGCACATCCGCGAGAATCTCGTCAGTCTGTTCTCCGGCACTTGGGGCCGGCGTGGGCGGTGCGATCACCTCGCCGATCAGCTTGATCGGGGTGGGCAACATGTCGATGCCGTGCTGCTCATGGGGCAACCACGGGAAGCGGTCCTGGAATTGCGGATCGTCAGCCAGTGTCTTTGGCGTATTGACCGGGCCAATCGTGGTGTTGTGTTCGGCACCGAACATGATCCATTCCGCAGCTGTCCGAGTCAGGAAGATCTCGCGGAGGATGACGTGGAGTTCACGGTTACCGCGGGCATGGTCGCCGTACTGGTTCCCCGGGTACTTCTCGAAAAGGTCCGGCCGGTCTATCCCGTTGCAGAAGTTCTTCCAGAACTCCTGTTCGCTGGCCATCAACAGCACGTGACGATCGTCGGCCGTTGCATAGAACTGATAGCGGACGCCTTCGCGCATGCCGGCGGTACCGGGCGCACGACGCTCGTAATTGTCGCTGCGGTTACCGGTCACGATGTCCTCGGGCCGCTCGTAGGCCTTCCACGTTTCGCTTCGCAGCCAGTCCATCGCCGCCGACGCGTCGGATTGTGCGATTTCCATTTGGCTTCCGATGCCGGTGGCGCGGGCCCGGGTGATGCCGGCCAGCACACCGAGCGCGCCGAACAACGGACCCGCATGAATGCCGGTGGAGGGATGCTCCGGGATGTAGCAGAAGCCGTCTTCGTCGGTCTCGGGTGCGACGAGGCCCGCCCACGAGTCGTAGGCAATTCCGTGGCTCGGCATGTCCTTGTAGGGCCCGGTCATGCCGTAGCCACTGATGGTGCAGAACACGATGGCGGGGTTGATCTTGCGGAGATCCTCGAAGCCGAGGCCGCGTCGGGCGAGACCACCGGGACGCATTGCCTCGATGACGGCGTCCGCGTCCTTCACGAGTTCACGGAAGATGTCCGCTCCTTCTGGTGTCCGAAGGTCGAGCGTGATGGATTTCTTGCCGCGGCTGATATGCCAGTGCATCAGCGACACGCCGTCGACGATCGGCCACGTCATCTGACGGATGTAGTCGCCCGTCGGTGGTTCGACCTTGATCACCTCAG
>JBBRSC010000285.1:0-3948 GCA_038245795.1 Acidimicrobiales bacterium
CCGGGAGATCACCCGGGCGTGGGGAATCGAGTTCAGCATCCTTCCCTCCACCGACGATCAGGTCGCCACGAAGCTGATGTCGGACGGCGTACAGCTCGACTTTCAGGAGTACTTCGTGCGCGAGCAACACGGCGTTGCGGTGCAGTCGATCGATATCGTCGGCGCCGATCACGCAGTGCCTGCCCCGGGGGTACTCGCCGCCATCGACAGCGCTGACGTGGTGATCATCGCTCCCTCCAATCCCATCGTCTCGATCGGGCCGGTCCTCGCCATTCCGGGTATCCGAGAGGCGCTTCGAGCCCGCCGATCCCAGGTGGTCGCCATCTCGGGGATCGTCGGTGGGGTCGCCTTGAAGGGTCCTGCCGATCGATTGTTGACCGAGCTGGGACATCGCTCAAGTGCCGCCGGCGTGGCCGAGCTGTACGCTGACATCGCCGCCACGATCATCATTGACGAGGTGGATCGGGGCCTGATTGACGAGATCGCGGCCGGTCAGGTCACGCCGATCGTGGCTGACACCATCATGGTTGATCGTGGCGCGGCTGCCCGGCTAGGCGCGGTCTGTGTTGCCTCAGTAAAACGGTCCACATGAGCTCGCTCCAGATCTTCGGAGTGCAGGGGATCGGCGAGATCACCCGCGGGGCAGACCTGGCGGCACTCATCGCCGAGGCGACCCAGCTGCACACCAACGACGTCATCGTCGTGACACAAAAGATCGTCTCCAAGGCCGAAGGTGCCATGGTGGAAGTCGACCCCGAGAACCCCCTGAGCCACAAGCCGATCGTCGAACGGGAATCGGTGCGTATCCTCCGGCGTCGGGGCGAGCTCATCATCTCCGAGACGAAACATGGCTTCGTCTGCGCCAACGCCGGAATCGATCTCTCGAATGTGGATCGTGGTTGGGCGGCGTTGCTGCCCGATGATCCTGATCGGTCGGCCCGACGGATACGCGACGGGCTGCGCGGGCGCTTCGATGTCGAGGTCGGCGTGATCGTGTCGGACACGTTTGGTCGCCCGTGGCGACGGGGCGTCACCGACGTCGCCATCGGCTCCGCTGGCATCCTTCCGATCCTTGATTTGCGGGGCACCCACGACAGTTACGGACGCGAACTGGCCGTGACCGAGGTTGCCATCGTCGACGAACTCGCGGCCGCCGCTGAGCTGGTCATGGGGAAGTCGACGGGCATTCCGGTGGCCGTCATCCGGGGCGTTGATCCCGAGTGGTTCGGTCCCGGTGGGGTGCTCGACGAAATCGTCAGATCCCCGCAGGACGACCTCTTTCGTTGAGGTCTGCTACCAGCGGTCGATCACATCGGCAGCGAAGCGGGACAGACCATCGAGCTGTACCGACAACTCCGCTGGGTCTCCCCCGTAGAAGTACCAGGGGCATACCATCGTGTCGGTGACACCGAGGTCACCGAGCCGTCGGTAGCCGTCCAAGTCGAATGTGTCACCCGAGATCGCTTTGATCTCGAAGTCGCGCTCCGACGTGCCCGCACTCGCGCGTTCCTCGTTCAAACGACGGATCACATCGGTGAGTTCGTCGGTCCCGACCACCACCGAGATCCAGCCGTCACCGAGTCGGGCGGCTCGGCGAACACCGGCGTCGGAAGTGCCGCCGACATAGAGCGGCACCGGGCCCGGAGCACCTGGCCGGATTTTCAGACGATCGAAGTCGTAGTAGCGGCCGTGGTATTCCGCCCAGTCACCTTCGACGGTCAGCCGGATGATCTCCATTGCCTCATCGGTCCGTTTGCCACGGGTCGACTTGTCCTCGCTCAGCCAGAGGAACTCTTCGGGGATCCAACTCAATCCGACACCCAGACTCATCCGACCCTCGCTCAGCGCCGCGATCGAGGAGACCGTCTTGGCCACCAACAGCGGTTGGCGAATGGCCAGCTTCAAGACGTTGGTCATGAATCCAAGTCGGGACGTCACAGCAACCATGGCGGCAATAGCCACGAATGGATCGAGGAAAGGCGTATCGGCGTCCCAGAATCGTTCCCCGTCGGCGCTGTAGGGGTAACCGGCCGAGACCTGCTCGGGATAGAACACCGAGTCCGGAACTGCAATATTGTCGAAGCCCACCTCCTCGGCGCGTCGAGCCAAGGGCACGTAGTGCGACGGGGGCAACATCGGCAGGGCGACGGTGAACTTCATGTGAGGGTGCCGCCGTCGCAGCGGAGGACGCTGCCACACATGTGGGAGCCGTCGTCGGAGGCCACGAACGCGAACACGGAGGCCACATATTCGGGCCCGCGGGGCTTGTCGAATGCCATGATCCGGCGAAGGAGGGCGTGGTCTGATCCCTCAGGGAAGAAGAACTCGTTCTGGATCGGCGTCTCGACCGAACCGGGCGCCACCACGTTGGTGCGGACACCCTGCTTACCGAACTCGATGGCCAACCCCGTCGACAGCGCCAGAATGCCGCCCTTCGATGCTGAGTAGGCCGCCGTCCAGGGATGGCCAGCCAGCGCCGCGGTGGAGGCAGTGTTCACGATGTTGCCGCTCGTGACGAGGAGATGGGGCATGGCGGTTTGGCACATGAGGAACGTTCCGGTGAGGTTGACCGCCAACACCCGATTCCAGTCGGTGAGGGTCACATCGGCGAAGTTCGAGAACTGGAGGATCCCCGCGATGTTGCAGAGCACGTCGAGTCGCCCTGATGAATCCATCACCGTCGAAATCGTCGCCGCCACCGAGTCGGGATCGGACACGTCGCAGAGGGTGGTCTCGATCCGCGTCGCGTGGCGGCTCTGGTCCCTGGTCTCAGCGAGCCCTGCTTCATGGACATCGCATGCCCAGACCGTCGCTCCCTCGGCCGCGAGTCGCTGAGCCGTCGCACGCCCGATCCCCGATGCGGCGCCGGTGACGATCGCCACCCGCTCACCGAATCGGTGCCCCCACGTCCGTTCACGAGCCTCTTCGCCGGCCATTGCGGCGCCCTCGTCCTCAGACATGTCTCGCTCGTTCCCAATCGATCACGGCCTGTGTCCCCACGTCGAGTTGAGTCCACGGTTCCCATCCCAGCTGGATCTTCGCCCGAGTGGCGTCGAGCGCAATCCGATCGAGCTCGCCCAGCCGTGCCGGTGCATAGAGCGGTGGCGCGTCGACCCCGGCGGCCTTGGCCATTGAGTCGTACAGCTCGTTGACCGACACCTCAATCGAGGTACCGATGTTCATCAGGAGTCCACCGCCCTTGGTGGCGGCGCGGACGAAGGCGTCGACCACGTCGTCAACGAACACGAAGTCCCGAGTTTGTGCTCCAGTGCCGAAGATCGTGCACGGTTCCCCAGCGAGCAGCTTGCCCGCGAAGATCGACACCACACCGGCCTCGCCGTGTGGGTCCTGACGGGGGCCGTAGACGTTGGCCAGTGCCAGCGACGTGAACTCGAGTTGGTACAACTCCCGATAGGCGTTGAGATAGTCGGAGAACACCCGCTTGGTGATCCCATAGGGCGACAACGGATTGAACGGGCGCGCTTCGCTGATCGGGAGATCGGCCGGGTCCGGTTCGCCGTAGATGGTGCCCCCGCTCGAAGCGAAGACGACCTTCTGGGATCCGGCGCGTCGGGCGCCTTCGAGGACATTGATCCCGCCCAGCACATTCACCCGCGCATCGAACGCCGGGTCCATGATCGATCGCCGGACATCTGCCTGCGCTGCCAGGTGATAGACGATGTCGGGTTGGCGTCGTTCGATGAGCTCCGTGACGCCGTCGGAGCAGATGTCGATCTGGTGGAACGTGAAGTCGTGCGATCGATCAGCTCGGGCGCCCGCCAAGTTCGCGAGATTTCCCGACGCCAGATTGTCGATCACGTCGACCGCGTGGCCCTCGGCCAGCAGACGGACGACCAACGACGATGCGATGAACCCGGCGCCGCCGGTGACCAGTGCTTTCATGACCATTCCCGTTCGGACGGAACCAGACCGCCGGATAGCCGCTCG
>JBBRSC010000286.1:0-3917 GCA_038245795.1 Acidimicrobiales bacterium
GATTGCGGGCAGCGACGAGAAATGCGAGTTCGTCGTCGAGGAACTCGGGTTCGATGCCTGCATCAATCATCGTGGCGACCTGGCCGGCGGGTTGAAGGAACACTGCCCCAAGCGGGTGAACGTCTACTTCGACAACGTTGGCGGGCCGGTACTCGACGCAGTGCTGGGGCGGCTCGCTCAAGGTGCCCGTATCGCGCTGTGCGGTGCGATCTCGGTCTACAACGAGCAGGGCAAACCTCCCGGTCCGGCCAACTATCTGAACCTGATCAGCAAGCGTGCCTCGATGACCGGCTTCATCGCGTTGGATCACTGGGATCGCTTCGACGAGATCCGCGCCACCCTCAGCGGCTGGGTGGACGAGGGCAAGCTGCGCCACGTCGAGCACTATTTCGATGGCTTGGAATCGTCGGTCGACGCGTTGAACGCGTTGTTCACCGGCGCCAATACCGGCAAGGTCATCGTTCGTATCTGATGCGTACCCGTCCAAGCGTTCTGCTGATCACGATCGACCAATGGCGCGCCGACAGCCTCGGTTGTGCGGGCCATCCGTTGGCTCGAACACCGAACCTTGACGCGCTGGCGGCCCGCGGCGTTCGATTCGCACGCCATTATGCGCAGGCCACCCCATGTGGTCCGTCGCGGGCGTCGTTGTTGACCGGGACCTACCTTCACACCCATCGAAGCGGGAGCAACGGGACTCCGTTGGATGACCGGTTCACGAACCTGGCCCGTGAGATGAACCGCAGCGGCTACCACTCGACGCTCTTCGGCTACACCGATACCTCGCCCGATCCGCGCACCATTGCGGATCCATCTGACCGTCGCCTGTTCAGCTACGAAGGCGTGATGCCGGGCTTCGATGCCGAGGTGAACCTGCCGGAGCATCTCGAGCCATGGGGTGAGTGGCTCCGCGAGCACGGCTACGACATCGAGCCGGGACGGGTCCCCGAGACGATGTACCGCCAGGAGGACCTCGATCCGACCTCGCCGTATGACCCGCCGACGGTCTATCGGGCCGAACACAGCGAAGGCGCGTTCCTGGCAGAGTGCTACGGCGATTGGCTTGATCGCCAGGACAACGACGACGCGCTCTTTGCCCATCTGACCTTCATCCGTCCGCATCCGCCGTTCATGGCGCCGGCGCCCTGGAATGAACTTGTCGATCCCGCCTTGGTGCCGATGCCGACACGTCATGAGTCGCCGGAGGCCGAGGGCGCAGAGCACCCGCTGGTGGCCGGTGCATTGCTCGTCGACATCGCCCGGTGCCCCGACGACGACAACGAGCTGCGTCGACTGCGTGCGACGTACTGGTCAATGGTGGCTGAAGTGGACCACCAGTTCGGCGTGGTGCAAGAACATCTCGAGCGGACCGGCCGGGCCGATGACACAATGGTGATCGTGACCGCCGATCACGGCGAACAACTCGGCGATCACTGGTTCATCCAGAAGCTCGGGTTCTTCGAGTCGAGCTATCACATCCCGCTGATTGTCGCAGGACCCGTCGTCGTCGAGTCGGCAGCGGGAACGGTGGTCGACGAGTTCACCGAGAACGTCGACCTGATGCCCACCGTGCTCGACGTCGTGGGCCTCGACATTCCGCGCCAATGCGAGGGTGCGTCGTTGGTGCCATTCCTGCGAGGCGAGTCCCCGGCGTCGTGGCGTGATGCTGCGCATTGGGAGTGGGACTTCCGCGATCCACTGGCAGCCGAGATGATCGGGGCGCGTCTCGATCAGTGCAACCTCGCTGTCATGCGAACCCGGACCGCGAAGTACGTGCATTTCGCCGGAATGTCACCGGCCTTTTATGACCTGGTCGCCGACCCGGGTGAACTCCATAACCTGGCAGCGGATCCCGTGGCCATGTCGGATCCCTCGGTGGCACGGGCGATGCTGGAGGCCGCGCAGGCCATGTTGTCGTGGAGGATGTCCCACGACGACCAGACGTTGGCCTCGTGGCGGATCACCGACGACGGCCCGCAGGATCTGGCCGACCCTCCGCGCTGACGGCTCACGCAGGGTCCCGTTCAGGCCTGCCCTGCGGGTTCGCGTTCAGGTGAGGGACAACGACACGACCGTGAAGATCAGCACCACCGTCCCGATGAAGTCGACGGCGGCGGTCACCACGGGAACGCCCACCGAGTCCGGATCGACCTCAACTCGCCAGGCACCGATCGTCGCGTAATAGCTGATGGCCACCACGAACAGCATCGTGACCATCGCGCCGATGATCGTCGCGAGCAGCGTCCAGCCGAACCCGGGGGCCTGCCCCGAGCCAGTCCACCCCGCCACGAGCGTCGCTCCGAGCGCGTTGAAAATGAAGATCGGCAACGCGAGTCCGAACAGGAACGACGTGTCCTGACGGACGCGACGCCCGGGGACCAGCGTCGGCTCAACCGAACCGAGATGCAGGTTGGTCGCCACGCGACCCGAGAGGATTCCACCAAGGGCTCCGGCGCTCGACACGAATGCTGGTTGCATCACGAGAATCGCCGGCAGCACTGCGAGTGCGCCGACCTGCTTCTGGATGACCAGTCCACCGAGGGTGCTCAAGGCGAGCGCCACTAAGAGCACCGGGATCGACTCACGTACGACCTGTTGGAGGATCTCCTGCGCGGAACGCCACGCGGCGATGGTCAACCCGAGCGACACCACGATCATGATCCCGCCGATCACCGGCGACAACGCGCCGTGCCCGACGAGCAACGTCGCCACCCAGAGGGCGGGAATGGTGATGACATCGCCGAGCGTCGACACCGTCGGCGCCACGAGGTTGTCGAGATCCCAATCGAATCGAACTGCGCCGACGGTGAGCGCAATGGTCGCGAGGGCCACGGGTATGGAGCCGAGCAGCCCACCCACGATGGAGATGGTGGCGAGATCCAGCAAGCTGATCGTGTGTTCGATGCCCACCGTCACGGCAACGATTTTGGCGAGCGACGCGAGTACCGCCGACATGGTCATCGTCAGGCAGAAGCTGGCGGCAAGGTTCTGTCGGAGCACCGAACCACGCCGGAACGACAAGCTGAAGGTGCCGGTATGGATGGAGGTCGACAGGCGGTTACCGAGCGTCGAGAACACGTTGCCGCGCAGGCCGATCGCGGGCGTGACCATGATGAGCGAGCCCGGGAGGGCCTGGAAGGAGCCGAGGATCCCGACGAGGGTGGCCCCCGCGATGAAGCTGGTGGCCGAGTTGAAGACGAGGGCTATGAACGACTGGCGCGCAGCTCCGCCGGTCGGACCGAGGAGGTCGACCAGGCGTCGGACCAGGCGTGGCGGTGCCAGGCTGGCCAAGGAGAAGCCGCGAGTAGCCACGGACTAGGAGGCTCGTAGGACATGGGACCAACATGATACCGGGACACGGGCGCTTGCCCTTGGTCCGCTGGGACTCACGTTGTCGGCGGACCTCCTGCCTCGCGTTTCTGACGGGTCGTCAGGTAACCTCGACTTCCGATGAACCTCGACTACTCCGACGTCGATCTCGAGTTCCGAGATGAGGCCCGCACATGGCTGGCAGAGCACCTGCCGACCGAGGCGCGACCACCTGACGGCCAACCGATGCGGGCCTTCGATCTGGCCTGGCAGCAGACACTGTGTTCGGGGGGGTGGGCCGGTATCAACTGGCCCAAAGAGTTCGGTGGTCGTGGGTTGACCGATATCGAACAGATGATCTGGTACACCGAGTTTGCGCGCGCCGAGCCGCCTTTCACGCTCAACAACAGCTGCACGTTCGTTGGCAACAACCACGGCGGGCCGACGCTCATGACGTGCGGGACCGACGAGCAAAAATCGTTCCACCTGCCGAAGATCCTCGGCGGCGAGGTCGTCTGGTGCCAGGGCTTCAGCGAGCCCGGTGCTGGGAGCGATCTGGCATCGCTGTCGTGCAAAGCCGTCGTCGACGGCGACGAACTCGTCGTGAC
>JBBRSC010000287.1:0-3858 GCA_038245795.1 Acidimicrobiales bacterium
GGGGATGGGGGTCCCCGCGACGAGAGCCACCACTGCCGATGAGTTCGTGATCCAACTCGAGGCAGCCTTGGCCACGCCCGGTCCGGTGCTCATCGAAGCCATGGTCCCGCCGCTGTCGTTGTGAACTCGCTCTTCGAACGCGTCGGTAACGGCAACGTTCGCACGACCGAATTCTGTCGTGGACCGTGGGACACCAACGCCTGTCATGGCGGCCCGGTCGCGGCACTGGCTGCCTGGGCGATCGAGTCGCTCGACGGCCAACCAGGCTCAACTCAACTCCCCATGATGATCAGTCGACTCACAATCGAATTGGAGCGGCCGGTCCCGCTGGCGGAGTTGATCGTCGCTGCCGAGGTGACCCGCCCGGGACGAAATGTTCGCATCGTCGATGTGTCGATGTCGACCACCGATGGTCGGCGTGTCGCGCGGGCACGGGCACTACAGCAGCGCCTCATTGAGATTGAGTTACCCGCTTCGGCAACGAGGATCGACGCCGCGCTCGCTCCCGGACCAGTGGCCGGTCCCGAAGACATTGAGCCGAGCCGGGCCGATTGGGGCAACGATCAGACGGCATTTCACGTCGACGCCACAGAGCATCGGTTTCTGTCTGGCACGTTCAACACGCTGGGGCCGGTTGAAGTGTGGACCCGGCTGCTCGTGCCGCTGTTCGTCGGAGAGGCTCCGACGCCCACCCAACGGGCGGCGGCGGTGACCGACTTCGGCAACGGCGTCAGCGCTGTTCTGCCGTTCACCGACTTTCTGTTCATCAATCCAGATCTCACGATCCATTTCGATCGTCCGCCGACCGACGAGTGGGTGTGTCTGCGTTCCCGCACCTATGCGTCGTCATCGGGAACGGGTTCAGCCGAGTCGGAGCTGTTCGATCGCCATGGCCGCCTGGGCCGGGCGACGCAAAGCCTGCTCATCGATCGACGTTGAGTTCTGACTCGTGACCCTCGACATGGTCCGAGGTCGGTTCGCGCCGTCGCCGACGGGAGAGTTGCACCTCGGGAACCTCCGCACGGCGATGGCCGCGTGGGAGTGGGCGAGGTCGTTGGGAGGGGACTTCATCGTTCGGATGGAAGACCTCGATCGGATCACGTCATCGCATGAGCATGAGGTCGGCCAGCTGCGCGACCTAGCGGCGATCGGCGTGACGTGGTCGCCCCCGGTGACGAGACAGTCGGAGCGGTTCGATCTGCATCGCTCCGCTATTGCAGATCTGACGGCCGCCGGCTTGACCTACCGATGCTGGTGTTCGCGACGCGAGATCGTTGAGGCGGCGTCAGCGCCGCACACCGGCGTCTCGCCGGGATACCCGGGAACATGCAGATCGTTGTCGGCGCACGAGACCTCCGAGCGCGAACGATCCGGTCGACCGTCAGCGCTGCGACTGCGATGCGACGGAGCGGAGCGGGAGTTCGATGATGGGATTCTTGGGGTGGTCCGTGGTCGGACCGATGACATCGTTCTTCAACGCGGAGACGGTGTCCCGGCGTACCACTTGGCTGTGGTTGTCGATGATGGCGCTCAGGTGGTCACGCACGTCTTGCGAGGCGATGATCTGGCCGAGGCGACGTTGTCGCAGCTTCGATTGCAGGAGCTACTCGGACTACCGACGCCCACCTATGCCCACATTCCGCTGGCGGTGAATGCCAACGGCAATCGGTTGGCCAAACGCGACGGGGCGGTCACGATGCGCGAGGTGCTGGGGTCGGGGGCGAGCGAAATGTCTGTGCGCGCTCGACTGCGCGAGTCCCTTGGGATGAGCGGCCGCGAGTTTGCACTCGATCGCATCCCGCGCACGCCGTGGGTCGTGACGTGAGCGGCGATGGGCGTCCCGACGATGTGTCGCTCGGGCAACCTACGGTGGCCCGATGTCCGATGCCTCCGTTGACCCGTTTGTTCCACCCGACACCGCCAGTGCGCTTCGCCGACTCGACACCCCAATGGCCGAGGCCATGCGGACCCAACGCGCCGTTCGTCGGCTGCATACCGACCCGGTCCCCCACGACGTGCTGCTGCCGCTCCTCGAATTGTCCTTGAAGGCACCAACCAGTTCGAACACCCAGGACTGGTGCTATCTCGTGGTCGAGGACCGAGAGCAGAAGGCGCGCCTCGCCGCGCTCTACCGTCGGCTCTACCGGATCTTCAATCCGATTGTCGAGCGACAGGCCCGAGGCGATGCTGCGGCCCTCCGCCAGATGCGCCCAGGACAGTGGCAGGCGGAGCATTTCGAGGACATCCCGGTGTTCGTGATCCCCTGTTACCGTCGCAATGTCAAGCACAAGCCGGTGGGGCGACCGCAGATCTCGGTGTCCTCGTTCTACGGGTCGGTCTATCCCGCAGTACAGAACCTGTTGCTCGGTTGTCGCGCCGTTGGCCTCGGCGCCTCGATCCAGACCCTCCCGATCTGGAACATCCCCGCGGCTCGTCGAATTCTCGGGTTGCCTCGCAGTATGAACCCGGTGTGCATCATTCCCATCGGATGGGCCAAGGGGAAGTACGGCCCGACCACCCGACGGCCGATCGGCGAGGTCGTACATCTAGATCACTACGGGCATCAGCCGTTCCTGTGAAATCAGTTGTATCTCGAACGTATGTTCGATAGAGTAGCGCCATGCACTCATCCGCCTCGTCACCCCCGCCGTGCGCGGTGGACCGTCAGGTGCTCCGCGACGAGATCGACGAACGCATTGGAACGCTGTCCGCACAGATTCATGCGCTCGAAGCCGAGCTGGTGAGCTCGGTGAACGAGTACGAGTCGCTCGGCGGAACCGAGAACAGCGACTACCGCTCCTTGAGCCAGTGGTTCAGCATTCGCACCAAGTTCACCCCTGGCGACTCGCGGCGGATCACCATGCTTGCCTCCCAACTCGATCGTGTGCCGCTGTTGTTGGCCCGTGCTCGCGAGGGGCAGATCTCGCTTGGATTGCTGGCCGCCGCGGCGAGGGTCGCCACGCCAGCGAACGAAGAGCTCATCGCGGACATGGTTCGCACCTGCACTGCGGCGCAGGCAATACGTGTGCTGTCCAAGTACGGCGACGCTCGCCCTCCTCCTCACGATGAATCCGATTCCGGCAGTGGATCAGGCGATCCAGAACCCGACTACTGGTGGCGCTCGTCGACCGATGCCTCTGGGCGAGGTCGCATCGACGCCGCCCTCGATCCGGTCACTGCCGCGCTGATGGATCAGGCATGGCAGGCCGCCCGCGCTGACGGGGAACGAAGCGAGAAGGACCAAGCAACCCCGACCGATCAGCACCAGCGACGGACCGATCCCAACGAGATCGCCCGTCGGTTGGCGGCAGCCATGATCGACGGCTCCCACAGCGTCGGGATCACCGCCCCGAACGGCGAACGATTTGCCGTGCAGGTGACGGTGGATCTGCTCACTCTGGCTCGGGTTCTGGGCCTCCAGTTCGACTCGTCGATCCCGATCGGTCTGGGCTCACAGGCATTCTTGGCAACGACTGGCCACCACCTCAGCGACGCTGAGCTCGCCACCATTCTGTGCGACGCCGATCTACAGGTCCTGATTCACCACGTGGGTGTTCCACTCTGGATGTCGAAAGCCACCCGAACGTTCAATCGTCACCAACGGAGGGCGATGGCGCATCGTGGGGGCGGGTCAGCATGCTGTGAGTTCCCGGGATGCACCCAGACTCGGTACCTCGACGCACACCACGTCATCGAACATGGCCATGATGGTCCGACCGACATCGACAATGGCATGCTGTTGTGCGGTTGGCACCACCGAGAACTGCATCGTCGGGGTTGGCACATCACCAACGACGGTGCCCAGGGGTTCACGTTCTGGTCGACCCGCGGTCCTGGAGCGCGATGTCTGGGGTCCAC
>JBBRSC010000288.1:0-3838 GCA_038245795.1 Acidimicrobiales bacterium
ATTGAGTTTTGGGCGGCAGTGGCTATTGGCTTTCTCGTGGTGATGACGACTTGGTTCTTGCGAATTCGGCGGTCAATTCGGCTAAAAGCAAAAGATGAGATGGACTACTGATGATGGGCTTTCTTCTGCGAGTCTGTTTTCTCTGATATGGATTTCTGTCGTCGCACTCCGGTGGGGGGCTTCGCCGGCTGCTGGAGGAACACCATGGGGAGAGTGGACTCATCGTGTTCGGCTGGTTCGGCACAGTTCGTGGATGGCAAGGCCCAGCGCCTTTGGGGGGCGTCACCGTGAAGACGGGGAAGCACTGGCCGACCCGCCAAGAAATGCGGGGCGCTTCAAAATCGGAACGGTGTCGATGTCGGTGAGTCTTGGGAAGTCAAAAACGGCGGTCCTCTTCTGGGGCACTGGAGACCAGGTCCCGGAATGGGAGGGTGCGGTCGGGACGCGCTCTGCGGTATGACGTTCAGCGCTGTGCCCGTGTTATGCGCGCTGCCGATAGCAACGGCGTGTCTCCAGAAGGTTCGCTCCCGACGGGCAGTTTCCTTAGTGTTTTTCGCGATCCTAATTTCGGTACTCTCTGAGTCAACGTGGCCTTCGGTCGCAGTCAGCTTGGCTGCGCTGGTTCTCCTCAGCTTGGACGCACCGACCCCCGCAGCGGGACGGGTTTTGGTGGGAGCCCTTTCATCCGGTCTCGGGCGATCGTGAGTCATCCCTTCTCCGCGATCACCGACTTGCTGACGTTGCTCTCCGCCACGCTTCTCTTCGTGGCGCTCCTCCTCCAGCACAAGGTCGATCGCGGGGCGCCTCGGGAGTCACCGATTGAGCCGCGGAACGCGTCAGGTGAGTGAGCCAATTGCGGATCTCGGCGAATCATCGATGGGCCGCAGGATGCGTCGAGGTCGACTGGTGGGTGGGGCAAGGCGCCGAGTCCCATGGGGCGATGTGGATCACAATGCCGCCGCTGACGACGAACCAGCTGAACGATCTTGTTGTCGACTGTGGGCCAAGTGCTGGTGCGGTGAAGACCAGTGTTACTGGACCCCGCGCTATGGTGCGGGCAACGACAGGGGAGCTCGGGGAGCCGGGCTGAGAGGATGACCATCCGTCATCGACCCATGAACCTGATCTGGATAATGCCAGCGGAGGGACCATGCCGGAACTCGGTGACATTCGCGACGGCTCCGTGGGGACGAACGCGTCTAGCCAACAAACTTCCCAGTTCCGAACGCGGGTGGCGGTCGTATTGGGCGGCGAAGCAGTAGCGCAAGCCGTGCCCCCCGGACCGTTCGATGTCGTCATTGCTGCGGACTCCGGCCTCGACCTGGCGGAACATCTCGGTTGGCCGGTCGACCTGATCGTTGGCGATCTTGACTCTGTCTCGTCGGGCGCCCTCGAACGTGCTCGATCGGCCGAGATCCGAATCGTGGAGTACCCGGCCGGCAAGGACGAGACCGACTTCGAGTTGGCGATGAACCACGCCCTCGAACTGAACGTCAATCCGGTCATCACTGTCGTGGGCGGTGCCGGTGGACGACTCGATCACCTACTCGCCAACCTCGCAGTGATCGCATCCCCCCGTTGGGCCGCGCTCGAAATCACGGCGTGGGTCGGTCGAAGCTGGATCGCCGTCGTCCGTGGGCACCGACACATCGCCGCATCCCCTGGTGCCATGGTCTCGTTGCTTGCGTGGCACGGCGACGCCGTTGGGGTCACGACACGCGGTCTCGAATGGGAACTCGAAAACGCCACCCTCGCAGCGGGCTCGGGGCTCGGCACATCCAACCGGTCGCTCGGTGACCACGTCGACATCACAGTCCTTGACGGTGTGCTCACCGCCACGATTGACGACATCACCCTCGTCGATCCCGGCCTTCGCGTCACGCGATCCAACACGCCTGAAACCAGGACCCCCGAAACCAGGACCCCCGAAACCAGGACCCCCGAAACCAGGACCCCCGAAACCAGGACCCCCGAAACCACCACTCCCGAGGCACCAGCATGAAACCATTCCGATTTGTCCCTGTTCTCGTGCTGTTGATCAGCGCAGGCTGTGGCAGCGACACCGCCAAGCCGGCGAGCACCGCTCCGGCCGTGACGACTCCCGACACCGAGGTCGTGCTCGTGACGTACTCGGGTTACGTGCTGCCCGAGGCGCCCGCCAAGGCGTTCACCGACACGACCGGCATCGCCATCAAGGTGGTGGCCGTCGACGATGCCGGTGCCGCCCTGAGCCGTGCCATCGTCAGCGCCGGATCCCCCGAAGGGGACGTCATGTTCGGGGTGGACTCCTCGTTGTTGACCAAGGCCACCGGCTCTGGTGCGTTCGACGCGTTCGAAGCCGACGCGGCTAAGGCGCTCGATGGCACGGTCCGGCTCGACCCGACCGGGCAGATGACCCCCATCGACGAGGCCAACGTGTGTATCAACTACGACGCCCCGTGGTTTGCCGAGAAAAAGATCACCCCGCCGGCAACGTTCGACGATCTGGCCGACCCCATGTACAAGAGCCTCACCGTGCTCTTGGATCCGGCCACGTCGTCGCCTGGTCTCACCTTCGTCTCTGCCGCAAACACCCTCAAGGGTGCTGGCGCCGCGCGGTACTTCGCGGCGTTGAAGACCAACGATGTGAGCATCGTGTCGAGCTGGTCCGACGGTTGGAACACCCGCTACACCGTCAACGGTGGCGATCGCCCCATCGTGTTGTCCTACGCCTCGTCGCCCCCAGCCGAGGTGGTGTACTCGACGACCGGGGCCACAGAACCGACATCGAAGGTCGCGCTCGATACGTGCACCCGACAGGTCGAGTTCGCCGGGGTACTCAGAGGAGCGAAACACCCGACGGCGGCGCGTCGATTGATCGACGCGATGTTGTCGCGGGAATGGCAGGCCGAATTGCCGCTCAGCAACTTCGTGTTCCCGGTGGTTCCGGGCGTGGCACTTCCTGAGGTGTTCACGAAGTTCGCAGCGGTTCCAGCGGCGCCGACGGTCTTGGATCCGGCGACTGTTGGACGCGAACGCGACAGCTGGATCGACAGCTGGCGGAACACTTTCGGATGACATCTCGCGTGCGATGGGCAATCCTGGCGGCGATCCCGGCGCTGTTCGTCGTGATCACGTCGATCATCCCGACCATTGCGGTCGTGCAACGCGGTCTCGGTTCCTCGACCGGTACTGGCGGCAGCGGATCGGCAACGTTCGCATCGGTGCTCTCGAACCCTCGGATCCAACGAATCATGTGGGAATCGCTCGCACAGGCAACCGTCGCCACGCTCATCGCCATGGTCGTCGGAGTCGCCGCCGCATGGACGCGGGTACGGATCGCGCAGCGACTCGGAGGTTGGGCGTGGTCCATCGCCGCGTTGCCATTCGTGTTGCCGACGGCCGTGACCGCAACCGGAGTGAGGGCATTGGTGGGGGGGACATCCGGTTGGCTGCTGATCGTCATCGTCCACGCCGCCATCAACGTGGTCATCATCGCCCGCGGAACAGCGGCCCGACTCGAATCGATCGATCCTGCCTACGAGGACGCCGCGCGCTTGGCGGGCCGGGGACGGTTCCGCGCAGCGTGGGCGACATCGATTCGGATGAGCGCGGGTGCCATTGCGTCATCGTCGTTGGTGGCCTTCGTGTTCTGTCTGACGTCGTTCGGCATCGTCTTGCTGCTCGGCGATCCCACCACCTCGACGGTCGAGATCGAGATCTGGATCCAGGCGGCCCGACTGACCCGTCTCGACGTGGCGGCCGTGCTGTCACTCGTGCAACTCAGCTTTGTCGTCATAGTGATGACACTCGTCGCCGTCATACAACGCCGTCATCCGACGTCGGCCCACGTCGGTCG
>JBBRSC010000289.1:0-3764 GCA_038245795.1 Acidimicrobiales bacterium
AAATCGATCCCGGGAACTTCGAGCGCCCGTGTCTGGGGATCGCCGCGATCGAGCTCGTGGCCGACCTGCTTCCAGTACCCAGGAATGTCGCTCCCTCGTTCCAGGAAGCTGTCGACCAGGTTTCCCTGCCACATGGGGCCCATGTTGGCAACGATCGCCAGCAACGCAACGCCTGCGAAGACGGTCCGACGCCGGGGAGCAGCAGCAGACAACGCCGCCACGCCCGCGCCCAGAAAGACTGCGGATGCCAGGGCCAGCATGGGGAGCGCTCGTGGCGTCGACCGGAATGCCAGGCCCGATGATGTGGTGGTCCACGACGCAAAAATCGAACCAAATGGCGACGGCCGATCGAACGGGAACGCCCCGACGGACAACACGAGGCCCGCTATGGCGGTTGCCACAAAGAAGATCCGGTAGCGCCATCGTGTCCAGAGCGCGGCGGTGACTGCCGCAAGCGGAATGACAAAGCTCAGCGCGAGCGCGGGGACCGACTCGGTCATCGTGACGGCGCTCTTGAACCAGGGTCCGAGGGTGTCGGTACCGTAGAAGAACCAGTAGCCGAGGCCACGGATGACCTCGGGCGACGAGGACGCATTGGAGACCGTACGATAGGTCTCGGTGTACCGAAGGATGTCGATGCCATATCGACCTTGGAGCATCAGCCCGGCCATCCACCAGATCGATGTGGCCAGTGTCAGGATCCCGATGCGGATGGCCGGCGCAATCACCTGGCGGATCGTGAGATCGCGTTCCACGACCACGGCATGCACCACCCACAGTGCGGGAGCCACGAGAACCAGCAACAGCGACGTGGCGTTGATGCCGCCCACCGTCAGGGTCACGAGCGCGAAGGCCGCAGGGTCCCGCCAGTTCTGATTTCTCAACGATCGGATCGTGAAGTGCAGCAACCACGGCAGTGCGGCGAACGGCATGAGGATGACCGAGTGCTTGTAGATGTAGTGGAGCAGGTAGGGGCTCAGGGCATACGCGAACATGGCGACGGTGCGCCCGTTGCCCTTCCACGACAGCGTGCCGAGCAGCGCCCGGACCCCCATGCCCGCCGCGAAGATGATGGACCCCATCCAGATCCGCTGCGCAATCCAGTCGGGCACCCCAACGGCATCCATCGCCGCGTAGTAGGGGCCCATCGGGAACAGGTACCCAATGGTCTGATGGGTCACTGTGCCGAGACCGACACTCGGATCCCAGAGCGAGGTCGCACGACTGAGAAGTCGGCCGGGATCGAGGTACAGGTACTGCTTGGTGTCGGCTCCCACTTTGCCGACGTGGGTCAGTAGCAGGGGGATGTAGCTGATGGCCGCGAGCGCCAACACGCCGGGCTCCCGGAGTGTGTCAAGCCGTCGTCGAGGCCAGCTGGTCCGGTCATCCAGGTCGCGCCGTGTGGTCCACCGGCCAGTTGTGCGCACTACGAAAAGCTAGTGCCTGGGGCCGGTCCGCCTCGACCGCTCCGGACCAATAACCTGTCGTCGTGTCCGAGGCCTCTGCAGCTACGCGAACTGATGGTCTGGCGTCCCTCGTCGAGGCGACCGATCTGCTCAACATCGAACTGCCCGATCGCCGCTGGCGCGACGAATCGCACCTCGAATGGTTGTACAACGCCAACCCCTACGGTCCCGGGATCTACGGCTTCCGTCGCGATGGCGCCCGTTTGGATGCCCACTACGCGCACATTCCCCAGCTGTACCGGACCCCGGCCGGCCCAATGCGAATGATGTTCTCGCTCAATGCCGTGACGCGCTCGGTGGGCCAACGCCAGGGACATTTCTGGTCGATCGCCGAGGAACTCTTCGCCCGGGATCTTGCCGAGTACGGAGCCCAGGGCATTATCGGCGTCTCCAACGACAACAGCACTCCACCCGTGGTGAAGAAACTCGACTTCCGACTGTTGGGCCCGCTGCCGGTGCGTCTCGTCCCCCGCGGCCCCGGCCTGGATTCGATCGATCACCACCTGGTCGACTCCGAGTTCCTCGAGAGTTCCGCCGCAACTTCGGCATTCGAGGACCTCGATCATCCTGTCGAGTGGGGTTGGCGCAACGTTGCCAGCCCCGAGTACCTCCGCTGGCGATTGGCGTCGCCGAACACCGCGCCGTTCTCGGTACACATCACCGACGATCTCGTTGCCATCAGCACCCAATCCCATCTGGGACCGGTGCCGGCGGCTGTTGTCCTGAAGCTGATGCCGCGCCGTCCGTTGCCGGCTTCGCACTCGGAACCGCTCGCCGCACATCGGCTCATCGGGTCGATCTGCAAGCACCACGGTGCACCGTTTGCGGTCTACGCCGGGTTCAATGCGCGCGTGTCGGTGCGCGGGCTGAAACCCCCTCGCCGGCTCCAACCGGCGCCGCTGAACCTGATCTATCGGAGCCTCACATCGGCAGCCGCGAAGCATTCGTTTCGGCTCGAGACGTTCGAGTTTCTCGACATGGACGCCTACTGATGGGTACCTCGAGCGCTCCGAGCCCGATGACGTTCACGATCGACGTCGAGGATCATCGACCCGGACCGGCGGCCGAACTCCGGTTCCCCCAGGTCACCCGCCAAGTGATCGACTGGTTGTCGACTCAACACGCCTCGGGCACCTTTTTCATCGTTGGCGAGGAAGCCGAACGCCATCCGGATCTGGTGCGTGACATCGCGGCGGGTGGTCACGAGGTGGCGTTGCACGGGTATCGCCACGTCCCCCTCGGCACCATTTCCCCTGACGTGTTGGCCGACGAGGTCCGGCGGGGACGAGAGCTCCTGGAGGATCTCGCGCAGTGCGAGGTGGTGGGGTTCCGTGCCCCGCAGTTCAGCCTGACCCCCGATGCCGTCTGGGCGTCCGATGTCCTGGCCGAGGCCGGGTTCACCTACTCATCGAGTGTCCTGCCGAATGCCAACCCTCTCTTCGGCTTTCCGGGTGCTCCGACGATGCCGTTCCGGTGGCCATCCGGTCTCGTGGAGTTCCCGGCCACGCTCCTCGGCTCAGGATTGCTCCGCGTGCCGCTCGGTGGCATCTACTTTCGGTTGTTGCCGCTGTGCGTTACCAAGCGGCTCCTGGCGTCTGCCGATTCCACTGTGCCGTGGATCTACCTTCACCCGTACGACTTTGATCCGGGCGAGAAGATGTACGTGATTCGCGACGCCAACCCGATCTTCAGTCCGCTGCAATGGGTGAATCGGCGGCGTGTCCGTCCACGTGTTGAGGCGCTGTTTGGTGCTCAACCGGGTCGGCCGCTTCGCGATCGGGTGGCTGAGGTGGCGTCGTCGGCGCCGATCTTTCCCTGATGTTCACTGACTCGCTCGACTGGGCACGCTCCGCTCGTTCGAGATCGGATCGAAGGAGGGCCACCTCTTCGGCCAGGGTCCGCGAGCGTTCCTCGAGTCGGGACAGCTCCCAACTGAAGTGCATCGACAACAAGGTCAGCAGCCCGAGACCGGCGAGCAGAATGACGGTCGGGGAGTAATAGACCCCCAACTCCTGGGCGAGCCAATCAACGGCGCGGGGAATGACAGCGAGCGGCACGAGGGCGGCCGCGACCAGGAGCCACAACAGCCCGTACTTCCCTCGCAGCCGCCGGCGGCGGACGAGTATCAGGATGATGCCGATGGCGCCCAGCAACATGACGCCGAGAACGGCCCACAGAATTTGCGCACGGTCGGTCATCGGCCGGTCCCCAGATGTTCGCTGCTTGCCGCACCCGGAAGCCCCGGTTGGCTCATGGCCCCCTTCGACACCGCCATGACCACCAACACGCGCAGGTAGT
>JBBRSC010000290.1:0-3764 GCA_038245795.1 Acidimicrobiales bacterium
GTGCATCTCGGGATGACCGGTTCGTTGCGGATCCATGGTTCGGAGGTGCCAGCCGACCCCTACGCACGCGCCCGATGGACCATGTTGGATGGCGAGACGCTCGAGTTCCGCGACGTGCGCCGATTCGGCCGCGTAGCGGTCGTCGAACCCGGGGACTACGCATCCTTGGCGACCCTCGCCGCACTCGGTGCCGAGCCGGACGACCCGGTCCTCGACACGACGTTCTGGCGGGCGATGAACGCCAGTCGACGGCATATCAAAACGCACCTCCTGTCGCAACGGCCGATCGCAGGGGTCGGAAACATCTACGCCGACGAGGGCCTATGGCTAGCCGGGATCCACCCGGCCCGCCGTCGTGTGACCAAGCAGCAGGCAGCGACGTTGTTGGCGGCATTGCGCGAAGTACTCAACGAAGGGATCGAACGTGGCGGCACCACCCTGCGCGACTACGTCGATGCGGACGGTCGGGCCGGAACCAATCAGATGCACCTCCGCTGCTACGGACGATCCGGCCAACCCTGCGTTCGATGCGGAACCACGTTGTCGAAAAGCGTGATCGACGCCAGAACCTCGACCTGGTGTCCGACCTGCCAATCGCGATGATTCTCTTCGCAGTCGGCGTGACCGGCCATCACACTTCCATCACATCTTCCGCACGATCCGATGATGTCCTCCCTCGATGATGTCGTCATTGCTTCCGATCTCCGGGAGTTGCCGAATCGAGGCTCATCATGTTTCAACAGTCCAAGCGCACTCTCGCCGTCGCCGTCGCCGCAGCTGGCTTGGCGCTTCCCATCAGCGGCGTCGCCCTCGCCGCCGCCCAGTCAGTTGACAGCACCACGACGTCATCCCCGTCAGCGCAGTCATCCGGCACTCCACCGGCGGGAAACGGTCCCACCGCCGAACAACGGGCGGCGCGGCGGGCGCAGCGGGTCGGCGATGTCGCCGCCAAGCTCGGCATCCCGACCGAACAGCTCCAGGGCGCCATCGACTCGGTGCGGCTCGACAGGTTGACCGAACGGCTCACGGCCAGGGTCACTGCCGGCAAGATCACCCAATCACAAGCCGATGCCATCATCGCCAAGGCCAAGGCCGGCGAGTGGCCGTCACGGGGTGCAGGACGACACCATCGCTGATCGGCGGGACGGCACTCCGTGACAGATGACCCAGGGCTGGTGCCCGTTGACCCGGGTCATCTGTTACGGTTGTGTGACGATTTCGCCAGAGCGATTCGTTCCCTCGCACATGATCGAACCGTTCTCCCGCCCTCCCGTCCACCCGTCGGTGCTCGACGTTTCATCACGGTTCGCCCGCGGTCGCAGTCGGTTCCTCCCGAGCGTCAGATCGCTGGCGATGGTCGTCGCCATCAGCGCCGTGTTTCTCACAGGGCAGCCGGTGGGAGCCTCGATGACGAAACCGGCACCGCCCAAGGCGCCGAGCCAGCCGTCGCTGCGCGATCTCCAACAGCAACGCGAATCGGTGCGGTCCAAGAAGGCTGACGCCGCGTCGCAGGTGAACGTGCTGCAGGCCACCGACCAGGAGTTGACACAAGCGCTGTCAGATCTTTCCGACAACCTGAACACGCAGACCGCATTGGCCGAGGACGCTCAGAAAGCGCAGGCCCAGGCCGAAACCGATGCCGCCGCCGCACAAACCGCGCTCGACACTTCCGAGGCCGAGCTGGTCGTCCTCAAGGGCGACATCAAGAACGAGGCCATCGAGGCGTACATCAATGCCAGCGATCAGAACGGGTGGTCAATTCTCTCCGGCGACAATCCCAACGATGCCCTGAACCGGGCCACGATTCTGGCGGAGCGATCGTCGTCGAGCATGGATTCCGCAGAGCGGTACCGGAGCGTCCAGGAGGACCTCGGCATCCAACGGCGAGCAAAGACCGACGCCGCCGCCCGCGCAGCCGCGAAGAAGCTGGAGGCATCGGGCCATCTCGATGCGCTCGCACAGTCGCAGGCACAACAGGAGCAGTTCCAGCAGGAGCTCAACAATCGGATCGACGGCGCTCAGGCCGAAGCCGACGCGCTGGCGTCCTTCGATTCGGCACTGTCCTCGGAAATCACCGATCGACAGGCCAAACTCGTCGCTGAGATCGCGGCGCGTCAACGGCAGGCCGACGCGGCACGAGTGGCGCTCACGAAGTCCGGCCGGACGTACACCGCTCGTTCCACAGCCAATGGGCCGACGCCGACCTTCAGTACGTCGGGCGGGTCAGGCATCGTGAACGTCCAGGGCATCAACGTGGCGGCGAGCCTCCAGCCTGGCCTCAACGCATTGCTCAATGATGCTCGCGCCGCCGGCATCAATTTCAGCGGCGGCGGCTATCGGGATCCGGCCCAGCAGATCGCCGTCCGGCGAAATAATTGTGGGACCAGCAACTATGCGATCTACCAGGCACCGTCGTCGTCGTGTCGACCGCCGACGGCTCCCCCAGGCCGCTCGCAGCACGAGCTCGGTTTGGCTGTCGACTTCTCCGCCGATGGTCGGATACTGAGTCGCGGCTCCGCCGGGTATCAGTGGCTCGCAGCCAACGCATCGCGCTACGGATTGTTCAATCTGCCGTCCGAACCCTGGCATTGGTCCGCCAACGGCAACTGACCGTCGACATCCCGGATCAGTTCGTCTCGGTCCGGGAAATCAGCCGAGATACTGCTCCAGCGTCCGTTCGATCGCAGCGTCGATGTGGTCGGCATCGATGGCGGGCGGCGGAATGACGAATCGCGTGGCTCCCAGGTCGCTGAATCGACGCATCTCGTCGGGATGACGGGAGGCGCCGACCGTGAGTTCGATGGCATCGCCGTTACGACCTGCCGTAGTGGCTGCTGACCTCATCGTCGACAACAGATCCTCAAGCTGATCGACCTGGCCAGGGAAGAATCCATCCCCGAGGCGACCCGCACGTCGTGCCGCCGCCGGAGAATGCCCGCCAATGATGATCGGCACCGGCTGCTGCACAGGCTTCGGATATGACTTGGCCCGATCGAACGAATAGTGCTGCCCGTGAAAGGTCGGTTCGTCGGCCTGCCAGAGCTCTCGCAACGCGGCGATGGCTTCATCGGTCCGTGCCCCTCGCTCGCGAAACGGCACCCCCAGAGCGTCGAACTCCTCTTCCAGCCATCCGACTCCCACACCGAGCATCACCCGGCCGCGGGACAACACATCCAGACTGGCGACCTCCTTGGCCAGTACCGGGGGATTCCGCTGCGGAAGAATGAGCACTCCGGTTCCCAGCCGAACGCGCTCGCTCTTGGCTGCCACCCACGTCAACCAGATCAACGGATCGGGGATCGGGGATTCTTCGGGGCCCGGCATCCGGCCATCACTGGAATACGGATATGGCGACTCGTAGTCCGCTGGCACCACCACGTGCTCGACCGTCCAGACCGACTCGACGCCGTGACGATCGCAGGATTCCGCCAGTGCCGTGGCGCCGTCCGGTGTGCCCAACCCTGCGATGTTCGCGAAGATGATCCCGACGTTCGGTGATGCCACGAGCACGATCCTGTCCCTCGATGTGGGACGCAGGTTAGAAGACCGAACCGGGTAAGTCCTGCCCGACCTCATCGGTCGGGGGTTCAACCATCGCCGATTCAACCATCGCGGGTTCAACCATCGCGGGTTCAACCATCTCCGGTTCAACCGCTCGGAGATCGATGGCGCCGGGTTCGACACCCAGCGGGTGAACCCTCGCCCTGGAACGCTCGGGTGAGAACACTTCCGCGGCGAGCTCCGCATCTGAGTACACCACGCGA